>NZ_CP141769.1:301098-602196 GCF_035621355.1 Thiobacillus sp. SCUT-2 | reverse complement strand
GGTGTCCGAGGCCGAAGCGGCGAAGTATCGGCCGGTGGTGACGCCCGAGCGCAGCACCCCCGGCAGTGTTCACCCCGCGGCCGTGGAAGCGACCGCCTCCGTGCCTCCCTCCGCCCCCCCGCAGGGCACCCTGAGCCGGCTCGCCGGTTCCCTGATGGATTTCTTCCGTGGCCAGCCGGCAAGCGGGCAGGCGTCCGCTTCCGTCGCCGCCGGCGAGGGCGGCCGTTCCCTCGCGCCCGGCGGCAGCGGCACGCCCGCCTGGGGGGGCGGCTTACCCGGTGAGGCCACGCCTGGCGCCGCCATGCCCGCCGGCGCGCCGGGCGGCATCCGCCCCGACGGGGGATACACGCCCGGCGTCGCCCACTCGCCGGTGCTGCAGCGCCTGGCCGCCGCCGGCGCACTGCCGCCGGCCGTCACGGTGGAAATGCAGCATTCGGTCGACATGTTCGGTGCACTGTTCGACACCATGCACGCGGAGAAGTCGATCAGCGACGGCATGCGGCCGTTCTTCCAGCAGCTCGAGGCGAGCCTCATCAAGCTCGCGATGGCCGACCCGGCCTTCCTCAGCTCGCCCGCCCACCCTGCGCACAAGGTCTTGAACACGCTCGACCGCATCAGCATGGTGGCGGGCGACGACGGCAAGATCGCCGACCAGCGCCTGCTGCGGCTGATGAACCGCTGGACCGACCGCATCAACGCCGAGGCCGACAGGAACCCGGGGGTGTTCGAGGAAGCGCGCACCCAGCTCGAGCGCGTGGTCAAGCCGCTGCTCAACGAGCGCGCCGCGCGCATCTTCCGCCTGCAGGAGATGTGCGAAGGCCGCCAGCGCGCCGAGGTCGCCAAGCAGCGCATTCTGCGCGAACTGCTGGCGCGGCTCGACGAGCGCCCGATCCCCAATGCGGTGATCGAGCTGTTGAACGGCGGCTGGCGCAACGTGCTGCTGATGGCCGAAATTCGCCACGGCAGCGACAGCGACGAGGCGCGCGAGGCCTGGCGCGTGCTCGAGCAGCTCTGCGTGTGGCTCGACCCCGAGCACGCCGGCGCGACCACCGCCGAAATCCAGACCCTGCTGCAGCGCATCGACCAGGCGCTCACCCACGTCTGCGCCGACAAGTTCGCGCAGGACCGCATCGTCGACCAGCTCGCCAGCGTGCTGTTCGACGAGGACAAGTCGCAGCACCCGCGCACCCCGGTCGCCGCCCGGCTGACCGATGCCGCCACCGAACCGTTGACCGAGACGCAGGACACCCTCGCCGAACGCCTGCGCGTCGGCGACTGGCTGCAATTCAAATCGTTCGACACGCCGCTCAATCTGATCTGGATCGGCGACCAGCCACCGGTCTACGTGTTCGCCAACTACCGCGGCATCAAGAAGCTCGACCTCAAGCGCACCGACCTGCTGCAGTCACTGGAGAGCGGCGACGCACACTGGGCCGAAGACCTCGAGCTGCCGCTGATGGATCGCTCCTACAGCGCGATGATCCAGAAGATGCAGCGCGACCTGGTCTGGCAGTCCTCGCACGACCCCGCCACCGGACTCGCCAACCGCAAGAGCTTCTTCCGCGCCATCCGCCGCGCCTGGCTGCGGAGCCAGGCCGCCGACGGCGGCTACGCCGTCGGCGTGGTCCAGCTCGACATCACGACGCCCGCCGGCGAAGCCGTCGGCGCCGAGATCCGCACGCCGATCCTGCGCGAGTACGCGCAGATCCTGCCCGCGCTGCTGCCGCCCGACGCCCTGCTCGCCCGTGCCGGCGAATCCGGCATCGCATTCTGGATCGAGGCGGCTGGCCAGGCGTCGGCGGAAGCCCAGGCCGACGCGCTGCTGCGCGCCATCGCCGGCCAGCCGCAGGAGATCAACGGCATCCGCTACCGCGTCGACGCGGCCGCAGGCCTCATGTGGACCCGCGACTGCCTCACGCCGGAGGCATACTACGACAACGCCAACGCCGCCTGCGCGGGCGCGCGCGAATCCGGCGCGCGGGTCGTCGTCTACGGCAGCGAGGCCGATGCCGGCGGCGTGCTGGCGCTGGCCGAATGGGCGCACCGGCTCACGGACATCCTCGCGCACAACCAGCTCAGCCTGAACTGCCAGCCCGTCGTCGCCGCAGCCGATGCCGCGCGCACGGCGCTCTACCACGAAGTGCTGCTGCATCCCGTGACCCAGGGCGAGGCCAGCATTGCAACCCGAGACCTGATCGCCGTCGCCGAACGCCTGCAACGCGTCACCGAGATCGACCGCTGGGTGGTGAAAAGCGTGCTGCACTGGATGCGCGCGCACCCCGAGCGCGTCGCCACGCTGGGCGGCTTCGCGATCAACCTCTCCGGCCAGTCGGTCACCAATCCGCTGTTCCTGAAACTGCTGCTTGCCGATCTCGCGCGCGGCGACCTCCCCGGCGACAAGCTCATCTTCGAGATCAGCGAGGCCGACGCCGTCGGGGGCCACGCCCAGACCCAGCTCTTCATGCGCCAGCTGCAGCGCCACGGCTGCCGTTTCACGCTCGACGAATTCGGCGCCGGCACCAGCTCCTACACGCGCCTGAAGAGCATGAAGCTCGACTACCTGAAGATCGACCGCGCGCTCGTGCGCGAACTCGGCACCAGCATGATCGACGAGGCGCTGGTGCGCTCGATCCTCGAGACCGGCAGCTTCCTCGGCATCAAGACCGTGGCGGGCTTCGTCGAGGACGGGGAGACGCTCGCCAAACTGACGGAGATGGGCGTGGATTGCGTGCAGGGGTACCTGATCGGGGAGCCGAGGCCGCTGGAGACGCTGGTCTGAGATGGCCCGTCATTGCGAGTGCAGCGAAGCAATCCAGTCTGCGCTCGCACTCCGCTGCAATCCAGGCAGCCCACTACCCTCCGCACCGTTCGCCCTGAGCTTGTCGAAGGGCCTGTTCGCTGTAGCCAATATGTTCGCAGGACCACCGCCCGTTGGCCGGGGGTAGCCCGGCAGCTAGTTCCTTTTCTTGTCCCGCCAAGAAAAGGAACCAAAAGAAGGCGACCCCGACAGCCCCGAATTCCCGAAAATCGAGCCTGCCGGATGGGCGGCGAAGAACTCGCCCCGCCTTGCTGTTTTTAATTGGTTTTTTTGAGGGCGGGGCTCAAACACCTTCGCCGCTGATCCGCCCGGCAGGCCCGGTTTTCGGCGGGGCTGCAAGGGGAGAAAAGTCAAAACCAGGACGGTAATGACTGGATGTTTTTGGGGCCTGTGTTGTGACACATATCCGACCCAATGTCTTTTTATTATTGCGCCCTACGCGGGCTTGATTATTTCAGACTGACGCCATGCTTCCGAGCAAGCGTGTCCAACGCGTCGATGGCCTGCATCGCATTGTCTCGATCTTTATCCAGCTCCACGAGCATCGTCTTTACCCTCGCCTCAGCAAGCGTTAGGCGATCTTGAATTTGCAGCAACTTCACTCTGTTATCAGCAATGGCACTCTTTGGCATCGCCAAGATGGACTCACTCTGCTCGATGTCGCTGTTAACGGAAATCAGCAGCGATCTGATTTCTTCACCATCCGAGGCGATCTGTTTCAGAGAGGCGACGATTTCTCCGTTCAATGCGTTCACCTGACGCGTTTGAAGACGAACTCCAGAAAACCTTGCTGCGACAGACCTGAATCCTTCTGAGACCTTGCCATATTTTCGATCAATCGTTTGTTTATCGAGCTTCCTGCCGCTGCTCTCAGTCGCTAACCCCATGAGCTCCATCAATCGTCCGTGTTCATCATCGTAGGCGTTTGCCAGCAGTTGCAGATCCTTCCGGATTTCCTTATCAACCACGAAATTATCAGCCAACTCCTCTGGGCTGAAGGGCGGATCAACATAGGGTCTCGGAGGATTGGTCCATGTATCGGGCACCTTGAAAAACAATGCCTCCAGGAAGTTCTGATCTCGCTTTACGCAACGCCATGACTTAGCGCTTGCCAAGAAGTCGTCGCGCGTCAACTTAGACTTATCAATTTCCTGCGGCACTCCATAGCGCGCCCCACAGACTGAAACCTTTTCAGCCAAGGTATATGTCGTGTACAAACTCGCGCCTTGATATACGGCGAAAGCTATTACGCCGTAGATAACGAGCTTCTTTATCATCTCAGCGGGCAACTGGCCGGCGGAATATGCTTTGCGAGCCGTCTCTGGGTCAAGCCGTCCCGCCCACCGTCAACCCGTCGATCCTCAGCGTCGGCTGCCCCACGCCCACCGGCACGCTCTGCCCCTCCTTGCCGCAGGTGCCGACACCGGAATCCATCTCCATGTCGTTGCCGATCATGGAGACGCGCGTGAGCGCGTCGGGGCCGTTACCGATGAGCGTCGCGCCTTTCACCGGGTAGGTGATCTTGCCGTCTTCGATCATGTAGGCCTCGGCGGCGGAGAAGACGAACTTGCCGCTGGTGATGTCGACCTGGCCGCCGCCGAAGTTGACGGCGTAGAGGCCGTTCTTCACCGAGGCGATGATCTCGTGCGGGGGCTTGTCGCCGCCGAGCATGAGGGTGTTCGTCATGCGCGGCATGGTCAGGTGCGCGTAGGACTCGCGGCGGGCGTTGCCGGTGGGTTTCATGCCCATCAGGCGCGCGTTCATCATGTCCTGCATGTAGCCGGTGAGGATGCCGTCCTCGATCAGCACGGTGCGCTGGGTGGGGTTGCCTTCGTCGTCGACGTTGAGCGAGCCGCGGCGCAGCGGGATGGTGCCGTCGTCGATCACGGTGACGCCGGGCGCGGCGACGCGTTCGCCGATGCGGCCGGAGAAGGCCGAGCTGCCCTTGCGGTTGAAGTCGCCCTCGAGGCCGTGGCCGATCGCTTCGTGCAGCAGGATGCCGGGCCAGCCGGAGCCGAGGACGACGGTCATGGTGCCGGCGGGCGCGGGGCGTGCGTCGAGGTTGACGAGGGCCTGGTGCACGGCCTGGCGCGCGTACTTCTCGAGGATGTCGTCGGTGAAGTAGCCGTAGTCGAAGCGGCCGCCGCCGCCGCCCGAGCCCTGCTCGCGGCGGCCGTTCTGCTCGGCGATGACCTGCAGCGACAGGCGCACCAGCGGACGCACGTCGGCCGCCAGATGCCCGTCGGAGCGCGCGACGAAGATGACTTCATATTCGGAAGCGAGGCTCGCCATCACCTGGATAACGCGCGGATCCATCGCGCGCGCCTTCTTCTCCAGGCGCTCGAGCAGCGCGACCTTGGCGGGGTCGTCGAGGCTCGCGAGCGGATCGACGCCGTTGTACAGCAGGCGGCCTTCGCCGCGCGTCGCGATGGCCGCCTGGCGCTGCTGGCCGGCGCGGGCGATCGCGCGGGTGGCGTCGGCGGCGGCGCCGAGCGCGTCGAGGCTGATGTCGTCGGAATACGCGAACGCGGTCTTCTCGCCCGAGATCGCGCGCACGCCGACGCCCTGGTCGATGTTGAAGCTGCCCGACTTGACCTGGCCCTCCTCGAGGCTCCAGCCTTCGGAACGCGAATACTGGAAATACAGGTCGGCGTAGTCGACGTCATGGGTCAGCAGGCGGCTGAATACCGGCGCAAGCTTGTCGGCGTCGAGCCCGTTCGGCGTCAGCAGCGTCGACTCGGCCGAGCGGAACAGCTGCTCGGCGGTCTGGATGGGGACGAAGGCGTCGGTGGGATTCATGGGCATTCCTTACTTGGCTTCGCGCTTCGCCGCGGTGCGGCGCTCGAGCACGTCGACCGCGATCTGCTGGCAGGGGATGAAGCGGTGCTGCAGCGCGGGCAGGCTCTTCCTGAGGCTCGCCTGGTAGGCCGGGTTGATGTTGGCGATGACGACGCCGGAACCGCGCGGCAGGCGGTCGAGCACCACCCCCCAAGGGTCGACGATCATGCTGTCGCCGTGGGTCTCGCGGCCCGACAGGTGGTAGCCGCCCTGCGCCGGCGCGACGACGTAGGCGAGGTTCTCGATCGCGCGTGCGCGGATCAGCGTCTCGAAGTGCGCGCGCCCGGTGGTCGCGGTGAACGCCGACGGTACCACGATGATGTCGACGTCGGGCATCGCGCGGTAGAGCTCGGGGAAGCGCAGGTCGTAGCAGATCGACAGGCCGATGCGGCCGAACGGGCTGTTGACGACGACCACTTTGTCGCCCGGCTCGATCAGGCTGGATTCCTGGTAGCGCTCGTTGCCGAGGTCGAGGCCGAACAGGTGGATCTTGTCGTAGCGCGCCACCTGCTTGCCGCGTTCGTCGTACACCAGGCAGCTGTTGCGCACCTTGTTGGCGACGTCCGCCTGCAGCGGGACCGAGCCGCCTATCAGCCAGATCTTGTGCTTCTTCGCGATGCGCGACAGGAAGCTCTGGATCGGTCCGTCGCCCTCGGCCTCGCGCGCCTTCACCACGTCGGCGTCCTTCATGCCCATGATGCAGAAGAATTCCGGCAGCACCACGAGACGCGCGCCGCCTTCGACGGCCAGTTCGATCAGGCGCTCGGTCTCCGCCAGGTTCGCGGACACGTTCGGTCCGGAGGCCATCTGGATCGCCGCCACCCGCACGGTGCCCGCCTGCGGTGCCGGTTTCTTCACTTGCGCGCCCTTGGAGCGTGCCACGGTGGTCTTAGCGGGTTTCTTCGTCGTCATCTACAAGTTCCACGATCAAGGTTCGGTCACGGGATTGTCCGCGGGGGCCTTCGTCTTCGGCAAGCGCGTCACATCGGGGCTTTGCCACGAACCGGTCACCATGTATTCCTGGCTGATGACCTCCTCGAACGGGTCGCGCAACAGCTTCTGTGCCGCCAGCGCACCCACGCCGGCCAGCGGTCCTCCCAGGAGCGCGCCGGCCACGGCGACGCTTTCGGACAACTTCGGGATCACCTTGACCCGCAGCTGCACGGTTTCCTGGTTGAGGTCGGCCAGCCCCGACATGTTCACCTTCGCCGCCGGCCCGCGCATCCGGAAGTCGTCGCTGTAGACCACGCCGCGCGCGATGCGCAGCGTCGCGCCGATGTCGTCGAAGGCAT
The DNA here is from genome assembly GCF_035621355.1 of Thiobacillus sp. SCUT-2. Classification (NCBI taxonomy): domain Bacteria; kingdom Pseudomonadati; phylum Pseudomonadota; class Betaproteobacteria; order Nitrosomonadales; family Thiobacillaceae; genus Thiobacillus; species Thiobacillus sedimenti. The sequence goes on along the minus strand of NZ_CP141769.1, from coordinate 595,248 downwards.
AGCCCTGATTGAAGATATCACGGAAATCGAAGTTCAACCGGCGCGGCAGCGATTGCAGGCTCAGCACGCCGAGCAGCTTGCCGGCGCCCGGATCGAGCTTGAGGAACTGGCCGCCCTTCGCCCTGAAATCGACCTGGCCCGCCAGGGTCGCCAGGGCGAAATCGGCGGGCGATCCCTCCCACGCGGCATTGCCGCGGATTTCGGCCGTGCCGCGCCTGAGCGTGTCGGGGTAGCCGAAGCGCGCCAGCATGCGACCGGCATCGAGAACGTCGAGGCTGATGTCGGCGCGGGTTTCGCCGATCCCGCCCTCTCGCCACAGGCCGCTCATGCGGAACACGCTGTCCGGATGCGTCAGCTGGAGGCTGTCGATGACGAGCCCCTGGGGGGCGCCGTGCGCCACGGCTTCGAGGCGCCCGAGGGCATGATCCTGCAGACGGAAATCATCGACGGTGACGTCGAGCATCGGGAAGTCGGACGCCTTCAGGCTGGGTCCGGGCTCGGTGCCGGACGCCGCCAGCCTGGGCGGGATCGTCAGTTCCCTGAACTGCGCCGACACCCGGGCAGGCTGCTCGCCGGCCGGACGATACGTCAGGGTCCCGTTCACGCCGCGCCCGCTCACCTGGGTGCGCAGGATGCCGCCACGGCTGCGCCCCGTCAGGCGTATGCCCTGGTAGCGCCGCCCCATCAGGTCGAACGCGTCGAAGCCGAGATCGATCGACGCCACCGGCAGGCCGCCTTCGCCCCCGCCTTCCGGCAGCAAGCCCATCCAGCCCGACAGGTCCAGTCCCTGTCCGCTGCCCGCCAGCCGCAAGCCGGGTTCGGCGGGCAGCGCGGCCACGCCACCGAAGCGGATTTCACCGCGGCCCAGGCGACCATCTGCCGTGCTGCGCCAGACCGCATCGACGATCCGGCCCACGCGCACTTCGCTCAGCACACCGTCGCCCTGCGGCTGCCGCGTGACCAACAGCGGCAGCGGCTGCGCAGCGGGCTTGGCGAGCGGCGCCGGCAGGCCACTGGCCAAGCCGACCAGATCGGACTCGACGCGCAGACGATCGCCCGCCGGATCGAGATCGATCTGGCCGCGCCATGCCGTCTGCCCCGACAGGCGCGACTTCCATGCGTCACCGAGCCAGCCGCCCAGGCCCGCCGCGGTCGCGCGTCCCTGCGCCAGCACCTGGACGCGCCCGCCGCGCGTGGCGGCGTCCAGACGCAGCGGGCCGCCGAGGAATTGCGCGGCGAGGTTGGTCGCCGCCAGGCTGGTTCCGGTGAAGTCGACGTCGCCCCGCACCTGCTCGAGCCGCGGCAGCGCCGGGGACTGCAGGGCGTCTCCCTGAAGCGACAGCCGGCCGGCGACGGTCGTGTCGTGGCTGCGACGCAGCGGCACGCGCAGGCTGAGCGCGAGCTTCGCCGGGCCGCTGCCCTCCAGGCCGACGGTGAAGCCGCGCAGCCGGGCATGAACCGGACTGGCATTGGCGAACCGGATGAAATCCTGGAGCGGGCCGGCAGCCTGGCCGTCGACCAGCAGCTGCTCGTCGTGATGCAGCAGGTCCGGAATCGCCACCTTTACCGACGACAGCGCGGTGTCGTAGATGCGCGCCTGCTCCGACGTCACCTCCATGGTCCGCCCCTGGAAGAGCAGCCGCGCCGCGATGCCGTCGATGCGCGGCCAGCCCGGCACGTAGTCGAGCACGCCGTCGCGGATGTGCGCCTCGACGCGGAACAGGCCCTCCCCGTGGTCGAACGGGAATGCGGCAAGATCGCCCTTCAGCGTCAGCTGCACGTCGTCCGAATGTCCGGCCAGCACGGCGCGGCGCACCCACTCCACGGTCGGGTCGCCGACGGTCTTCGGCAGGTAGCGGTAGACGGCCATGCCGTCGGCACGGGTGAGACGCGCCCCCAGGTCGATCACGCCGCGCGCCCCCGGAATCCGTTCATAGAAGCCCTTGGCCGTGCCGGCCGCGTCGGCGTTGGCGAAGGCCAGTTCCGCGAGCGTCACCCGATGGCCGCGGTCCGTCCTCGTCCAGCTGCCGCGCGCATGCATGCTATCGAGCGCGAGCGTCGGTTCGCGGAACAGCTCGGGCAGGGTCAGCGTCAGCTTCTGCGAATCGATCTCGAAGCTGCCGGCGCGCGTGTCGCCTTCGATGCGGCCGCTCAGGTTCGACACGCCGGGCCGGGGGCCGACGGCGCTCACGCCGACGCCGCTGAAGCGCGCAACGACGCTGAAGTTGTCCAGTCCGGGCTCGTCGCCGGTCCAGCGGAAGCGCAGCAGGTCGAAGCGCCCCTGCGGCTGCAGCGTCTGCAGACGTGCACGCAGTGCGGCGTCCATCGGCAGGCTCGGCAACAGCCACTGCCAGCCGCCCAGGCTGAATGCCTGCGCGGTGATTTCGCGCGCTGCGCCGCCCCACAGCAGGCCGGCGTCGAACGGCTCGCCGAGGGCCGCGCCCGGCCGCGCCATCCGCAGGTTCTCGAACGTCACGCGCTGGCCCTCGGGGCCGCGCTGCCACCGCGCCTGCCCCCGGGCCTGCGCCAGCCGGAGCGGCGGCAGGCCTTCGCCAAGCACGGTTTCGACGTCGCGCAGGTCGATGCTCGCCGTGACCGCGGACAGCCTGCCGCGTGCCACGTCGAACTGCATGTTCAGCGCGCCCCATCCCTGCCGCGGCTGATAGGGCAGCGCCACCCATGCGGCGAGGCGCGGGAAGGACACGCCCGCCACGGTCGCCTCGACGGTTCCGTTCCAGGTCCGGGTGTCGTCCACCCTGCGCGCACGCAGCTTGGCGACGACCTTGAGCGGCCGCGCGACGCTCGCCGGCGGGATCGCATGCACTTCCAGCCGATGCGCGCGGCGCACGTTGACGAGGGTGAAATCGACCGCCGTGAGCGTGAGCGGCGGTGCGCCGCGCCCCTCGTCGACCCACGTCAGGGCGGCGCCTCCCGCGTGCACCTGGCCCTGCCGCAGCAGCCAGCTCGAGAAACCGCTATCGGGCGCGGCGGGGTTGACGGGAATGCCGCCCACGTAGAGGTGTCCGTCGCGCGCGCGGCGCACGCCGAGGGTCAGTCCGCGCAGCTCGATGCGGGTGAAGCGCGGCTCGAGAAAGAGCAGCGAGCGCCACGAGAAAGCGGCCTCGAGGTCGGGCAGGTAGAGCGCGGGGCGGCCCGCCTGGTCGTACAGGCGCACGCCGCGCAGGCGGAACTCCGGTCGCGCCTGCTGCCACACCCCCGACACGGCCTCCAGCGTCACCCGCTGGCCGAGCGCGCGCGACATCAGATCGGCGACCGTATCGCGATGCGTGGAAACGTTCGGCAGCACCCAGAAGAACATCGCCGCGACCGCTGCCGCAAAGCCGGCCGCCGCGAGGGCCGCGAGCACGGCAAGCCCACGCAGCACGCGGCGCAGGAGGCGGATCGAGGCGGGGGACAGGGTCATAGGCTTGCAGAACTCGAAGCCGCTGATTCTATGCGTTCCGCCGCACTTTGCGGCAGCCGACATGCGGGAAATTCGGCGTCTCAGTCGCCGGTGAAGCGATGAATCCGACGGCGATCGCGCTTGGTGGGCCGGCCCTTGATTGCCGCCGCCGGGCTGGCGGCAAGCTTGCGCTCGAGCGCCTGCTGCTCACGACGCGCGCGACCGGCCGAGTCTTCCTCGTAGAGCCCCTGGGCGACGGGCGCCGGGCCGCGTTGCATGGCCAGCGCCCGGACCGTGAGCGTCCAGTCGGCGTCGCCGACACGGATTTCGAGCCGGTCGCCGGGCTTGACGTCGCGCGCCGGCTTGACGCGCTCGCCGTTCAGCTTCACGCGCCCGTGCTCGATGGCCTGCGTGGCGTGGCTGCGCGTCTTGAAGAAGCGCGCCGCCCACAGCCATTTGTCGAGGCGCATGCGCTCGAGCGGCTCATTCGCCATCCAGCACCCCTGCGAATACCCCGCGCCGCGCGAGCGCTTGGGTGAACCACTGCAGCGCCCGCCCCGTCTCGCCGCTGCGCCAGACCAGGTGCAGCGTTTCGCGCGGGTTGCCGCCGGCCCACTCGCAGCGCACCAGACGGCCCGCCGCCACCTCACGCTCGGCCAGCCAGCGCGGCAACGAGCCGATCCCCAGCCCGGCCTGCTGCGCCGCCAGCTTGCCCGGCAGATCGGCCACCGTGAGACGCGGCTGCTGCTGCAGCCAGCCGGCGCTGCGGAGGGGCAGGTTGCGCGCGGTATCGGCGATCACCACCACGCGGTGCGCCGCGACGTCGGCCGGGGTCAGCGGCTGCTTCGCGCGCGCCAGCGGGTGCTGCGGGGCGACGCAGAACACGAACTCGACGCGGCCCAGCAGGCGGGTGCGCAGCCCCGCCCCGGCCGGTGCGCCGCCGCCGGCAACGGCCAGATCGGCGCAACCCGAGGCCACCGCGTCCCAGCTGCCCGCCAGCACCTCGTGGCGCAGCCTGATCTCGGTTGTGCGCCCGAGCCGGTAGAACGCCTCGATCAGCGGCAGCACCGGCGCCACCGGCAGGATGCCCTCCAGCGCCAGCGTGAACTGCGCTTCCCAGCCCCCGGCGGCCTGCCGCGTCCGGTTTTCCAGCGCCGCGGCCGCGCCGAGCAAGGTCCTGCCCTCCTCGAGCAGCAGCCGCCCGGCCGGGGTGAAGCGCGCACGGTGTCCGGAGCGGTCGAACAGCAGGACGTCGAGGTCGGCCTCGATCTGCTGCACCGCATACGTCAGCGAAGATGGCGCACGGCCGAGCGCCTCGGCGGCGCGGGCAAACGAGCCCTTGCGGTCGACGGCGTCCAGGATCGCAAGGGCCTCGAGGGTCAGCGGCATATTCGGAAAAATCGAATGACTTGATCGAATTCTGCCCGTTTCGCCCGGCAGATGCCACGCCTATAGTCACGTCATCGCTGAACGACCAGCCCTGTCACGGAGGAATTCCTGATGCTTACCGTACGCAAATCGTCCGAACGCGGCCACGCCAACCACGGCTGGCTCGACAGCTTCCACACCTTCTCGTTCGCCGGCTACCGCGACCCCGCGTGGATGGGCTTCGGCCCGCTGCGGGTGATCAACGACGACCGCATCGCGCCCGGTGCGGGCTTCCCCACGCACAGCCACCAGGACATGGAGATCGTCACCTGGGTGCTCGCGGGCGCGCTCGAGCACAAGGACTCGCTCGGCAACGGCGGCGTGATCCGCCCGGGCGAAGTGCAGCGCATGCGTGCCGGGCACGGCATCGCGCACAGCGAGTACAACGCCTCCTCCAGCGAACCGGTGCACCTCCTGCAGATCTGGATCGAACCGGACGCCTACGGCCTCGAGCCGGGTTACGAACAGATCGCCTTCCCGCCCGAGAGCCTGCAAGGCCGGCTGCGGCTCGTCGCATCGAACGACGGACGCGACGGTTCGGTGACGATCCACCAGGACGCCGCCATCCATGCGGGCCGGCTCGCCGCAGGCGACCGCGTCGTGCTGAACCTGGCGCCGGGGCGACGCGCCTGGCTGCACGTCGCGACAGGGCGGATCAGGCTCAGGGGCTACCCGCTGGAAGCGGGCGATGCCGCGGCGATCCGCTTCGAATCGGCGCTCGAGATCGAGGCGCTCGAGCCGAGCGAGGTACTCGGCTTCGACCTGCCCTGAAACGCGCCGTGTACAGCGGCTACAATCCGCCCCTTGTTCGACGCAGGGACACGCCATGCCCAAGATTCTCGCCTTTGCCGGCAGCACCCGCCGCGATTCCTGGAACCGCAAGCTGATCCGGGTCGCCACCCATGCCGCCCGCGCCGCGGGCGGCGAGGTCACGCTGATCGATCTGGCGGATTACCCGTTGCCGCTGATGGATGAGGACCTCGAGGCGCGCGACGGCCTACCCGCCAACGCCCAGCGCCTGAAGGCGCTGTTCAAGGCACATGACGCCCTGCTGATCGCCAGCCCCGAATACAACAGCTCGATCCCGCCGCTGCTGAAGAACACGCTCGACTGGGTGTCGCGCGAATGGCAGGGCGAGTCGGGCCTGGTGCCCTATCAGAACAAGGTCGCCGCCCTGCTTGCGGCCTCGCCCGGCCAGTTCGGCGGCATGCGCATGCTGCCGCACCTGCGCCAGGTGCTGAACACGCTGGGCGTGCTGGTGCTGCCGGGCCAGTTTTCGCTGCCGCATGCCGACCAGGCGTTCGACGATGCCGACGGCGTGCCGATGCTGAAGGCGCCGGCGCGGCTGCACGACCTCGTACTGGAACTGGTCAACACCGCGCAAATGCTGTCCGCGGCCGCCAAATAAAAAAGCGCCGGCAATGCGGCGCTCTTTCCGAGACGCTCGACCCGATCAGGCCAGCTTGCGGCGTGCGGCCAATCCGACCACGCCCAGGCCGGCGAGGAGCATGGCCCAGGATCCCGGTTCCGGCACGGGAGTCACGCCCGAAATCTCGGTCTGCTTCAGCGAATCCAGCCCGCCCAGGGACTGAAAGCCGAGCTGCGAAGTGATCGTCACCGACTGCATCAGATTGCCGCCGGTGGAGAGCACGAGGATGCGATTCTCTCCGTTGACCCAGTCCTGCTGCGTTGCCCAATTGGTGAAGGTATTGCTACCCGCCGTCTTGTCCTTGGCCGTGACGGACAGGTCGCTGTTGGCATTCGGCGACAGATTCACGCTGAAGATCAGGTCGTCGAACCAGTAGCCGGGCGCGGTGATCGTGATGTCGTTCAGGAAACCGTCCTGCGCACTGATCGTTGCGAAACCGTTGGAGGCGATCAGCGTGTCGCTTGTCGAGGAAAACGTGACGAGCGTCGTGCCCGTCTGCGAGCCGACATGGCCGGTGATCGAGGATGACGTCCCGGCATCCAGAAAGACCATCTGCTCGTTCAGGTTGGCCGGAAAGGTATTGGACTTCAGGTACATGTCCACGTATGAGCCCGAATAAACGGGGCTTGCGGCCGCGGCCACGCCCGTCCAGGACAAGACCATCAGTGCGGCCGCCAGCCGCGAAATACGAATACCCATTGAAGCCTCCTCGTCGTTGTGTGCACAGCAAGCGGGTCATACGGCTGCAAATGGCACAAGCATCAGACGTGCCAGTTTCGGGAAGAGGCGCTATCCCATTGATTCAAAATCAGTCGACGCAGCCGGATGCCCCATCGGCCGCCGCTGATATGTAAAGGAAACCGACGCGCGGCCGCAGCCGCGCCCAGTCATCGTGGCCGGTGCCGGCAGCGCCGACAAAAAAGGCGCCCCGCAGGGCGCCCTTCGCGTCGCTCGCGCATGGCGCGCCCGCCTCACTGCGGCAGCATGCGGTCCTTGGCGACGAAGTACTTGCGCGCGTAGGCAACCAGCTGGCCGTCACCGGGATGGTCGACGGTCTCGACGCCCACCACGCGGTCGACGATCTGCTGGTCATGGGCATGGATGTGCTTGATCAGCTCCAGCTTGGCATGGCCGGGGCCGACGATCAGGACTTCCTGCGCCCCGGCGAGCGACTCGACGATCTCGTGGTAGTAGTGCTGGTCCTCGGGCTGGCGGCTGCCGCTCACCGAGCCGCGCTTGCGCTGCAGGTGGCGCGGCGGGTTGAGCGGATGCACCACCGACCTCTCGACGTCGTCGGGGCTGATGTGCATGACACGGGCTTCGTTGTGGTCGAGCCAGACGACGGCATGGTAATGGGACATGATTTCCTTTCAAGACAAACCGGATGAACAACTCTGAATATTCTAACGAGAAACGGGGCCGCGCCGGCCCCGTCGCGGCAAGGGTTATTTCACGGCTTCCTTGAGCTGGTCGAGGATCGCCGGATTCTCCAGCGTGGAGACGTCCTGGGTGATCTCCTCGCCCTTGGCGATCGCGCGCAGCAGGCGGCGCATGATCTTGCCGGAGCGCGTCTTCGGCAGGTTGTCGCCGAAGCGGATCTCGTCGGGCTTGGCAATCGGTCCGATTTCCTTGCCGACCCAGTCGCGCAGTTCGGCGACGATCTTCTTCGCCTCCTCGCCCACCGGCCGCGTGCCCTTCAGCACCACGTAGGCCACCACAGCCTCGCCCTTGATCTCGTGCGGACGCCCTACCACGGCGGCCTCGGCGACGCGCGGGTTGGCGACCAGCGCGGACTCGATCTCCATCGTGCCCAGGCGGTGGCCGGACACGTTCAGCACGTCGTCGATGCGCCCCATGATCCAGAAATAGCCGTCGTCGTCGCGGTGCGCGGAGTCGCCCGCGAGGTAGGTCTTGCCGCCGAGCTCCTCGGGGAAGTAGGTCTTCCTGAAGCGGTCGGGATCGCCCCACAGCGTGCGCAGCTGCGACGGGAAGGGGCGCTGGATGACGAGAAAACCGCCGTGCCCCTTTTCCACCGGCCCGCCGTGCTCGTCGGTGATCGCCGCCATGATGCCGGGCAGCGGCAGGGTGCAGGAGCCGGGCTTGGTCGGTACCGCGCCTGGAAGCGGCGCGATCATGTGGGAACCGGTCTCGGTCTGCCACCAGGTGTCGACCACCGGGCAGCGACCGCCGCCGATGACCTGCTGGTACCACATCCAGGCCTCGGGGTTGATCGGCTCGCCCACCGTGCCCAGCAGGCGCAGCGAGGAGAGGTCGTACTGCGCCGGCAGGTCGGAGCCGAGCTTGATCAGGCTGCGGATCGCGGTCGGCGCCGTGTAGAACGTGGTGACCTTGTGCTTGGCGACGGTCTCCCAGAAGCGGCCGGCGTGCGGGAAGGTCGGGATGCCCTCGAAGATGACCTCGGTCATGCCGAGCGAGAGCGGGCCGTAGGCCACGTAGGTGTGGCCGGTGATCCAGCCGACGTCGGCCGTGCACCAGTAGACATCGGAATCGGGCTTGGCGTCGAACACCCACAGCATCGACAGCATCGCACCGAGCAGATAGCCCCCGGTCGAGTGCTGCACGCCCTTGGGCTTGCCGGTCGAACCCGAGGTGTAGAGGATGAAGAGCGGATGCTCGGCGCTCACCCACACCGGCTCGCAGGTCTCGGCCTGGGTCTGCGCGAGTTCGTGCCACCAGAGGTCGCGGCCACCCCAGGCGATGTCGCCGCCCGAGCGGCGGTAGACGACGACGCGCTCGACGCACGAGGTATCACCCATCGCCAGCGCCTCGTCCACCGCGTGCTTGAGCGGCACCGCCTTGCCGCCGCGCAGCGACTCGTCGGCGGTGACGATCACCTTGGCGCGGGCGTCCTCGATGCGCTCGAACAGGCTCTTGGCGGAGAAGCCGCCGAACACCACCGAATGGATCGCGCCGATGCGCGCGCACGCCTGCATCGCCACCACCGCCTCGATGCTCATCGGCATGTAGACGATCACGCGGTCGCCCTGCTCGACGCCGAGCGACTTCAGGCCGTTGGCGAACTGGCACACGCGCGCGTGCAGTTCCTTGTAGGTCACCTGGGTGACGCTGCCGTCGTCGGCCTCGAAGATCAGCGCGGTCTTGTCGCCCTTGCTTGCCAGATGGCGGTCGAGGCAGTTGTAGGAGACGTTCAGCTCGCCGTCGTCGAACCACTTGTAGAACGGCGCACCGCTTTCGTCGAGCGTGCGGGTGAAGGGCTTTTTCCAGTCGATGTGCTGGCGCGCGAGATTGGCCCAGAAGCCCTCGTAATCGGATTCGGCCTGGCGGCACAGCGCCTCGTACCCGTCCATTCCGGACACGTTGGCCTGCCTGGCGAAGGCGTCTGCAGGCGGGAATACACGGGTTTCGGTCAGAATCGACTCGATGGATGCCATACAGTCTCTCCACTGATAGAGTGTTGCGTAAGCCTGAATTCTAATCCATGCCATGAGCAATCCAGCATTCGAGCGGCTCGACCGCTGCTCCCGCTACGGCCGCCGCCTGCTGGCCGCGCAGCCGCAGCTGGCGGGCATGCTGGCAGACCGGCTCGACCGTCCGTTCGACCGCACGGACATGGAAGCCTTCCTTGCCGAAACGCCCTGCCCCGACGAGGACACGCTGCACCGCCGCCTGCGGCAGCTGCGCCAGCAGGTCTGGCTCGTCACCACGGCGCGCGACCTCGCCGGCAGCGCCGATCTTGCCGAGGTCGTCGCCACCTGGAGCACGCTCGCCGAGGTGTGCATCGCTACTGCGCTCGATTTCCATCACGCGCAGCTTGCCGCGCGCCACGGCGAGCCGCGCGACGCCGACGGCCGGCCGCAGCACCTGATCGTGGTCGGCATGGGCAAGCTCGGCGGCGGCGAACTCAACGTCTCGTCGGACATCGACCTCATCTACCTCTACCCCGAGGAGGGCGAGACCCGCGCCGACGACCCCACTGCGTCGGTGCGCGCGCTCAGCAACCATGAGTTCTTCATCCGCCTCGGCCGCAAGCTCGCCGCCGCGCTGAACGAGAACACCGCCGACGGCTACGTGTTCCGCGTCGACCTGCGGCTGCGCCCGTGGGGCGATTCCGGGCCGCTGGCGATGGGCTTCGACATGCTCGAGGACTACCTCGTCGCGCAGGGCCGGCCGTGGGAGCGCTACGCATGGATCAAGGCGCGCCCGCTCACCGGCGCGCGCCACGACGAACTCGCCGGCATCGTGCGGCCGTTCGTGTTCCGCAAGTACCTCGACTTCGGCGCCTTCGCCGCGATCCGCGATCTCCACGTGCAGATCCGCCGCGAGGTCGCGCGCCGCGAGATGGCCCACAACGTCAAGCTGGGGCCGGGCGGCATCCGCGAGATCGAGTTCACCGCGCAGGTGTTCCAGCTGATCCGCGGCGGCCAGGTCGCGGCGCTGCAGCAGCGGCCGACGCTGGCGGTGCTCACCGAACTGGTCCGCCAGGCGCTGCTGACCGCCGATGCCAGGGACGAGCTCGCCGCCGCCTACGATTTCCTGCGCCGGCTGGAGCACCGCATCCAGTATCTCGACGACGCGCAGACCCAGCTCCTGCCGGAGGATGCCGAATCTCAGGCGATGCTCGCCGACGCGATGGGCTGCGCCGACTACGCCGTGTTGCTCGAGCGCCTCGACCGCCACCGGAACCGGGTCACGCGGCACTTCGAGCAGGTCTTCGCCGCGCCGCAGACCGACCAGATGAGCCATCCGCTCGCCGCCGTCTGCTGCGGCACCGCGGACGCGGCCACCGCCCGGGCCCTGCTGGAGAACGCAGGCTACGACGACCCGGCGCAGGTGCAGACGACGCTCGACGCGCTCCGGAGCGGCACCGCGCGGCTGTCCGAATCGACGCAGCTGCGCCTCAACGCGCTGCTGCCGCCGGCGCTCGAAGTGATCGGCAGCCAGCCCGATCCGCTGGCGACGCTGGAGCGCTTCGCCGCGCTGATCCAGTCGATCTCGCGGCGCGCCACGTATCTCGCGCTGCTCGCCGAGTATCCGGCGGCGCTGCGCCAGCTGGTGCGCCTGCTGTCAGCGAGCCCGTGGGCCGCGCAATTGCTGGCCCTGCAGCCGCAACTGCTCGACGAGCTGATCGCGCCGCAGCACCTGATGAGCGAGCCCGACTGGGCGCAGCTGGCGACCCAGCTGCGCGACGACCTCGACGCGCACGCCGGCGACACCGAGGCACAGATGGACACGCTGCGCCGCTTCAAGCAGGTGCAGACGCTGCGCCTGCTGGCGCAGGATGTGGCGGGCCGGCTGACGCTCGAGCGGCTGTCCGATCACCTGTCCTACCTCGCCGACACGCTGCTGGCGGAGACCCTGGCGCGCTGCTGGGCCGGGTTGAAGACGCGTCACCGCGACGTGCCGCGCTTCGCCGTCATCGGCTACGGCAAGCTCGGCGGCAAGGAACTCGGCTACGCCTCCGATCTCGACCTGGTCTTCCTGTACGAGGACGAGGCGCCCCAGGCCCAGGAGGTCTACGCGCGCCTCGCCCAGCGCATCAATACCTGGCTCGGCACGCTGACGCCCGCCGGCATCCTCTACGAGACGGACCTGCGGCTGCGCCCCGATGGCGCCTCTGGCCTGCTGGTCAGCTCGACCGACGCCTTCCGCGACTACCAGCTGAATCACGCCTGGGTGTGGGAGCACCAGGCGTTGACCCGCGCCCGCTTCGTCTGCGGCGACGCCGCGATCGGCGACACCTTCGAGGCGCTGCGCCGCGAAGTGCTCGGCATGGCGCGCGACGCCGCCACGCTGCGCGGCGAGGTGCTGGCGATGCGCGAGAAGATGCACGCCGGCCACGTCAACGACACCGACCTGTTCGACCTCAAGCACGACCGCGGCGGCATCGTCGACGTCGAGTTCTGCGTGCAGTACCTGGTGCTGATGCACGCCCGCGCGCACCCGGAACTGGCCGACAACGTCGGCAACATCGCCCTGCTGCAGCGTGCCCGCGAAGCCCGTTTGCTGCCGCCCGACGTCGCGCGCGACGCGGCCGACGCCTACCGCGAGCTGCGCCGTCGCCAGCACGCGGTCAAGCTGTCCGGTGCGGAATTCGCGCGCGTGCCGGCGCAAGGCCTCGACGCCGTGCGGCGCGCGGTGCGGGCGCTATGGCAACATGTCATGATCTCCACCGCCTGAAATGCCTGCCAACATCATGTCTTTTGCCCGTCCGGAGATCGCATCTTGAGCGCGAATGCGCCTGCCGCCGCCGAAGCCCTGCGCCAGTTCCGGGTGATTTTCGGCGCCGTGCGCCAGCACTTCCAGGCGGTGGAGAAGGCCTGCGGCGTCAGCGGCGCACAGATCTGGGCGATGGCGGCGCTGCGGCAGACGCCCGGCTTGCGCGTGTCCGAGCTGGCGCAGGCCCTCTCCATCCACGCGTCGACCGCCAGCAACCTGCTCGACAAGATCGAGAAGTCGGGACTGGTCCGGCGCGAACGCAACAGCACCGACCAGCGGGTGGTGCGCCTGTATCTCACGCCGGCCGGCGAACAGGCGCTGGAGAAGGCTCCGCAGCCGCTGACCGGCATCCTGACGCATGCGCTCGGGCAGCTGCCGGACGACGCCCTCGCCCGCCTCAATCAGGACCTGGCCACGCTGATCGCGCACATGGGCGCGGTGAACACCCGCTACGCGCAAAAGCCGCTGTCGGAGCTGTGACGACGGCCCCTAGCGATACAGCCAGCCGCGCCGCACCAGGGCCTTCTCGACCTCGACCCCGGCAAACACCACCGATGACAGCGCCAGGCACGCCGCCAGCTCGCCCAGGCTCAAGGGTGCGGTCCTGAAGATCGGGTTGAGCCAGGGCACGTAGAGCACCGCCATCTGCAGGACAAAGGTCAGCAGCAGGGCGGCGAGCAGCAGCGGGTTCGACAGCATCCCCAGGCTGAACAGCGACTCCCGCTCGGAGCGGATCGCCAGCACGTGTCCGAGCTGCGAAAGCGTCAGCACCGTGAACACCATGCTCTGCCAGTGTGCCGACCCGGCATGGATCGCCCAGGCCTGCGTCAGCAGCGACACGCCGCCCATCAGGAGGCCCACCCACAGGATGTGCTGCCACATGCCGTGCGCGAAGATGCTCTCCGCGGGCGGACGCGGCGGGCGCTGCATGACGTCGCGCTCGGCCCGTTCGCGCGCGAGTGCAAGCCCCGGCAAGCCGTCGGTAACGAGATTGATCCACAGGATGTGGATCGGCAAGAGCGGAATCGGCAGCCCCATGAAGGGCGCGAGGAAGATGGTCCAGATCTCGCCCGAGTTGCTCGTCATGGTGTATTTGACGAACTTGCGGACGTTGTCGAAGATGCGCCGCCCCTCGCGCACCGCCGTGACGATGGTTGCGAAGTTGTCGTCGAGCAGCGTCATCGCCGCCGCCTCGCGCGCGACGTCGGTGCCCCCCTTGCCCATCGCGACGCCGATGTCGGCCATCTTCAGCGCGGGGGCGTCGTTGACGCCGTCACCCGTCATGGCGACGAACTCGCCCCGGTCCTGCAGCGCCCGCACGATCTTGATCTTCTGCTCCGGATTGATGCGCGCATACACGCGCACCGACTCGACTTCGCGCTCGAACTCCTCCAGCGACAGGCGCGCGAGCCTGCCGCCGGCGAGCACCCTGCCGCCGTCCTCGATGATGCCGAGCCGATGGGCCACGGCCCGTGCCGTGGCGGGATGGTCGCCGGTGATCATGACCGGGACGATGCCGGCGGCCTTGCAGGCGGCGACGGCCGCGGCCGCCTCCGGCCGCGGCGGGTCGATGAGGCCCGCGAGGCCGATGAAGGTCAGGTCCGATTCCAGCGACTCGGCGTCCATGATGTCCGGGGCCGCCGGCAGGCGCTTCAGGGCGAAGGCGAGCACGCGCAGCCCCTGCGCGGCAAGCCGCTCCGCCTCCGCATGCACCGCCGCCGGATCGAGCGGCCCGACACCACCGGCCGTCAGGCGATCGACGCAGCGCGCGAGCATGCCCTCGGGCGCGCCTTTCACCAGCATCAGCACGCCGCCGGCGTCGCGATGCAGCGTGCTCATGCGCGCACGTCCCGAATCGAAGGGCAGTTCCGCCAGCCGGGGCCAGGCCGTCCGCACGCCGGCTTCGTCGAGACCGGCCGCGCCCGCGGCGGCCAGCAGCGCCGTCTCGGTGGGGTCGCCCGTCAGCCTGCCGTCGGCGTCAGTCGCCGCATCGTTGCACAGGACCATCGCCAGCCCGAGGTCGCACCACGGTGCGCTGTCGATGTCCGACAGCGTGGCGCGGGTCTCGCCGCCGGCCTCCACGCAGTCGACCTGCATGCGATTCTGCGTCAGCGTCCCGGTCTTGTCGGAGCAGATATAGGTCACCGAGCCGAGCGTCTCCACCGCCGGCAGGCGGCGGATCAGCGCCTGTTGCTTCACCATGCGCGCCGCGCCGAGCGCGAGCGAGATCGTCACCACCGCGGGCAGCGCCTCGGGAATCGCGGCGACTGCCAGGCTCACCGCGGTGAGCAGCATGGCCAGCGCAGGCTCGCCACGCAGCCAGCCGGCGACGAAGACGATCGCGCAGATCGCCAGCACCGCCAGCGCCAGATGTTGGCCGAAGCGCGCCAGCCGCTTCTGCAGGGGGGTCTTGCCGGCTTCGCCCGCCAGCAGCGTGGCGATCTTCCCGAGCTCCGTCTGCATGCCCGTTGCGACCACCAGGCCGCGTGCGCGGCCGTAGGTCGCGACCGTACCCTTGTAGCCGAGATTGAGGCGGTCGCCGAGCGGCAGATCGGCGTCGTGCAGGCTTGCCAGCCGTTTTTCGACCGGCTGCGACTCGCCGGTCAGCGCCGACTCGTCGACCTTGAAGGCTGCGAGTTCGGTGAGCCGCAGGTCGGCCGGCAGGATGTTGCCGGCCTCCACTTCGACGAGATCGCCCGGCACCAGTTCGCGCGCGTCGACGAGCGCCGGCTGGCCGTCGCGGATCACGCGCGCCTGCGGACTCGCCATCTTCTTCAGCGCCGCCATCGCGCGCTCGGCGCGGTATTCCTGCACGAAACCGATCACGCCATTGAGAAACACGATGACCACGATGGCGATCGTGTCCTGCGGCTCGCCGATGATCCCGGCGATGACCGCGGCGCCGATCAGCACCAGGATCATGAAATCGGTGAACTGCGACGCCAGCATGAGCAGCGGATTGCGCAGCCCCGCCTCCTGCAGCACGTTGGGGCCGCCGTGCGCCAGGCGCCCTGCGGCCGCCCCGGCCGTGAGGCCGGCCTTCAGGTCGGTGTCGAGGCGCGCAGCGGCCGCCGCGCCGTCGAGGGTGTGCCAACGGGGCGGCGCTCGAAGTTCAGTGGCCATGAAGGTAGAGGAAGAGTGCATTGAGCAGGTAGACCACGAGGAGCAGCAGGCTGATCCAGCTCACCGTGCGGAACACGCGCGATTGCGGCCGCAGCACCAGCCCGACCACCGCCAGCCCGCTCATCATCATGGCCGAGAAGGCCGAGGTGGCGTGGGTGATGGACACGTGCGCGAACAGCGGGCCCGGCAGATAGGCGAGATCGTCGAGCGCCAGGATGACGATGTTGAACAGGTTGCTGCCGAAGAGATTGCCGATGGCCAGGTCGACCGCCCCCATGCGCAGGGCGGCGACCGTGACCACGACTTCGGGTGCGGAGGTCACCGCGGCGACGAACAGGGTGCCGACGAAGCTCTGCCCCCAGGCCATGGCCTCTGCCAGATCCCGTGCGATGAAAGGCAACCATACGCCGGCCCCCACCACCACGACGGAGGCCAGCGCATAGCCCTGCACGGCCTGCTGCAGCGAGACGTCCGGATGACGCTCGACGCGGTCTTCGACGTATTCGCTGATCTGCGCCTGCTCGTAGCGATACAGCGAACGCATGGCCAGCACGTACAGAAGCAGGATGACCGGCGTGTAGAGGCCCACGTGGCCGAAGGACGGGACCGTTCCGGCGCGATACAGCAGCAGGTTGAAGCCGGCGAAGCCGATCAGTGCGATGCCGTAGCCGGCCGACAGCACGTTGCCCTGCCGGGCGCGCGTGTAGACGGACTCCTTGCGGTACAGGACGTCGAGGACCACGATGATGAGCAGGTTGAACACGCAACTGCCCATGACATCGCCCACCGCGATGTCGGGAACGCCGGCAATCGTCACCGACGACAGGCCGGTGACCAGTTCCGGCAGCGACGTGACCGTGGCGAGCAGGACCAGCCCGACCCAGCCGCGGCTCATGCCGCTTTTCTCGGCGATGATGTCGCCATAGCGCGAGAGCTGCACGCCCGCGACGCCGATCACGGCGAGGCAGACGAGCAACGAGATCCAGATGAGTGCGATGTTCTGCATAGCGCGTTTTCTGCAGCCTCGATTCCGGCGGCACCTCGCCACGAATCCTGTGCACGCCATGACGTCCGGTACCGGCTGTGCCGAGCCTCCCGCGACGGTCCGTTGACGGCGCAGCATGGCGAGGCGGTCGCAAGCACAGCGTATCATGAGGGCAGACTATCGTCGTGCGATACCGTGCCGCCCCATGGATGCCATCAACCAATTTGTGCTCGCGGGTGCCGTGCTGCTGCTGCTGGCCATCCTCGCCAGCGCGTTGTCCTACCGCATCGGCATGCCCCTGCTGCTGGTCTTCCTTGCGGTCGGCATGCTGGCCGGCGAGGACGGTCCAGGGGGCATCCACTTCGACGACAGCGGCATCGCCTACACCGTCGGCAGCGTGGCGCTCGCCATCATCCTGCTTGCCGGCGGCCTCAACACCCGTGCCGAGAGTTTCCGCACGAGCCTCAGGCCGGCGGCGGTGCTCGCCACCCTCGGGGTCGTCATCACCTGCGTCGTCACCGGCCTGTTCGCCGCCTGGGTGCTCGACTTCGGCTGGCTGGAAGGCATGCTGGTCGGCGCGGTCGTCGGCTCGACCGATGCGGCGGCGGTGTTCGCCCTGCTCCACGCCAAGGGGCTGGCCCTGAAGGAGCGGGTGGCCGCGACGCTCGAAATCGAATCCGGCAGCAACGACCCGATGGCGGCACTGCTGACCATCGCCTTGATCGAGCTGATCCTGGCCGGCAGTGCCGCCCCGGGCTGGGCCACGCTGGTGCTGCTGGTCCGCCAGATGGGCCTCGGCCTCCTGGCGGGCCTGGGCGGAGGCAGGCTGCTGGTATGGCTGACGAACCGGCTGCCGCTGGAGCGCGGCATGTACCCGATGCTGATCCTGGCCGGCGGGCTTCTGCTCTACAGCCTCACCACCGTGCTCGGCGGCAGCGGCTTCCTCGCGATCTATCTCGCAGGCGTGGTGGTCGGCAATCGCGGCCCGCGCGAATCGGGCAACATCCTGCAGGTGCACGACGGACTCGCCTGGCTGGCGCAGATCACCATGTTCCTGATGCTGGGCCTGCTCGCCACCCCGAGCGACCTGGTCCAGCACGCGCCGGCGGCGCTCGCCATCGCGCTGGTCCTGATGTTCGTCGCGCGCCCGTTCGCAGTCTGGCTATGTCTGCTGCCGTTCCACTTTCCGCGGCAGGAGCAGGCGTTCATTTCCTGGGTCGGGCTGCGCGGCGCGGTGCCGATCATCCTGTCCCTGTTCCCGCTGCTGGCCGGCATCCCGGAGGCGGCGCTGATCCTCGACGTTGCCTTCTTCGTCGTGCTGATCTCGCTGACCGTGCAGGGCTGGACCATCCCCGTGCTGGCCCGCGTCCTGCGCCTCCAGGTCCCCCCCGCTCCCGAGCCCACCGAGCGACACGACCTCGCGGCAAGCGATGCAGCCGGACGGGCCTTCTTCGGCTATCGGCTCACGGAACACGCCCCGCTGGTCGGGCAGGACGCATGCGCACTCCACCTGCCCGGCACCGCCCGCCCGGTGGCCGTCTTGAGGAATGGCGAGGCCCTGGCACCGGAATCCGCGGGCCGGCTGGCAGCGGGCGACGTGCTGTACGTGCTCGCGCGGCAGGCGGACAGCGCAGCGCTGGGCGACCTGCTGGTGACGCCCGCAGCGCCCGCCTACCTCGACAAGCGCCAGTTCTACGGCGATTTCGTGCTGCGCGGCGATGCGCAGCTGGAGGCGGTCGCGGCGCAGTACGACCTGCCTCTGCCGCGGGATGTCGCCGGGCTGACGCTGGAGTCATTCCTGGCCACGAAGTTGCGCCGCCAGCCCGTCGCGGGCGACCGCGTCCGCCTGGGCAGGCTGGAGTTCGTCGTGCGGGCAGTCGTCGAGGGGCGGATCACCCAGGTCGGGCTGCGCATCCCGACCCATCTCGACGCCGAGCCGTGAAGGCGTGCCGCAGGCACCCGCACCGACTGCCCTAGAATGGAAGCCGAGCCGAACCGACCCCGCGCGATGCATGAGCCCATTGCGGATCTCGCCCGCTCCCGACGATCGCGCACCTCGCCGACGCCGAAGGGCTGCGTCGCCTCCATCCGATTCGATCCCGCCAAGGAGTCGCCATGATCCAGACCCGCGCGCTGCTCGCCGCCACCGATTTTTCCGCCCCTGCGCGGCACGCGCTGGAACGCGCGGCACTGATCGCCGACGCCCGCCCCGAATCACGCCTGACGCTCGCGCACGTGATGAGCGGCTCGGCGCTCGACACGCTGCGCCGGCTGCTGCCCGCCGAGGCCGGCGGGTTGGAGGCCGACCTGCTCGCCCAGGCGGAGCGGAATCTCGCCGAGCTGGCCGCCCATCTCGCGCTGCGCTGCGGCGGCCGCATCGACACGGAATTGTTGCAAGGCTCGGCGCTGACGGCCCTCGCCGAGCTGGCCGATGCGCGTGACGCCGATCTGCTGGTGATGGGCGCCCGCGGCGCCCATTTTGTCCGCGAGCTGCTGCTCGGCTCGACCACCGAGCGGGTGCTGCGCAAGTCCCGCCGGCCGCTGCTCGCGGTGAAGCAGCGGCCGCAGGCGCCCTACCGGCGCATCCTCGCCCCGGTCGACTTCTCGGTGCACGCCGCCCGTGCGGTCAGGACCGCTCACGCCTGGTTCCCCGGCGCCGACATCGTGCTGCTGAACGTGTTCGAAGTGGAACTCGAATCCACCCTCCGCCTCGCCGGCATGGACGAAGACAGGATCCACGCGTACCGCATCCAGGCGCGCGAGGCGGCGATGGCCGAGATGGACGCCTTCGTCCGCACGCTCGACGTGCCGGGCAACCGGCTGAGCCGCGAGTTCGTCCATGGCGCCGCCACCTTGCGCATCATCGAGCACGAGCAGACCGTGGACGCCGACCTGATCGCGATGGGCAAGCATGGCCAGTCGGTGATGGAGGAGCTTCTGCTCGGCAGCGTCACCAAGCACGTACTGGCGCACTCTTCGAGCGACGTGCTCATCGCCGGCCATCCGGGCTGAGGAACCGCCGGTCCGGCCGCTGCCTGCGTCCGTTCGCGGCCTACGCCGTCTTCTGCAGGAGCCGCAGCGGCGGTGCGCTGCCGTCCTTGTTCTGGCCCGGATAGACGGTGAGGTGCGGGAAAGGAATCTCGATCCCTGCGACATCGAAGGCCTTCTTCAGCCGATGCAGATAGGCGCGGCGCACGCCCCACTGCTCCAGCGGCATCACCTTGAAGCGGCAACGGATCACGACGGCCGACTCGCCGAGCTGCTCGATGCCGGCGATCTCGAGGTCGTCGACGATCTTGGCGGCCAGTTCCGGATCGGCGCGCAACTCGGCCGCCACCTCGCGCATCACGGCGAAGACCTCGTCGACATCCTCGCGGTAGGCGACGCCGACGTCGATCACCGCAAAGGCGAAGGCGCGGCTGCGGTTGGTGACGCCGGTGATGGTGCCGTTCGGGACGTAGTGCACGCTGCCCTCGTAATCGCGCAGCCGGATGTAGCGCAGCGTCATTTCCTCGACCAGGCCGCCCTTGCCGGCGACCTCCACCACGTCGCCCTGGCGCACCTGGTCCTCCAGCAGCAGGAACAGCCCGTTGAAATAGTCCTTGACCAGGCTTTGCGCGCCGAACCCGACCGCGATGCCCAGCACCCCGGCGGTGGCGAGGATGGGCGCGATCGAGATGCCGATCTCCGACAGCACCAGCATGCCGCCGACGAGCGTGATCGCCACCGTGGCCACGTAGCGGAAGACACGGCCGAGCGTATCGAGGCGCTTGATCCGCTCGGGATCGTCGAGGTCGCGCTCGAGGCGGCGCCGCAGGCGCGCGATTGCCCGGCGCGCCACGATCAGGGCGAACCAGGTCAGTGCCAGAATGACGAGCACGTGCAGCGCCGTCGTCACCGCATCGAGGCTCTCCCCGAGATAGGGCTTCAGGATGTCGAGATAGCGCATCGGGCTCCCTTCAGCGCGCGCCCACGGCCATCGCCAGCGGGCGGAACTGCAGGTGATGGAACAGCTCGAGATAGCGTCCCGCCTCCTCGCGCTCGAGGTTGCTGACGAATTTCCAGAAGCCGTAGATGCGCGACAGGGTCATCATGCGCTCGGCGTAGAGCTGCCAGGTGTAGCGCGCCGCCACGCGTGCGAGCGCG
Organism: Thiobacillus sp. SCUT-2; assembly: GCF_035621355.1. Taxonomy (NCBI): domain Bacteria; kingdom Pseudomonadati; phylum Pseudomonadota; class Betaproteobacteria; order Nitrosomonadales; family Thiobacillaceae; genus Thiobacillus; species Thiobacillus sedimenti. The sequence continues at coordinate 574,536 of NZ_CP141769.1, read as the reverse complement.
CCCTCCGAGATGCGGTTCCAGACGGCCGGGTCGGCCTCGCAGCGCTGCAGGAAGGCCAGGATGGCATCGGCCGCCGCCGCGCCGTCGTTCGGGTCGATGTGAAACCCGGACTTGCCATGCTCGATGATTTCCAGGGGCCCGCCGTAGCGCGTCGCGAAAACGGGCAGGCCGGATGCCATCGCCTCGATGACGGTGAGGCCGAAGGCCTCGAACAGGGCAGGCTGGACGAAAACGCCGCGGCGGTCGGCGACGTGCCGGTAGAGTTCGCCGGCCAGGTTCTTGTCGAGACGCACCCCCAGCCAGCGCATGCGCCCATCCAGGCGATGGTGCGTCATCAGCTCGTGCATGCGTGCCGCCTCGGCCTTTTCCTCGTCGTCACCGGACACCGCGGCGTCGACGTGGCCGCCGATCACCACCAGATTGGCCGCCTCGGCAAGGCGCGGGGAGGCACCGAACCATTCGGTCAGGCCCGACAGGTTCTTGATGCGGTCGAGTCGCGCCATGGAAAAAATCAGCGGCTTGTGCGGATCTTCGAAACACCCGCGATGTGCGACCCCCGGGTCGCGCGCGTAGAGCAGGCGCTCGATTTCCGGCATCAGGGAGTGCAGGCGGCGCTCCGTCTGCATGTAGGGGAAATAGATCGCCGCGTCGGCGCCGGGCGAGACGATGTTGAACTTGGGATCGAAAACGTCGATGCCGTGGACGACGCGATACAGTCCCGGCAGCGTGAACGCACGGTAGCTCTCGTACTGGCCGACCCCGTCGGCGGTGCCGGCGATCTCCTGATAGGTGCTGGTGATGATGAAATCGGCGTGGTTCATGCCGATGAGGTCCGCCGTGTACTGGCAGGCGAAGTGGTAGCTGGCGTCGTTGGCCTCCCAGTACAGGGCCGAGTGCAGATATTTCGTCTGCTCCAGCGCGTGCGCGATGTTGCACTGCGTCACGCCGAGGCGCGCCGACAGCAGGCTCGCCACCAGGTTGCCGTCCGAATAGTTGCCGATGATGAGGTCGGGACGGCCGCCCAGGCGGGCCAGCGCCTCGCGCTCGACGGCGGCGGCGAAATCCTCGAGGTAGGGCCAGATCTCGAAGCGCGAAATCCAGTGCCGGACGATTTCGCCATTGGCCTGGTGAAAGGGCACGCGCACGATCCACGCATGGTCGGTTCCCTGGATCTTCTCCAGCGGCTGGTTGCAGGTGGTGCCGTCCGCTTCGGGAATCAGCCGCGTCACCACCACGATGCGCGGCTCGACGGCGACACCCTGGGCCGCCATGCGCGCACGCATCTCCTGCTCCAGCGCGCGTACCTGATCGAGGATGTAGACCACCTGCCCGCCGGTATCGGGGCGGCCCAGAACGTTGTCCTGACCGAAGTAGCCATGCGGCGACACGATCAGCAGCCGCGAGATCATGGGGATGCGCGCGAGGAAGGTCTCCAGCACGGTCGGCGCGGGCGCCTCCAGGATGTCGACCAGCAGCCCCATGGTCTCGGCCACGCGCGCCGCGCTGTCGCCCCAGCCCGGCTCGAACCCCAGGCTGCCGAGCGCCGGCGCGCAGTCGGTCCACGGCGTATCGGAGTCGAGCGTGTCGAGGTGCCGCAGGGCATCGCGCAGGGCCTCGCGCAGCATCGGCACCTCGCCGATGTGGGGCGCCAGCATCAGCTGCTGGCCGTCGATCGTGTGCATGCGCAGGAAGTTGAGCAGCTTCGCGTGTCCGGTCTCGGGACGCGTGAACATCGCGCTCGCCAGATGGCGGTTCAGGTGCAGCACGCCTTGCCCGATCGAGCGCACTTCCTGCAGCCGCGGCACGTGACGGCCGAACGGCTCGAAATCGATCTCCAGGGCACGGTCGAATTCGTCGGCCGGCCGCACCAGCTGTTCCTTGAAACGGAGAAACTCGCTCACCGTCACCCGATCGGGCAGCAGCTGCTCCTGGTGCATGCGCAGGTAGCCCCAGCGGCCGGCGCGTTCGCGCAGCGCGAAGTAGGCCCACGGGGGCTGCAGCACGCCCTCCTGGAACAAGCCGACGGCCTTGGCGAGGGGCGTCCCCGCGAGCGGGGCGGGCGATTCCGCCGCCAGCGCGTCGAAGGCCTGGCGCAGGTCGCTCTGCAGGAGCAAGGACCGCCCCGCGGCAAAGCAGCGCCGCAGATAGGCATCGACCGGATCGCGGTGGTCGGCCGTCCAGGCCTTCAGGGCGTCGATCATGCCGCCTCCTGCCGCAGGGCATCGTCCGGTTGCCATGCGAATCCATAGTGCGCCATGCCCTCGAGGATGCCCGACGCGCACGGCGCACCCGCGAAATAGACCTGCTCCACGCCGCGCAGCGCGTCGAGCTCCGCGCTGTGGTTGGACACGACCACGGCCAGCGTGTCGCCGACCAGCATTTCGAGGTCATTGCCCGAGTCGCCGGCCACCAGGAACGCGCGCAGCGGCAGGTTCCATTTGTACGCCAGATAGCGGATGGCCTGCCCCTTCGACGCGCGCAGCGGCAGGACGTCGAGATAGGCATCGTGGGAAAAGATGAGATTGGCGCGCAGTTTGGCGCCGCGCAGCCGTGCCTTGAGTTCGCTCAGGCTCGGCGCGGCTTCGCGGTCGACGTGGAAGCTGAGCTTGAACGCGCTCTGTTGGTCGGCGGACTGCAAGGTGAGCCCGGGCACGTCGTCGAAGAGCGCGGCCAGCGCATCGCGCCGCCACAGGTGCTGGATATGGCGGCGCCAGCCGCTGTCCGGCCGCAGCTCGGGGCCGTAATGGATCTCGCTGCCGACCGCCGTGATCAGGACATCCGGCAGCGGGACGCGCGCCTGCTGCAGCACCTGCACTGCACTCGCCAGATGGCGCCCGGTGGCGACGGCGAAGCCGCAGCTGCGCGGCCGTACACGGAGCGCACGAACCAGCGCGGCAAGTCCGCCACGATCCCCGATCAGGGTGTTGTCGATGTCGCTCACCAGCATGCGCTCGACGTAGGGCATCGACACCGCCACCCGGCGTTGTGCCGCGCGCTCGCGCCGCACATGCTTGCGCGTCCGGTGCACGACCCGGTCGACCGCCGCCAGGTACTTGTCGACGTGCGCATCCCACGTGTAGTGGCGCACGACGCCGGCGAGTCCGCGCCGCGCGTGGCGCTGCCAGGCCTGCCCGTCGGAGACGAGTGCAAGCAGGCCGCGGGCGATGTCCGCGGGATCGAGCGGATCGACCAGCACGCCATTGTCGCAGTGCGCGAGGATGTCGCGCGGCCCGCCGTCGTGCGTCGCCACCACCGGCAGGCCGCTGGCCGCCGCCTCGATGAGCGTGAGGCCGAACGGCTCGGTCAGCGCAGCGTTGACGAAGACGCCCCGCCGCTGCGCCGCCAGGCGGTAAAGCGCGGGAATGTCGTCGGGTTGGTGCTGCTTGGGCAGCGCCACGCTGCCCCACAGGTCGTGCTGGTCGATGTCGAGCAGCAGGTCGGTCAGCACGTCCGCCTGCGCGGCTTCCAGGCCGCGGATGTCGTCGCGCATGCCGGCGACGATGGCGAGGTTGGCGCGTTCGCGCAGCGCGGGCGAAGTGCCGAAGGCGGCGATCAGGCGACGCAGGTTCTTGCGCACCTCAGGCCGGCAGATCGCGAGGATGAGCGGCTTCTTCGGCTGCGTGAAGAAGCGGTCGACGAGCGCGGGAACGTGCGGTGGAATCGGCGCCCGCCCAGGCGGCGCGAAGCGGGAGGTGTCGGTTCCCGGCGCGATGACGACCGTGCGCGCCGGCTGGTGGTTCTCGTAGAGCCCGTATTGCTCGCTGCTTTCCTGGGCCGTGCTCGTGACGACGAGGGCGGCATGGGCGAGGACTTCTTCCTCGGCGGCGATGCGGCGCGCGAAATTGAACTGGCGTTCGATCGCGGCGGCCTTGCGGCCATGGTCGAGCAGGCGCTGGCGCTTGCAGCGGCCGAGCGAATGGCCGGTGTGCACGAGGGGAATGCCGAGCAGTTGCGACAACTGGACGCCGACATAGCCGGCGTCGGCATAGTGGCTGTGGATGACGTCTGGCAGGCGCGGCTGCTGGCGCAGATGGCCGAGGATGCGGTCGACGAGCTGGTCGAGGTGGTTCCACAGGCTCTCCTTGCGGAGATAGCGGCGCGGCCCGCACGGCAGGCGTAGCAGGCGCGCGCGCTCGCCGAGCGGTTCGACCGCCGCCGCGTAGTCCGGCGAGACCGCCGGGTCGTCGACCAGGCGCGTGATCACGTCGACCTGCTCCACGCGCGCGTGGCGCCCCAGTGCTTTCGCCAGCTCGACGACGTAGAGCGTCTGGCCGCCGGTATCGGCGTCGCGTCCCAGCTCGAGGTCGCGGCCGCGCATGAGCCCGTGGAGGCTGAGCATCAGGATCCGAAGGTCACGCACGCGCCACCTCCGGCTCCAGTTGCCAGCCGCGCACGAAGGGCAGGTAGAAATCCGGCGAATCGGGCACGGCGCCGCGGATCCGGCACACCGCTCGGGCAAAAGCGTCTGCGCGCGCCAGGATCGTGGTCAAGGGCCAGCGGCGGAGCATGCCCAGCATGAACACCGCGGCGAAGCCGTCGCCGGCGCCGACCGTGTCGACCACCTCCGCCAGCGGCTTGCCTGCCACCGACTGGAAGCGCCCCGCGGCATCCAGCGTCCAGGCGCCCTCGGCGCCGCACGTGATCACCAGGCGCTGAAGGCCGAATGCCTCCAGCATACGGCCGGCGCGGGCCTCCAGCGTCCGCCCCGCGAGCGAGAACGTCTCGGCGACGCGGGTCAGTTCGCCCTCGTTGAGCTTGACCACGTCGGCCTGCTGCAGCGAGCGGCGCAGCACCTCGTCGTCCACCCACGGGTCGCGCAGATTGGCGTCGAGGAAGACCGGCGCCTGCGCCACGCCGAGCAGCTCGCGCAGCGCGCGGCGCGAGGCACCGCGCTGCGACAGCGTCCCGAAGTACACCAGGTGCGGATGCACGGACAGCGTCACGAGGCGCGCCAGGCTTGCATGGATATGGTCGTAGGCCTGTTCGGACAGGATGTCGAAGGCATGGCCGCTCCCGGTCTCGGTCACGCGCACGCGGCCGGTCGGGCGCACCGGATCGGTCTGCACGCCGCGCAGGTCGAGCCCGCGCAGGCTCATCGCCTGCAGCAGCTGCTCGCCGAGCGGGTCCTTGCCGGTCCGTGTGACCAGCACGGGATGGGCGCCGAGCGCCTGCAGATGGCAGGCCACGTTGAACGGCGCGCCGCCCAGCACGTTGCGGTCGCGAAACTGATCGACCAGCGTCTCGCCGAACACGACGACCGTCTGCGTATCCACCGCGGCAGCGTCGCCGGCGGCGACGGCCGGGATCGCCTCGCCTGAAATCTTCATCACCGGGTGCAATTTTCCTCAATAACGATTTGCACAATACGAATTGGCGACAACTTCGCCGCCCGCCATGACGCAGGCCATCCCATGTGGCCGAACCGAAGTGATACTATGTTTGCACAAAACTAATCGCCTGCGCAAGCACCGCGGGGCGGGCACGCGGCGCGTTAAGATGGGCTGCGGGCGCGACCGCCTGGCAGGCTCACCGCCCTTTCGACCACTCAGGACCGTGCATGGAACTCCACCAATTCTTTCTCTACCTGGCCATCATCCTCATCGCCGCCCGGCTGTTTTCCGAGTTCGCGGGGCGCCACGGCATTCCCTCGGTGATCGGCGAACTGCTGGCCGGCCTGCTGGTGGGCCCGTCGCTTCTGGGCTGGGTCACGCCGGATGCCACGATGAAGCTGCTGGCGGAGATCGGCATCATCCTGCTGCTGTTCGAGGTCGGCATGGACACCGACCTGTTCCGCCTCGCGCGGTCCGGCATCAAGCCCGTCGTGGTGGCGGTGGTCGGCTTCGTTCTGCCCTTCGTGCTGGGCTACGCGGTCTGCCGCTGGGGCTTCGGCCTCGACAACCTCGTCGCGCTGTTCATCGGCGGCACGCTCACCGCGACCAGCATCGGCATCACCGTGCGCGTCCTCGACGACATCGGCAAGCGCCATGAGGACGAGGCGCAGATCGTCATCGGTGCCGCGGTGCTCGACGACATCCTCGGCGTGCTCGCGCTGGCCTTCCTCTACCAGTTCGCGGTGCAGCAGGAGGTCTCGCTCGCCGCCACCGGCACGGTCGCGCTCTACATCGTGCTGTTCATGCTGCTCTCGCCGCTGGTCGCCAAGCTGGCGGGCGGCATCATCGACCATTACGACCGGCGGGCAGTCACGCCCGGCCTCCTCATCACGATGGCACTGGCGCTGATCCTGCTGTTCTCGTGGCTGGCGCATGCCGTGGGCGCGCCGCTGATCATGGGCGGCTTCGCCGCGGGCATCGCGCTGTCGCAGCACTTCCGCTTCAACCTCATGCACCGGCTTGGCCTGCCCGCGCTCGATCGCTGGTTCGCACCCAGCCCGCAGCTGGCGCACCGGCTCGAAGAGCAGATGCGCCCGCTGATTCATACCTTCGCGCCGCTGTTCTTCGTGATGGTCGGCGTCTCCCTCAACCTCAACACCGTCGACTGGGGATCACCGCGCGTCTGGCAGCTGGGCGGCGCGCTGATCGCGGTCGCTTTCCTCGGCAAGCTGGCTGCCGGCTTCTTCATCCGCGAAAGCCGCTTCCGCCAGATGGCGATCGGCCTGTCGATGATCCCGCGCGGCGAGGTCGGCCTGATCTTCGCGCAGCTCGGCTTGAGCCAGGGCATCCTCGACGCCGAAACCTACGCCGCACTGCTGATCGTCATCGCGCTCACGACGATCGCGCCGCCCTTCCTGCTGAAGGCTTATTATTCCCGCCCCGCCCGTACCTGAACCATCATGCCGCTGCTGAACATTCCCGTCGAATTCTTCCTGTTCGCCTGCACCCTGCTCGGGGTCGCGATCTTCCACCGGCGCAACCTCGAGGTTGCCGTGGCCGGTCTCATCGCGATCACGCTCTACAAGGCGCTGGTGGCGCAGGACATGGACCTGATCGCCCACTTCCTGCACGAAGAACGGCTGGTGCTGAACCTGCTGGGCCTGTTGCTCGGCTTTGCCATCCTGGCGCGGCACTTCGAGTTGTCGAAGCTGCCGGACTGGCTGCCGCGTCTGCTCCCCGACGACTGGAAGGGCGGCTTCGTGTTGCTGGTCATGGTGGCAGCGATCTCGACCTTCCTCGACAACATCGCGGCGGCCATCATCGGCGGCGTGGTGGCCGGACACGTGTACAAGCACAAGATCAGCGTCGGCTACATGGCGGCGATCGTCGCGGCCAGCAACGCGGGCGGCGCGGGCTCGGTGGTGGGCGACACCACCACGACCATGATGTGGATCGGAGGCGTGCAGGCGATCCACGTGGCCGACGCCTTCATCGCCTCCACCGTCGCCGTGATCTTTTCCGGCATCATCGCCGCCAAGGCACAGCAGCGTTACCATCCGGTCACCAAGAATCCGCCCGCCCACCTGCGCCTCGACTGGGGGCACCTGGCGATCGTCGCGCTCATCATCGGCGGTGCGATTGCCGCCAATGTCGGGCTCGACTTTCCCGCCGCCGGCGTGTGGGCCGCGATCATCCTGGGCGGCCTCATCCGCCCGACGCCGTGGGGCGAGGTGAGCAAGTCGGCGAAGGGGGCGCTGTTCCTGGTCGCGCTGGTACTGTCCGCCAGCCTGATGCCGGTGAAGGAGCTGCCCCCGCCCTCGGCGCACACGGCCTTCGGGCTCGGCTTCGTCTCCGCGGTATTCGACAACATCCCGCTCACCGCGCTGGCGCTGTACCAGGGCGGCTACGACTGGGGGATGCTGGCCTTCGCAGTCGGCTTCGGCGGCTCGATGATCTGGTTCGGCTCCAGCGCGGGCGTGGCGATGTCGAACCTGTACCCGGAGGCGAAGAACACCCTGACGTGGCTGCGCGAAGGCTGGCACGTGCCGGTCGCCTACGTGCTGGGATTCGCAACGCTTTACCTGGTGCTGGGCTGGCATCCGGACGTGCTGCCCGCCAGGTAGGCGCGGTCCGGCCGCAGGATTGCCCGCAGCGGAACTTGCTGGGCTAGAATCGTTCCATTGCAGTATCCGATTCGTTTTCCGGAGGATTCATGAACCAGGACGTCACCACCTTTGGCCGCAGTGCCTCTGCGGCCCTGTCGACCAGCAAGGTCGTTCGCAACACCTACATGCTGCTGGCGATGACGCTGGCATTCGCGGCGCTCACCGCCGGTGCGGCAATGGCGCTGGGCCTGCCGCATCCCGGCATCATCCTCACGCTGGTCGGCTACTACGGCCTGCTGTTCCTGACCACCAGGTTCCGCAACAGCGGCCTCGGCATCGCCTTCGTCTTCGGCCTCACCGGCTTCATGGGCTATACGCTCGGCCCCATCGTCAACGCCTACCTCGCGCTGCCGAACGGCGGCCAGGTCGTGATGATGGCGATGGGCGGCACCGCCCTGGTCTTCCTCGCGCTGTCGGCCTACGTCATGACGACGCGCAAGGACTTCAGCTTCATGGGCGGCTTCCTCACGGTCGGCATCCTGGTCGCCTTCCTTGCCGGCCTGGCCGCGATCTTCTTCCATATGCCGGGCCTGTCGCTGGCCGTCTCCGCCATGTTCGTGCTGCTGATGTCCGGCCTGATCCTGTTCGAGACCAGCAACATCATCCACGGCGGCGAGACCAACTACATCATGGCGACGGTGACGCTGTTCGTCGCGATCTTCAACCTCTTCACCAGCCTGCTGCAGCTCCTGGGCCTGGCCAGCAACGATTGATCGCCGTGGGCTCAGCCTTCGCCCCCCTCCCCGCGAGCCGCGGATGGTTGGGGAGAGGGAAAACGTGACAGATGCGCGACAAACGGCACCTTCCGGGGTGCCGTTTTTCATCGACACCCACTGCCATCTCGATGCGGCGGAATTCGACGCCGACCGCGACGACGCGTACGCGCGCGCCGTCGCCGCCGGCGTCGGCGTCGAGATCATCCCCGCGGTCAGCCGCGCCAATTTCGCGGCGGTTGCCGCCACCTGCGCGCGCTACCCTGGCTGCGTCCCCGCCTGGGGGCTGCACCCGATGTACATCCACGTTCACCGCCCCGAACACCTGGCCGATCTGCGTGCACAGATCACGGCGCAGCGCCCGGTGGCGGTCGGCGAAATCGGCCTCGACCTGTTCGTGCGCGACCTCGATCCGGCCACCCAGGAATACTTTCTGGTCGAACAGCTGAAGATCGCGCGCGATCACGATCTGCCGGTGCTGCTGCATTGCCGCCGCGCCAACGACGAGCTGCTCAAGCATCTGCGCAGAATCGGCGTACGCGGCGGCATCGCGCATGCCTTCAACGGCAGCCCGCAGCAGGCGGACGCCTTCATCAAGCTGGGATTCAAGCTGGGATTCGGCGGCGCCTTCACCTGGCCGCGTGCCAACAACCTGCGGCGGCTGGCGGTCGACCTGCCGCTCGAGGCCATCGTGCTCGAGACCGACAGCCCGGATATCCCGCCGGTCTGGATCGGGCGCGGCCGCAACGCGCCGGGCGAACTGCCGCGCATCGCGCAGACGCTGGCCGAGCTGCGCGGGATCGACGTCGACGCCGTGGCGCAGGCCACCACCCGCAACGCGCGCGAACTGCTGCGGCTCGGCTAGGACAGCTCAGTCGGCGTAGCCGAACTCGCCGACCCACTCGCCGCGGCGGAAGTCGATCGTCAGCCAGTTGGGCACGTAGGGCCGCGGATTTTCGAGCGGGAAGCCCTCGGACGGCGGCGTCGCGCCGCCTTCCGCGACGCTGCAGCGGCGCGTCATGATGGGCCGGAAACGCACCGAGAGGCGGTCGTTCACCGGCGTCGACTCGTGCATCGCGTCGCCGAAGTGAACCCGCTTGCGCAGCAGGCAGGAGAACAGCAGCTCCATCTCGGCAACGAGCGGCCGGTCGCGCCGGGCGAGCGCCTTTTGCGCGGCGGCGCTCAGCCGGACGTCGAGCGATTTGTCGTGCAGCGTAATGTTCATGGCGGGGCTCCCGATGACATTGTCCGTACACGACGTTAACGGCCATCCCAGGGGTGGACTGTAGGCCCGCCCCGCTCAGAAGTCGCGTTCGACCTTGAAGCCGTTGATGACGATGTCGCCCGCGACCATGCGGGCGCCATGGTTCACGGCATCGAGTATGTCGGCGTCCGACCAGCCGGCGTCGCGCGCGGCCTGGAGATCGGCGTGCGTGACGCTGCCCGAATCGCGCGTCATCTTCAACACCAGGCCGAGCAGCACCTTCTCGGCCGCGGTCAACGGGCTGGCATGGTAATCGGCGCGCGTCGCCGCCACCTGCTCCGGCGTCCAGCCGGCGGCGTTGATCAGCATGCCGGCGTTCATGTCGATGCAGTAGTCGCACTGGCCGGCCTGCGAGACCAGCATGCGGATGGAGGCCGTCAGCGGCAGCGACAGGCGGGGGTGCTGCATGATGCTGCCGTAGTACTCCCACTGGTGGCGGAGCAGGAACGGGTTGGCGCTGAACACCTGGATCGCGGTCGGCACGTGTCCCCACGCATTCCGGATCTGGGCGTAGATTTCGGCGACTTCGTCGGTCGCGGCTTCGGGCGTGACGGTCTGCAAAATGCTCATGACGGACTCCTGATGCGGTTATATCCAACGCCTGACACGGGCCCTGTAGGCGCGGTAGGCGTCGCCGAATTTCGCTTCGAGATGCGCTTCTTCGTGCCGGATCACGCCGAAGCGAATCGTGAGCCAGATCAGGGGGGCGAACGCGAGGGGCCAGAACGTGTGCAGCAGCAGCGACACGCCGGCGAGCAGGAACCAGTCGCCGAGGTAGATCGGATTGCGGCTGAAGCGGAACGGGCCGCGCGTGCAGAGCGTGGATGCGCCGCTGTAGGGGTTGACCGTGGTCCGGTGGCGCGCAAAGGTCCACAGCGTCCAGACGAACAGCACCAGTCCGATGGCCAGCAGAAGCCAGGCCAGCGGACGCGTCGCTGCCCCCGCATCCAGAGGGAGCGCCCATTCGTTCCGGTCCAGCCACCAGCCGCCCACCACCGCCGCCGCGTAGGGCGCCGGCGGCAGGATCAGCGTGCGGGGACGGCGCGATTCGTCTTTCATGCTTTCCTTCTCCGGGAGCCGCAGCCGCCTAATGGCCGGGCCATATGAACTCGACCCGAATCCCGCTCGGCTCGTAGCACATCAGATGTTTGGCAGGGCCCTGGCCCACCCGTTCCGGCCCGAATTCGATTTTCGCCCCGCTGGCTGCGAGCCGCCGGTGGAGTGCATCCAAGTCGGCTTCGTCGCTTACGTGAAAGGCGACATGGTGCAAGCCAACGTTGCGGTTCTTGTCGAATGGAACGGATGGCGCTTCCTTGGTTGCCCAGAGCGTCACCATCGTGGTCCCATCGCTGACGAAGATGGCCGGATAGTCTTCCCTCCTCCTCACTTCCTGCCAGCCCAGCAGGGAAGTGAAGAAGGCGGCGCTTTCCTCCAGCGTCGATACGGTCAGGCCGACATGGTGCGTGCCCTTGGTGATGGGTGTGCTCATCATCGTTCCCCTGTTCCGATCATGACGCCCTCAGGGTGTCCAGAAAGCCGCCGAGCTGCGCCAGGCAACCGCGATACGCCGCGACCGATTGCGTGTTCTTGCTCATCCCGACGCAGCCTTCGAGCGCCGAGACGATGAAGAAGGCGGTGGCGTCCGGATCGACGTCGCTGCGCACCTCGCCCGCCGTCCTGCCGCGCGCCAGCGCCGCCGCCACCACGCCGACCCACGCTTCAAACACGCCGTTCAGCCGCAGCCGGAAGCCTTCGTCGACCGGACTCATCTCCTGCATCAGGTTGTTCAGCGGGCAGCCCAGCGTCACCACCATCGGATCGTCCTCGGCCGCCTTGTCCGCCAGCAGCGCCTGCAGCGCGGCCAGGGGCGCGTGGGTGTCCGCCAGCGGCGCGAACATCATCGCAGCCAGGCGGGGGCGGATCACCTCCTCTATGACCGACAAGCCAAGCGCTCGCTTGTCCGGGAAGTGGTGGTAGAGCGCGCCTTTGGTGAGCCCGGTGTCCGCCAGGATCTGCGTCAGCGAGGCCGACTGGAAGCCGTTGCGGTGAATCTCGGCAAACGCGGCTTCCAGCAGTTTTTGCCGGGTCAGATCGGGGGCCTTGGGGCTGGTGCTCATGCGATCAATCATACATACCGGTTGGTATGTGTCAAGGCCTCATTGTTTCACCCATCGCCGCGCTTGCCGCGCCCCGGTCGAACCGCCGTTCAGCGCAACGCGTGCTGTGCGACGGCGCGCAGGAACTCGTTGCGCTGCTGGTCGCTGTCGCGGAAGCTGCCGCTGAATGCCTGGGTGACGACCCGCTCGTCGCCGCGCCGGTCTTCGCCCAGGAGCAGGCACAGCTGCTCGGCCTCGACGATGCAGGCGGCGCCCCGCGCGTGGCCATGCGTCACCAGCGCCTCGGCGATGTCGCGCGTCATCCATTCCTGGTAGGTGAAGCGATGGCCGATCGCGTCGACCATGCGCGCGATGCGGCCGAAGCCGTGCAGGCGCCCGCCGGGAATGTAGGCGACGTGCGCCACGCCGCGGAACGGCACCAGATGGTGCGGGCACACGCCATGCACCGCGATGCCGCGCACCACGACCATGTCGTCGCGCGTGTCGGCGAAGCCCTCGCCCAGCGCCTCCGCCGGCGAGATCGCATAGCCGCCCAGCAGCCGCTTCTGCCACAACTCGCGCACGCGCTGCGCCGTGCGTCCCGTATGGACCGAGTCCGGCGCGACGCCGCAGGCCACCAGCATGTCGTTGACCGCGCGCTCGAAGGCGGCCGGATCGAACGCCGCAACCTGGGGGATGCCTAGGCTGCCGCCGCCCGGCGCCGCGTGGCAGTCGTCGTCGCAGGCGTCAGTCATTGTCGAGCGTCGCGCGCAGGAACTCGAGCGTGCGGGTCCACGAATCCTTGTCGGCCTCCGGGTCGTATTTGACCGGCAGGCCGAACGCGTTCGCATAGCTGTCGGCCTCGCGGTTGGTGAAGGCATGCTTGGCCCCCGGGTAGGTCACCAGCATGTAGTCGACCTTGGCGTGGTCCATCTCGGCCTTGAACGCCTCGAGCTGGGCGGCCGGCACGATGGGATCCGCCTCGCCGTGAAAGATCGCCAGCTTGGCCTTGATGTCGCCCGGCTTCGCCGGCTGGTCGGTCGCGAGGATACCGTGATAGCTGATCACGGCCTTGAGCGGTTCGCCGGCCCGCGCCATGTTCAGCACCACGCCACCGCCGAAGCAGTAGCCGATCGCCGCCATCTCGCCCTTCTTCACGTTGGGCTGCTGCGCAAGAAACTTCTCCGCCGCCTGGAAGCGGCTCAGCCGCAGCACCGGATCCTTGTTGACCGCGCCGGACAGCGCGCCGGCTTCCTTCGGGTCGTCGGTCGTCTGGCCATTGCCGTACATGTCGACGACCATCGCCACGTAGCCCGCGCCGGCCAGCATGCGGGCCCGCTTGCGCGCGTAGTCGTTGGCGCCCCACCACTCCGGCACCACCAGCACCCCCGCGCGCTTGCCCTTGGCCGCATCGTCATACGCGAGAAAGCCCTTCATGACGGTGTCGCCGGCCTTGTAGCTGACGTCCCTGCCGACGACGGCGGCAAGTGCGGAAGAGGTGAACAGCAGCAGCGACAGGGCAAGCGCGGTCTTCATCGTCGTCTCCGGATTCAAGCGATCGCGCGGCGATCGGGTTGGGCAGCGCATGAGCATACCCCGCGCCGCACCGCCCGAACAACCCGGCGCGCAGCGCGGCCATGCGCCACGCCCACTGGCTACGGCAGGAAAAGCTCCAGCAAGTCGTTCAGGAAATGCTGGCCGCGTCGCGTCGGCTTGAGCTGCGTCGGGTCGGGCTCCAGCAGGCCCTGCGCACGCGCACGATCGAGCGCGCTCCGGCAGGCCGGCAGCGGCAGGCCGGTGCGCGTTTCGAACAGCGCGGCCGGCACGCCTTCGGTGAGCCGCAGCGCGTTCATCATGAACTCGAACGGCAGATCCCCGCGCGTGAGCATGCGCGTGTCGGCGACATGCGCGCCTGCCTTCACGGCCTCCATGTACTGCTGCGGGTGCTTCGTGCGCATCTCGCGGACGATGCGGTCGTGGAAGCTCAGCTTGGAATGCGCGCCGGCGCCGATGCCGAGGTAGTCGCCGAACTGCCAGTAGTTGAGGTTGTGCCGGCTGCGATGCCCGGGTCTCGCATACGCCGAGGTCTCGTAGTGCTGCAGGCCGGCCGCGCCGAGACGTTCCTCGATGGCAAGCTGCATGTCGGCCGCAAGATCCTCGTCGGGCAGGCCCGCCGGCGCCGTATGGCCGAACGGCGTGTTCGGCTCGAGCGTGAGATGGTAGGCCGACAGATGGGGCGGAGCGAAGGCGAGCGCCGCCTCGACGTCGGCCAGGGCCTGGGCGAGCGTCTGTCCCGGCAGCGCGAACATCAGGTCGAGATTGAACGTCTCGAAATGGGTGGCCGCAAGCTCGGCCGCACGGGCGGCCTCGGCGGCGTCGTGAATGCGGCCGAGCGCCTGCAGATGGCGCGCATCGAAGCTCTGGACGCCGAGCGACACGCGGTTCACGCCGGCCGCGCGGAAGCCCTTGAACTTCGCGGTCTCTACCGTTCCCGGGTTGGCCTCGAGCGTGATTTCCGCGCCGGGGGCGAGCGGCGTCAGCGCACGCACCCCGGTCAGGATGCGATCGATGCCGTCCGGCGAAAACAGGCTGGGCGTGCCGCCGCCGAAGAACACGGTGTGGACCTTGCGTCCCCAGATGTCGGGCAGCGCGCGCTCGAGGTCGGCGAGCAGCGCGTCGATGTAGGCGGCTTCGGGCAGGGACTGCGCGGCGTGCGAATTGAAGTCGCAATACGGACACTTCCGCACGCACCACGGCAGGTGGATGTAAAGCGACAGTGGCGGCGGCACGCGCGGCCCGCCGTCCAGCCCGCGAACGACCGACTCAGCCAAGCCGCTTCAGCTTGTCGGCCAGTTCGCGCAAGGCCTGGCCGCGGTGCGACACGGCATTTTTCTCGTCCTCGCCGAGCTCCGCGCCGGTCCTGCCGAATTGCGGAACGAGGAAATACGGGTCGTAGCCGAAGCCGTTCGTGCCGCGCGGCATATCGATGATTTCGCCGTGCCAGCGGCCTTCGGCGATCAGCGGCTCGGGGTCGTCCGCATAGCGCACCAGCACCATGACGCAGTAGTAGTGCGCGCGCCGGTTGGGCTGGCCCGCAAGCGCGGCAATCAGCTTTTCGTTGTTGCGCGCGTCCGATTTGGGCTCGCCGGCGTAACGTGCCGAGAACACGCCGGGCGCGCCGTTCAGCGCCTCGACGCAGATGCCGGAATCGTCGGCGAGCGCCGGCAGCCCGGTGTGCGCGCTGGCATGGCGCGCCTTCGCGAGGCAGTTCTCGATGAAGGTGACGTGCGGCTCGGGGCATTCCGGCACGCCGAAGTCCGACTGCGGCGCGGCGGCGATGTCGAGCGGCTCGAGGATGCGCGCGATCTCGCGCAGCTTGCCGGGGTTGCCGGAGGCGATGACGATCTTCTTCATGCCGAGAGCGCCTCGTTCTGTCTGACGGTGATCTGCTCGATCCCGGCCGTGGCGAGATCGAGCAGCGCCTCGAGCGTGGCGCGGGAGAACGGCGCCCCCTCGGCCGTGCCCTGGACTTCGACGATCCCGCCGCGCCCGGTCATCACGACGTTCATGTCGGTGTCGCAGTCGGAGTCCTCGGCGTAGTCGAGGTCGAGCACCGGTTCGCCCCGGTACACGCCGACCGAGACGGCGGCGATGCTGTCGACCAGCGGCGACTCGGCCAGCGCGCCGTCCTTCATCAGGCCGGCGATCGCGTCCGCCACCGCGACGTAGGCGCCGCAGATGCTCGCGCAGCGCGTTCCGCCGTCGGCCTGCAGGACGTCGCAGTCGATGTGGAGCGTGCGCTCGCCGAGCTTCTTCAGGTCGACCACGGCGCGCAGGCTGCGTCCGATCAGGCGCTGGATCTCCTGGGTGCGGCCGGACTGCTTGCCGCGCGCGGCCTCGCGGTCGGTGCGGGTGTGCGTGGAACGCGGCAGCATGCCGTACTCGGCCGTCACCCAGCCTTCGCCGCTGCCCTTCTTGTGCGGCGGCAGCTTGTCGAGGACGCTCGCCGTGCATAGCACGCGGGTGTCGCCCATGGCGACGAGCACCGAGCCTTCGGCGTGCTTGGTGAACCTGCGGGTGAAGGTGAGCGGGCGCAGGGCTTCGGCGGCGCGGCCGCTCGGTCGGATGATCGCGGACATGGCAACGGGCTGGGAACGGGAAAATGCGGATTTTACCGCGTCGGGCCGCTCCGGCGCGCGTTGCTGCGCGAACGCCTACTTGGCGGAGATCTTCTGGATCGCCTGCTGGATCTCGGCGATCGCGCGCTCGATCTCGTCGTCCGACACGGCGGGCGTGCCGGGCAACGGGCGCAGGGCATTGATCTGCGTCGTGACGCCGCCGTCCGGCAGCGCCAGGGTGGAGATCGAATCCTTGCTCGGCATGCGCGCCTCGCCCCAGGTCATCGCGATGAGGCTGAGGTTGTCGCCGTGCTCGCCGCCGCGGAATTCCGCATGGTCCATCAGATGGCGGACCGCATCCTCGAGCGTGTAGGCATGCAGCAGTGCCGCGACTTCGGGAATGCTGATCATCCCCCAGATGCCGTCGGTGCACAGCAGCATGGTGTCGGCGTCGTGCAGCGGGATCGGGGCGCTGCATTCCACCTGCGGCGTGACGTAGCCGCCGAGGCAGTTGGACACCTTGTTGCGCTCGGGATGATGGCCCGCCTCTTCCTCGCTGATGATGCCGTCGCGCACCAGCTGGGCGACGGCCGTATGGTCTTCGGTGCGCGCGATCAGGCTGCCGTCGCTGAACAGGTACAGGCGCGAATCGCCGACGTGCGCCCAATAGGCCGTGTTGTCCTGCACCACCGCCGCGACGAGCGTGGTGTGGGGAATCTCGAGCAGATCCTGCTCGACCGCGTAGTCGTTGATCGCGTAGTGTCCCCGCGTGGTCGCATCGGCGAGGAAGGCCATGGGATCGGCGAGCCGCGGCTTGGCCAGCTTCTGGAACTGGTCGGTCAGCGTCTGCACCGCGATCTGGGCCGCGATCTCGCCGTGCATGTGGCCGCCCATGCCGTCGCACACCACCATCAGCAGCGCCTCGCGGCTGTACGAATAGGCGACGCGATCCTGGTTGTTCTTGCGCCCGCCCTGACGTGACGCCTGGTAGATGGTGAATTTCATGGGCGTTACTTTAGAACAATTCGCGGTTCAGCGAGCGCTTGATGCTGGAAAGCAACGAAGAACGCGGCGGCGCCATCGCGCTGCGGTCCATCAGGACCTTTTGCAGGCTGAACACGCTCTGCGGACGCTCCATGTAGTTGAGCTTGAGGCACTGGTCGATGATTTCGAGCAGCTGGTCGGAGTAGGCGCCGCGCCAGTTGACCGTGGCCGGGACGAGCTTGTCGTTGAGCAGCCGCGCGTCGGCGGCCTGCGGCGGGTAGCCCGCGAGGCAGGCGTAGAGGCTCGCGCCGATGCTGTAGATGTCGGTCCACGGCCCCAGCCGCTCTCGATTGTGGTACTGCTCCGGCGCGGCGAAGCCGGGCGTGTACATCGGCTGCAGCTTGCTCTCCTCCTGGGTCAGCGTCTGCCGGGCTGCACCGAAGTCGATCAGCACCGGCGAGCCATCCAGGCGGATGTAGAGATTGGACGGCTTGATGTCGAGATGCAGCAGCTTGTGCGTGTGCACTTCGCGCAAGCCGTTCAGCAGGTGGGCGAAGACGCGGCGGATGAAGCTCTCCCGGATCGCGCCGCGGTTCGCCTGGATGTGCTGCTGCAGGGTCTTGCCGCGCTCGAAGCGCATCACCATGTAGACGGTTTCGTTGGCGCGGAAGAAATTGACCACGCGCACGACGTTGGGATGGTCGATCAGCGCCAGCGCCCGGCCCTCCTCGAAGAAGCACTTCATGCCGTGGCGGAAGATGTTGTTGTTCTCGGTCGAGTTGGCCTGCACGATGACCGAGCCTTCGGTCCGCAGGACCAGCGCACCGGGCAGGTATTCCTTGATCGCCACCGACTGGTTGTTGTCGTCGCGCGCGAGGTAGACCATGCTGAAGCCCCCGCCGCCGATCTTCCGGATGATCGTATATTCCTTCAGCCGGTAGCCGTTGGGCAGCGCCTGGTTGGGTTGAGTCGCCATAATCGAACGTCTATTATCTTTCTGCTTCAGGCAGGCCGCGCCGCCCAACACACCAACGCCGGCTCCGCACCAGCAACCATCAAAACGACCATCGTCCCGCCAGCAGCCATGACTACCAGCATGACCGGGTTCGCCGCCCACAGCCTCCACCTCGACCATGCAAGCATCAGCATCGATCTGCGCAGCGTCAACCAGCGCTATCTCGAGCTGCATTTCCGCCTGGCCGACGAATTCCGCCCGCTGGAGCCGCAGTTGCGCGAGCTGATCCAGCAACGCCTGGCGCGCGGCAAGGTGGAATGCCGGGTCAACCTCGCCCTGCTTCCCGCCGCTTCGCTGGATAACGGACTGAACCCGGCGATTCTTGAGCGCCTGACCCGCTGGCAGGACGACGTGCTCGAGCGCCTGCCGGGCGCAGCGCCGCTCGCCGTCAACGACATCCTGCGCTGGCCGGGCGCCGTGCAGACCGCCGCGCTGTCCCAGGACGCCTTGAACGAGGCGGCGCTCGCCGGACTGCGCGCCACGCTGGACGATCTGGTCGACAGCCGCCAGCGCGAAGGCGCCAAGCTGCGGCAGCACATCCTCGACCGCCTCGCCGCCGCCGAGGCCCAGGTCGCCGGCCTGCAGCCGCTGCTGCCGACGCTGGCGGCCGCCCAGCGCGACAGGCTCGCCGAGCGCCTGCGCGAGGCACTGGGCGAGGCCGGCCACGAAAGGCTGGCGCAGGAAGTGGCGCTCGCCGCGCAGAAGGCGGACATCGACGAGGAACTTGCGCGGCTGACGAGCCACTTCGCCGAGGTGCGGCGCGTGCTGGACCAGCCCGGCGCGACCGGCAAGCGGCTCGATTTCCTCATGCAGGAACTGCATCGCGAGGCGAACACGCTCGGCTCGAAGTCGGTGGCGGTCGAGACGTCCCGGGTATCGCTCGAACTCAAGGTCCTGATCGAGCAGATGCGCGAACAGGTGCAGAATATCGAGTGAACGCTGCCCGCGAAGGCTTTTTCCAAGAGACGACCATTACCTGGACGACCATGACCCCACCTCCCACTGAAGGCGTGCTTTACATCGTCAGCGCCCCCTCCGGCGCCGGCAAGACCAGCCTGGTCAAGGCCCTGCTGAAGAACGATCCGGCGATCCGGCTGTCGGTGTCGTACACGACGCGCGCGCCGCGGCCGGGCGAAACCGACGGCCGCGACTACCACTTCGTGAGCCGCGACGACTTCGGCAGGATGCTGGCCGAAGGCGAGTTTCTCGAGCACGCCGAGGTCTACGGCAACTTCTACGGCACCTCGAAAGGCAGCATCTCGCGCGACCTCAATGCGGGGCACGACATCCTGCTGGAGATCGACTGGCAGGGCGCGACGCAGGTCCGCACGCACTTCCCGCGCTGTGCGTCGATCTTCATCCTGCCGCCCTCGTTCAGCGCCTTGCGCACCCGTCTGGCCGGGCGCGGGCAGGACAGCGAAGAGGTGATCGAGCGCCGGCTGGCCGCCGCCGCCCACGACGTCGCTCACGCGGACGCGTTCGACTATATAATTGTCAACGATGATTTCGACCATGCCCTCCAGGATCTGGTCAGCATCACCCGCAGCATTCGCCTCGAGACGGCACGCCAGATGAACCGCTACGCCGCGCTCTTCGACGAATTCCGACGTATCTGAATGGTGCCGCCGCACCCCCCGAAGCAGGAGTACCGAGACCATGGCCCGCATCACCGTTGATGATTGCATCGAACTGATCCCCAACCGCTTCGAGCTGACCCTCGCCGTGACCTACCGGGCACGCCAGCTCGCGCAGGGCTCGCAGCCGATGGTCGAATCCAAGGACAAGCCCATCGTGACCGCGCTGCGCGAAATCGCCGCGGGCAAGGTGGGACGTGAAATCCTCAACCGGGGCCGTGCCTGATCCCTCGCCCGCACGCCAGGCGGCACACGCCACCGGCGCGCCGTCGATGACGCACGAATTCGACTCGCTGCGTCCGGCCCTGTCCTACCTGTCGGCTGACGAAGTCGCGCAGATCGAACAGGCCTACGAATTCAGCCGCTTGGCCCACGAGGGCCAGTTCCGCAAGAGCGGCGAACCCTACATCACCCACCCCCTCGCCGTGGCCGGCATCCTCGCCGGCTGGCATCTCGACGCGCAGACCCTGTGCGCCGCGCTGCTGCACGACGTGGTCGAGGACACCCCGGCCACCGCGGGCGAGATCGAGGCACGCTTCGGCAAGCCGGTGGCGCTGCTGGTCGAAGGCGTCTCCAAGCTCGACAAGCTCGCGTTCGCCTCCGAGCAGCACGCCCAGGCGGAGAACTTCCGCAAGATGCTGCTGGCGATGGCGCAGGACGTGCGGGTGATCCTGGTGAAGCTTGCCGACCGCCTGCACAACATGCACACCATGGGGGCGATGCCGGCCGACAAGCGCAAGCGCATCGCCAAGGAAACGCTGGAGATCTACGCCCCGATCGCCAACCGGCTCGGACTGCATTCGGTCTACCAGGAACTGGAAGACCTCGGCTTCCGCTACAGCCACCCGACCCGCTATCAGGTGCTGGCGAAGGCCGTGAAGGCCGCGCGCGGCAACCGCCGCGAACTGGTCGAGAAGGTCAAGATCGCGATCCAGGAAAAGTTCGAGCAGTGCAAGATCGACGCCACCGTAAGCGGCCGCGAGAAGCACCTCTACAGCATCTACCGCAAGATGCAGGAGAAGAACCTGGCGTTCTCCGAGGTGTTCGACATCTACGGCTTCCGCGTGGTCGTGCGCGACCAGCCGAGCTGCTACCTCGCGCTCGGCGCGCTGCACGCGCTGTACAAGCCGATCCCGGGCAAGTTCAAGGACTACATCGCGATCCCCAAGGCCAACGGCTACCAGTCGCTGCACTCGATCCTGTTCGGCCCCAACGGCACCCCGATCGAAGTACAGATCCGCACCGTCGACATGAACCGCCTGGCCGAGTCGGGCGTGGCCTCGCACTGGATGTACAAGTCGGCCGACGCGGCGCTGAACGACGTGCAGACGCGCACCCACCGCTGGCTGCAGTCGCTGCTCGACATCCAGGCCGACCACGGCGATTCGCCGGAATTCCTGGAACATATCAAGGTCGACCTGTTCCCCGACGAGGTCTACGTGTTCACGCCCAAGGGCAAGATCATGGCGCTGCCGCGCGGCGCCACCGCCGTCGACTTCGCCTTCGCGGTGCACACCGACGTCGGCCATCGCTGCATCGCGGTGAAGATCAACTACGAGCTGATGCCGCTGCGCACGCAGCTGCGGAACGGCGACCATGTCGAGATCCTCACCGCATCCAACGCCAGCCCGAACGCGGCGTGGCTCAATTTCGTCGTCACCGGGAAGGCGCGCTCGCACATCCGCAACTACCTGCGCAATGCGCGCGTCGAGGAGGCGGCCTCGCTCGGCGAGCGGCTGCTCAACCATGCGATCGCGGCGCTCAATCCCGAAGCCACCGCGCCCGACCCGGCGGTATGGGATCGCGTGGTCAAGGACTACGGCCTGCAGACCCGGCAGGAGCTGTTCGCCGGCATCGGCCTCGGGCGCAAGCTGCCGCTGGTCGTCGCGCACCAGCTGCTGCACGTCCAGGGCGAAAAGAGCGGCGAGCCGGCCCACCCCCACGCCATCAGCATCCGCGGCACCGAAGGCATCGCGGTCGAGCTCGCGCAGTGCTGCCACCCGATCCCCGGCGATCCCATCCTCGGCTTCATCCACAAGGATCGCGGGCTGATCATCCATACCCACGACTGCCCGTCGATCCGCGCCTTCCGCACCGATCCCGACAAGTGGCTCGACGTCGAATGGGAAGCCGAGCCCGGCCGCATGTTCGACGTCTCGATCAAGGTCGTCGTCGGCAACCAGCGCGGCGTGCTGGCCAAGGTCGCCGCCGCGATCGCCGAACACGGCTCCAACATCGGCAACGTGTCGATGGAAGAGGAAGACGGCAGCCCCTACACCGTGCTGTTCTTCACCGTCCAGGTCGAGAACCGCATGCACCTCGCGCGCGTGATGCGCGGCCTGCGCGCCCTGCCCGACGTGGTGCGGATCTTCCGCATCAAGGGCCGGAAGGACGGCCGCGCCACGCAAGTCCAATAATCCACGCTTCCCAGGATCCAGCATGAACAAGCGCATCATCCAGACCGCCGACGCCCCGGCCGCGATCGGCACCTACTCCCAGGCCGTGCGCGTCGACGGCACCGTCTACATGTCCGGTCAGATCGGACTCGACCCTGCCACGATGCAGCTGGTCGACGGCATCGACGCGCAGATCCATCAGGTGTTCAGGAATCTTGCTGCAGTCGCCGCAGCCGCCGGCGGTTCGCTCGCCGACGTCGTCAAGCTCAACGTCTTCCTCACCGACCTCGGCCACTTCCCCAAGGTCAACGAGATCATGGCGACCTATTTCAGCCAGCCCTACCCGGCACGTGCCGCGGTGGGCGTCGCGGCCCTGCCACGCGGCGCGCTGGTCGAGGCGGATGCCGTGATGACGCTTGCGTAGATCGGCATCTTGAAAGCGGCCTCGCCGTTTTCCTTTCCCGTCAGCCCGGCGCTCGCCACCAAGCTCGCGCGACTCGGCCTCACCCGCGACGCCGACCTGGTGCTGCACCTGCCGCTGCGCTGGGAAGACGAGACCCGCCTCACACCGATCCGCGACCTGCTGCCGGGACAGACGGCACAGGTACACGCCGCCGTGCGCGAGGCCCGGGTCGCCTACCGGCCGCGCCGCATGCTGACCGTGTCGGTGGAGGATGAAGCGGGCGGCGTGCTCGGCATCCGCTTCCTCAATTTCTACCCCAGCCATCTCAAGCTGTTCCAGCCGGGGCAAAGCTTCCGCTTCATCGGCGAGGTGCGCGGCGGCTTTCTCGGTCTCGAGATGGTGCATCCCCGCTTCGCCAGGGCGGACGACGATACGCCGCTGCCGACGCAGCTCACCCCGGTCTATCCGACCACCGCCGGGCTGGGCCAGGCGACGCTGCGCAAGCTCGTCGAACGCGCGCTGGCGGCACCGATCCCTGACACCCTGCCCGCCGGATGGCTCGCCGAACTTGGCCTGCCCGACCTCGAAGCGAGCCTCCGCCTGCTGCACCAGCCGCCGCTCGACGCCGCGATGAGCGAGCTCGAATCGCACCGCCATCCGGCCTGGCAGCGGCTCGCCTTCGACGAACTGCTGGCGCAGCAGCTGTCGCTGGCCGCGGCGCGCGCGCAAAGAACGCAGCAGCGCACCCGGCCCCTGCCCGCACGCCACCAGCTGACACAGGCATTCCTGGCGACGCTGCCGTTCGACCTGACCGCCGCGCAGGCGCGGGCCTGGGCCGAGATCGCCACCGACCTCGGGGCGCCGCATCCGATGCGGCGCCTGCTGCAAGGCGACGTCGGCAGCGGCAAGACCGTGGTGGCGGCGCTCGCCTGCCTGCAGGCGATCGAGAACGGCATGCAAGCCGCGTTCATGGCGCCGACCGAGATCCTCGCCGAGCAGCATTACCGCAAGCTCGCGCAGCCGCTGGCCGCGCTCGGCGTCAAGGTGGCCTGGGTGTCGGGAAGCCAGCGCAAGGCGGAACGGGCTGCCGCGTGGCAGGCGATTGCGTCGGGCGAGGCCGACCTCGCCTTCGGAACGCATGCCTTGTTCCAGGACGGCGGCGCCTTCGCGAGACTGGGACTGGCCGTGGTCGACGAGCAGCACCGTTTCGGCGTGGGCCAGCGTCTGGCGCTGATGGAAAAGGGCGTCGAGCCGCACCAGCTCATGATGAGCGCGACCCCGATCCCACGCACGCTGGCGATGAGCTTTTTCGCCGACCTCGACGTTTCCACCATCGACGAACTGCCGCCCGGACGCACCCCCATCGTCACCAAACTGGTCAGCGCCGCGCGCCGCGACGACGTCCTGGCGCGCGTGCGCGAATCGTGCCGCGAGGGCGGACAGGCCTACTGGGTATGCCCCTTGATCGAGGAGTCGGAGAAGCTCCAGCTGCAGACCGCGCAGGACACCTGGGCGACGCTGGCCGCGCAGTTGCCGGATCTGCGCGTCGGGCTCGTGCACGGCCGCCTGAAGCCGGACGAGAAGCAGGCGGTCATGGCGGCCTTCCAGGCGCACGAGATCGACCTGCTGGTCGCCACCACGGTGATCGAGGTCGGCGTCGACGTGCCCAACGCGGCGCTGATGGTCATCGAGCACGCCGAGCGCATGGGGCTCGCGCAGTTGCACCAGCTGCGCGGCCGGGTCGGGCGCGGCAGCCGCGAGTCGGTGTGCGTCCTGCTCTACGAGAACCCGCTGTCGGAACTGGCGCGCGCGCGGTTGAAGGTGATCTACGAGTTCACCGACGGCTTCGAGATCGCGCGCCAGGATCTGCTTCTGCGCGGGCCGGGCGAGCTGCTCGGCCCGCGCCAGAGCGGGCTGCCGATGCTGCGCTTCGCCGATCTCGAGCGCGACGTCGCGCTGCTGGAAAAGGCGCGCGACGTCGCCGCCCGTTGCCTCGACTCCCGCCCGGACGTCGCCGCGCGCCACGTCGAGCGCTGGCTCGGAGCCCGCACCGGGCTGTCACAGACCTGACGGGTGCCACAGGCTCAGTGCGGGCCAGTAGGTCAGCAGGGCAAGCCAGACGAGCAACAGCAGGAGAAACGGCAGCGTCGCGCCGAACACGGCGAGCACCGGCTGCTTGAAGCGCTGGCTCGCAAGGAACAGGTTGATCCCCACCGGCGGCGTGAGATAGCCGATCTCGAGGTTGGCGAGGATGACGATGCCCAGATGCAGCGGGTGGATGCCGAAATGCGCCGCCAGCGGCAGCATGAGCGGCGTGACGATGACGATGGCGGAGAAGATGTCCATCATGCAGCCGACCGCCAGCAGCGCAAGATTCATCCACAGCAGGAATTCGAGCGGGCTGTCGACCTTCGCCACCACCCAGTCGAGCAGCCGCATCGGCACCTGCGCGTCGACCAGCAGGTTCGTGAGGCCCAGGCTCAGGCCGAGAATGATGAACACGCTGCCGACCAGCGTTGCCGCCTCGTAGGCCACCCACACCAGCGCCTTCGGCCGGATCGTGCGATGGACCAGGGTCTCGAGCACGAGCGCGTACAAGGCAGTGCAGGCGGCGAGCTCGGCGACCGTCAGGAAGCCGCCCGCCAGCCCGCCGATGACCCCGACCGGCAGCAGCAGGTCGGTCCAGCCTTCGCGCGCCGCGGCCGCGAGCTCGCCGCGCCGGAAGCGCTGGCGTGGCGCCCCGCGTGCGCCACGCAGCAAGGCATAGCCCCCCACCATCATGAACAGCAGCAGCGTCGGCAGGAGCCCGGCCACGAACAGCGCGCCGATGTCGACCTGCGCGACCACGCCATACAGCAGCACCGCGAGACTGGGCGGCAGCAGGAGTCCCATCGAGCCGCCGGCAGTGACCAGGCCGAGCGCGAACCTGTCCGGATAACGGGCGTGCTTCAGCATCGGGTAGAGCAGGCCGCCGAGCGCCAGTATGGTCACGCCGGACGCACCGGAGAAGGCGGTGAAGGCCATGCACGACAGCGTCGCGACCCAGCCGATGCCCGCCGGCATCCAGCCCAGCAAAGCGTTGAAGAAGCGCACCAGACGGCGCGGCGCGCCCCCCTGCCCCAGCACCACGCCGGCCAGCACGAAGAGGGGAATGGCCACGAGATTGGGCGAATCGGCGAGCTGCGCGAACGCGACCATCAGCAAGGCCGGGTCGAGCTGCGCCGCGCGCGAGGCGGTCAGCGCCGCCGCGCCGAGCACGACGAAGAGCGGCATGCCGATGAGTGCGAGCAGGACGAAGAGCGGCGACGTCACCCCTCGTCCTCCCGGTTCGCCAGCGCTGCGCGCAGCAGGAAATGGAGCGTCAGCAGTGCGAAGGAAACCGGCAGGATCAGCCCCATTCCGGCGAGCCACGCCCCTTCGCTGGCGGCGTGCTGCCATTCATCCTGCCAATAGGCCCACGCCGCGCCGGTCAGCAGGGCGCAGACGAGGGCCGCGCCGAGATTGAACGGCAGCGCGGTCCACCTGCGCCAGCGCGGCCGCGCGGCGAGATTGGCCGGATCGAGATGCAGGTGGCGCTGCGCGGCGACGGCGAGTGCTGCACCGGGCAGCGCCACCCACAGCACCAGGTGGCGCAACAGGACGTCGCCACCGGGCAGCGTGGCATGGAACAGATTGCGTCCGACGATGTCGATGACCGACAGCCCCAGCATGGCGGCGAACGCGAGCAGCGCCGTGGCGAGTTCGATCCGGGTCAGCGCCGCCTCGAGTCTTCGGCAGGCGCGCAGCGGAGCGCGCACTTAATTGGCGCCGCCGCGGCGGCGCGCGAGCACGGCGTCGACCTGCCGGTCCAGGTCGGCCGACAGGTAGCGCCGCGCCTCGAGCGCGGCGACGGCCTTGCGCGAACGTGCGGCCTGTTCGGCGAAGTCGATCGTCTGCAGCCCCGTCAGCGGCTGGGTGTGCTTGGCCAGGAGCGCAAGCGCCGCCTGGTCGTCGCGCCGCGTATCGGCGATCAATCGCTGCGACAGCGGCGCGCCCGTGCCTTTCAGCAGCGCCTGCAGATCGGGCGGCAGGCTGGCGTAGAAGCGCGACGCCACCACCACCGCGCCGATGCCGGTCGCCACCGGCTGCGTGCTCATGTAAGGCGTCCTGCCGGCCCATTGCATGGCGATGCTGGCAAGCGGCGTGCTGACGACGGTATCGACGAGCCCCGTGGAAAGGGCGGGATACACCTCGGTGATGGGCAGCGCAATGGGCGACCAGCCGTTGGCGTCGAAGAAGGCGTCGATGAAGCGATCGCCCTGCCATTGCCAGATGCGGCGCCGCGCCAGCTCGTCGAGGCTGGCGAGCGGCCGGGTCGAGAAGAAATGAATATTGCCGACTTCCATCCAGGCGAGCAGTTCATACTGGTTGGCGCGGAAGCCCGCCTCGATCGCAGGCTGGATCGCCGCGCGCGCGGCATCGGCTTCGGCGTGATCGCGGAACAGGAACGGCGCTTCGAGGATGCGCGCCGGCGGAAAGATCTCGCCGACGCCATGGCCGGACAGTGCCGCGCCCTGCAACTGCCCGAAGCGGATCTTCTTCAGCATGTCCGGCTCGTCGCCTGCGATGCCGCCGGGGTAGAACTTGACGGTCAGCCGCCCCTGGCTCCGCCCGGCGAGGTCCTTGCCCCACGCCTCGAAGATCTTCATCCAGGTCGAGCCCTGCGGCGCGAGCGTGGCGAACTTGAGCACGTAGACGTCGGCGGCATGCACGGCCCCTGCCCAGAGGAGCGCGCACACGGCGAGGGTCTTGAACAGCCTGGGCATCATCAGAACAATTCCTCTTCCTTGGCCAGCAATGCAGCCGCCTCTTTCCTGGCCAGCGCATTCGCGAGATTGAGATCGGGATCGGCACCTTCAGGCGCATCGAGGACGCGCTGAAGCACCGCGTGAAAAGCCTGGCGGTCACCCGTCTGCCTGAGCAGATAGCGTGCGCGATACACCTCGACGAGCAGCATGCGGCCGTGGCCGATTGCGGCGGCGCGGTCGAAATGTCGCGCCGCACGCACGTAGTCGCCGCCGAACATGGGCGCGCGCGCGCCGTAGTAGACGCCGAAGAAGAGATGCGCGCCGCCGTAGTAGTAGGTCTCGTCGAGCGCCAGGACGCGGCGCATCATGCGCTCGACGCGCGGCAGCTCGTCCAGCCGCGCGGGATCGTCGAGGTGCAGCTCGATGTATTTCGCCCACGCCGATGCGGTCCAGAACAGCGCAGGAACCGCGCGCGCATCCAGCTTGCCCAGCGCCTCGTCGAGACGCCCGAGGTCGCCCGCAAGCGCTGCCGCAGGGAGGCCTGCGCGCTCGAGTGCGATCAGCCCATGGTCGCGCGCGCGCCGGTACAACGCCGCCGCGCGCTCAGGGTCGGTGGGTTCGACGAAGCCCAGGGCATAGCCGTAGAAACCCATTGCAGCCTCCACCCGGTAGCCGCTGTTCTGCGGATCTGCCAGGAGCAGGGCTTCGATCATCTTGAGGTTGGCGGGAATGCTGGCGCGTGCGAGTTCGAGATCGGTCTCGCGGTTCATCGCGACCATGCCCTGCTCGACCAGGGGCGATGCGCCGCGCGCAACCAGCTGGCTGGTCGAACAGCCCGTCAGCGCCAGCAGGGCCAGCGCGAGGGCCGCACAGGCTGGCGCGCGCCATCCCTTGCGTAAGGGCATTCGGTCTCCTCGTTTGGTATCGTTGGAATGCCCCGCCATCCTAGCACCGTCCGTATGTGCGCGCCGCTTTGGCATAATGCCGCTTTTGTTCCGGACCTCGCAGTGAGCCCTCCCCGGCGCGCCTCTCTCCTGCAGGCCGGCCTGCAGCATGGCTGGCTGGCCCATCCTTTTCGTGCGCCGCGCGCGCTGCGCGGCTGGCTGTCGGATCGCGGCTCGCTGACCCGCCGGCTGAAGGCGCGCTACGCCGGTTTTCGCGTCGACCCCGTCGCGCGCGGCCTGGCGCCGCCCTTTCCCGATGAAGCCCGGCCGCTGCACCTGGCGCCGCGGAGATATGCCTACATCCGCGATGTCCTGCTGGTGGGCGACGGGCAGCCGCGGGTGTTCGCGCACAGCGTGTTGCCCCGCGCCAGCCTGCGCGGCCGCTGGTGCGGGATCACGCGGCTGGGCACACGCCCGCTCGGCGAGGCCCTGTTCGCCGACCCGCGCATCCGCCGTCTGGGACTGACCATGCGCCGCCTCGACGCGCGGCACCCGCTCTATCGCGCTGCCCGGCGCCACACCGGCGTCACCGCACCGGCACTGTGGGGACGCCGCTCGGTGTTCTGCCTGAACGGCCAGCCGCTGCTGGTGACCGAAGTCTTCCTCCCCGCCCTCGACACGCCATGACCCTGATCGAACGCCTGTCCGAATACGAAAAGCTGATGCGGCTCGACAAGCCGATCGGCATCCTGCTTCTGCTGTGGCCGACCCTGTGGGCGCAATGGCTCGCCAGCAGCGGCCACCCGAACTGGCTGATCCTGTGGATTTTCGTCATCGGCGTCGTGCTCATGCGCTCGGCCGGATGCGTCATCAACGATTATGCGGACCGTGAATTCGACCCGCACGTCGAGCGCACCCGCGAGCGGCCGCTGGCCGCCGGCCACGTCTCGCCGCGGGAAGCGCTGCTGCTTGCGGCGGGCCTGTCGCTGCTCGCCTTCCTCATGATCCTGCCGCTCAACGCGCTGGTGCTGAAGCTCTCCGTCGTCGCCCTGTTCCTCGCCGCGAGCTACCCCTTCACCAAGCGCTTTTTCGCGATCCCCCAGGCCTACCTGGGCATCGCCTTCGGTTTCGGCATCCCGATGAGCTACGCGGCGCTGCAGGTAACGGTGCCGCTGGAGGCATGGCTCCTGCTGGCGGCGAACATCTTCTGGGCCATTGCATACGACACCCAGTATGCGATGGTGGACCGTGCCGACGATCTCAAGATCGGCATCAAGACCTCGGCCATCACCTTCGGCCGCCACGATCTCGCCGCAATCGCGATCTGCTATGCGGCGACGCTCGCGCTGCTCGGCTGGGTGGGCGGATTGCGCGGACTGGGGCCGGCATTCTACGGCGGCCTCGTCGCTGCCGCGGCGATCGCCCTCTACCACATGCGCCTGATTCGGCACCGCGAGCCGCGGCAATGCTTTCGCGCCTTTCTGCACAACACCTGGTTCGGCGCGGCCGTATTCGGCGGCATCGCGCTGCACTTTATGCTGCGAGGGCTATGACGCCGGGCAGGCCACGCGCGACTGGCGGCTGTTCGGATAGGCCTGCCTGATGTCCCCCAGGCTCTTCAGCGTGTCGGGGTCTTCGCTGCGAATCACGAAATAGAACTCGGTGCCCTGGCGTGGCACGATCTCGATGCGCGTCCCCAGCACGCCTTTGCTCTCGGCCTCGAGAACGCGCCGTTGCGCCGCATCGGCATCGCCATAAAGACCCAGCGAAATCGCGTTGCGCCAGGCGTCGTCCTTGACCACGAACGCGTCGCTCAGGCCGGCAGCGACCAGTTCGTCGAGTTTCGCCGCGGCGGCCTGCGCACTCGGCAGCGGCGGGAAAATCACCCAGTAGCGCGTGCTCACCGGTACTTCCGAAAACGACATCACGCGCTCGCCGGCGAGCGCCTTGAGTTGATCGCGAACCTGGGCAAACTCGGCGCCGTTCAAGCCGCGCCATTCCACGCATAGAGTGCTCGCCGGGCGCGGCTCAGGCGCCGCCGGCGTGTCCTTCGCGGCAGCGGCCGACTGGCTGCGCAGGCCGACCCGATCCACGTTCAGAGGCGGCATGGCGCCTGAACTCGCAGCGGACCAGTGGCTCCGCCCGACGAACAACGCAGCGACCATGACGTTCGCCGCCAGCAATGCCCATGCGATCCATTTCATCAATAGTCATCCCCCCTCGTTACGCGCTCGATGCCCTCAAGGACCAGTTCCGGCACCTGGTCGACCGCGAGCGTCAGGTGCGGCGCGAGCAATGATGCATCGCCCCCGGTCAGAAAACAGCGCGGGCCCGCCCCCGCCAGGGCCGCCAGACGCGCACGCTGCTGCTCGATTGCGCCGCACAGCGCCGCGACGATGCCGCTGTGCACCGCATCCGCGGTACGGCGCGGGAAAGCCTGCCAGCTCCCTTCAACGTCGTCGAGGCGCGCGGTTCCTGCTTGCAACGCCTGTCGCATCAGGCGCGCACCGGGGACGATCACGCCACCGACGAACGTGCCCGTGGCGGTCAGCGCGTCGACCGTCAATGCCGTGCCTGCGGAAACCACCAGAACGGCCTCGCGCGTGCGCTGGCGGGCGGCGATGAGCGCCATCCACCGGTCTACCCCCAGGTTTTCCGGCGTCGCATAGCCGTTGGTGACCTCGCCAAAGGTCGCGGTGGCTTTGAGCCACGTTGCCTCGAGTCGCGCCGCTGCCAATTGCGCGGCCAGGCGCCGTTCATGTTCCGCGCGGGTCACGCTGGCGATGATGCAGCGCATGTCGCGTCGCGCGCCTCCTTCGAGGAAGGCGCGGAACCCGTCGTCCGTGTAATCGGCGCGCCCGGTCGCAGACCATCGTCCGTCCTCGACAACAGCCCATTTCAGGGTGCTGTTGCCGGCGTCGAGCAAGAGCCGCGCCGGAGTCATCGCACCGTGCCCAGCCGAAGGCTGATCTCGCCTCCGCTGAAGGCCGTGGTCGCGGCCCCCGCGTCACGCAAGAGAAAGGCGCCCGTTCCGTCGACCCCCGCTGCCACCCCATGCACCCTCCGCGCATCGGGCAGCGCCAGCGTCACCGTCTTGCCCGCGTAGGCATCCAGCGCCATCCACTCGTCGCGCAGCGCCGCAAACCCCCGTTCCCGGAAAATGTCGACCACGCGCTGCAATTCCAGAAGACAGTCGGCCAGCAACTGGTTGCGCCCGATCGCCACGCCCATCTCCTGTAGGTCGACAACCGCCTGGTCGACGCCCTCGCGCTGGGCGTCCCCGAGGCGGCAGTTAAGCCCGACCCCGACGATGGCGAAGGCGGATCCATGCATATCGCCCTGCACTTCGACCAGAATCCCACCGAGTTTGCGGTAATCCACGAGCACGTCGTTCGGCCATTTCAGCCGCGCCACGTGGTGGCTGTGCCTGTTGACCGCGCGTGCGATCGCGAGCCCGACGGCCAGGCTCAATCCCGCCAGCGACTGAAGGCCCGTTTCAAAGCGCCAGAGAAGGGAAAACGTGAGGCTTCCACCGACGACCGAATGCCATTGCCGCCCTCGCCTGCCCTTGCCTGCGTGTTGATGCTCGACGCAGAAGAGCGTACCGTCGGCCGCGCCAGCCAGCGCGGCAGCCATGAGCGCGTTGTTCGTCGAGTCCACGCTGTCGAGGATGTGAATCGCATAGGAAGCCGCATGGCGCCCGAGATGACGGCCGACGATCTCGCCGTCCAGCCACTCCACCGGGTGGGGCATGCGGTAGCCGCGACCGCGGACCGCGTGAATGACCAAACCCATGCTTTCGGCCTGCGCGAGCGCATTGAAGATGCTGGCCCTGGAGAGCCCGAACGACTGCGCGAGCGCCTCTCCCGAGTGAAACCGGCCGTCTGACAACCGACGCAGGAGAGGGAACAGCGCCTTGTGAGGACGTGTGTGCACCGGGGCCATTTTACATGGGTGCCGCGGCCCGCCGTGTGCGGGACTTTTCCTGATCGCAATAAAAAACCCCCTCTTTGCGGGAGGGGGTTTTTGTATCCGGGAGCTTGTGTGCTCCCGGAGGGGTAAGGAGTCTGACGATGACCTACTTTCACAGGCGAGCTGCCTACTATCATTGGCGCGGGAGCGTTTCACCGTCCTGTTCGGGATGGGAAGGGGTGGTTCCACTCTGCTATGGTCGTCAGACAAAGGGGTGGGGATCAAGGCTTGTGGTCTTGACCCCGCATTCGGTTTGTCTGGGGTGCTGTCTTAGTCACGCCTTGCGGCGTGCTTGGAAGAAGGTGTTGGGTTGAGACTGTATCAGCACACACACTGCATGCTTCTCAAAATTATAGGATCAAGCCTCACGGGCAATTAGTACGGGTTAGCTTAACGCATTACTGCGCTTCCACACCCCGCCTATCAACGTTGTGGTCTTCAACGACCCTTTAGGGAGATCGAGTCTCCAGGGAAGACTTATCTTCAGGCAAGTTTCACGCTTAGATGCTTTCAGCGTTTATCTCTTCCGTGCTTAGCTACCCGGCGATACGACTGGCGTCATAACCGGTACACCAGAGGCACGTCCACTCCGGTCCTCTCGTACTAGGAGCAGCCCCCGTCAATCTTCCAACGCCCACGGCAGATAGGGACCAAACTGTCTCACGACGTTTTAAACCCAGCTCACGTACCACTTTAAATGGCGAACAGCCATACCCTTGGGACCGGCTACAGCCCCAGGATGTGATGAGCCGACATCGAGGTGCCAAACTCCCCCGTCGATATGAACTCTTGGGAGGAATCAGCCTGTTATCCCCAGAGTACCTTTTATCCGTTGAGCGATGGCCCTTCCATACAGAACCACCGGATCACTATGACCTGCTTTCGCACCTGCTCGACGTGTCAGTCTCGCAGTCAAGCCTTCTTTTGCCATTGCACTATCAGTACGATGTCCGACCGTACCTAGAAGACCTTCGTACTCCTCCGTTACACTTTGGGAGGAGACCGCCCCAGTCAAACTGCCCACCATGCACGGTCCCCGACCCCGATAAGGGGCCCAGGTTAGAACCGCAACGACACCAGGCTGGTATTTCAACGTCGCCTCCACGAGAACTAGCGTCCTCGCTTCACAGGCTCCCAGCTATCCTACACAAGTCCCGTCACAGTCCAATGCAAAGCTACAGTAAAGGTTCATGGGGTCTTTCCGTCTAGCCGCGGGGAGATTGCATCTTCACAAACATTTCAACTTCGCTGAGTCTCGGGTGGAGACAGTGTGGCCATCGTTACGCCATTCGTGCGGGTCGGAACTTACCCGACAAGGAATTTCGCTACCTTAGGACCGTTATAGTTACGGCCGCCGTTTACCGGGGCTTCGATCAAGAGCTTGCACCCCATCAATTAACCTTCCGGCACCGGGCAGGCGTCACACCCTATACGTCCACTTTCGTGTTTGCAGAGTGCTGTGTTTTTATTAAACAGTCGCAGCCACCTTTTCACTGCAACCCCTTACCGCTTCGCATGTAAAACACTACACGTTATCGGGGCGTACCTTATCCCGAAGTTACGGTACCAATTTGCCGAGTTCCTTCACCCGAGTTCTCTCAAGCGCCTTAGAATTCTCATCCTACCCACCTGTGTCGGTTTGCGGTACGGTTCTCGTTTACCTGAAGCTTAGTGGCTTTTCCTGGAAGCTTGGTATCAGTGACTTCGCTCTCAATGAGAGACCGTCATCGTGTCTCGGCATTAACCCCCCGGATTTGCCTAAGGGATCTGCCTACGCACTTAAACCGGGACATCCAACACCCGGCCCACCTAACCTTCTCCGTCCCCACATCGCAGTAAACGAAAGTACGGGAATCTTGACCCGTTTCCCATCAGCTACGCATCTCTGCCTCACCTTAGGGGCCGACTCACCCTGCGCCGATGAACGTTGCGCAGGAAACCTTGGGTTTTCGGCGAGGGGGCCTTTCACCCCCTTTATCGCTACTCATGTCAGCATTCGCACTTCTGATATCTCCAGCATCCCTTACAGGACACCTTCGCAGACTTACAGAACGCTCCTCTACCATATGCACAGAGTGCATATCCGCAGCTTCGGTTACGTGCTTAGCCCCGTTACATCTTCCGCGCAGGACGACTCGACTAGTGAGCTATTACGCTTTCTTTAAAGGATGGCTGCTTCTAAGCCAACTTCCTAGCTGTCTATGCCTTCCCACATCGTTTTCCACTTAGCACGTCATTTGGGACCTTAGCTGGCGGTCTGGGTTGTTTCCCTCTCGACACCGGACGTTAGCACCCGATGTCTGTCTCCCATGCTCGCACTTCACGGTATTCGGAGTTTGCTATGCCGCAGTAAGTCGCAATGACCCCCACTAACATTACAGTGCTCTACCCCCGTGAGTGATACATGAGGCGCTACCTAAATAGCTTTCGAGGAGAACCAGCTATCTCCGGATTTGTTTAGCCTTTCACCCCTATCCACAGCTCATCCCCTAGTTTTTCAACACTAGTGGGTTCGGACCTCCAGTGCGTGTTACCGCACCTTCATCCTGGCCATGGATAGATCATCCGGTTTCGGGTCTACGCCCAGCTACTATGCGCCCTATTAAGACTCGCTTTCGCTTCGCCTCCCCTATTCGGTTAAGCTCGCAACTGAACGTAAGTCGCTGACCCATTATACAAAAGGTACGCAGTCACCCCTCCTTTAATGGCCCTCACCCTATCTGGGATAAGCGGCTATTTCACTCCTTCTTACTATCTTTTGTGATCGCCACTGCGTGTCGATCACAAAGACCAGAAGGCCATTAAAGGAGGGGCTCCCACTGTTTGTATGCATGCGGTTTCAGGATCTATTTCACTCCCCTCCCGGGGTTCTTTTCGCCTTTCCCTCACGGTACTGGTTCACTATCGGTCGACTACGAGTATTTAGCCTTGGAGGATGGTCCCCCCATGTTCAGACAGGATTTCACGTGTCCCGCCCTACTTGTCTCATGCCTAGTTCCACACTCTCGCTTTCGCGTACGGGGCTATCACCCACTATGGCCAGACTTTCCAGACTGTTCCACTAACGAGAATGCTAAATCATGAAGGCTCTTCCCAATTCGCTCGCCACTACTATGGGAATCTCGGTTGATTTCTTTTCCTGCAGCTACTTAGATGTTTCAGTTCACTGCGTTCGCTCTACCCTGCCTATGTATTCAGCAGGGAGTACCCTTGCGGGTGGGTTCCCCCATTCGGAAATGCCCGGATCAAAGCTTCATTGCCAGCTCCCCGAGCCTTATCGCAGGCTTGCGCGTCCTTCATCGCC
This sequence comes from Thiobacillus sp. SCUT-2, assembly GCF_035621355.1. Classification (NCBI taxonomy): domain Bacteria; kingdom Pseudomonadati; phylum Pseudomonadota; class Betaproteobacteria; order Nitrosomonadales; family Thiobacillaceae; genus Thiobacillus; species Thiobacillus sedimenti. Next base: position 538,970 of record NZ_CP141769.1, on the reverse strand, counting down.
TGTAGTCGCCAAGGCATCCACCACATGCACTTAGTCGCTTGACCCTATAATTTTGAGGACCGGTCTCCCGATCTTCGCATTACAGGTGTGTTTGCTTTCCCTGCACCCGGCTCGGCATCAGGCCCGCCCGGTTTAACCCAGGTGGAACCTAATATTCCGGATACAGGGTCGATACAATTTCAACCCATGTTGATGCATTCATCACAAATGCATCACCTTCTTCCAAATTGTTAAAGAACAGCCGTTACCGCGTAAGCGGTAAGCGGTGAACAGTCAGCGCACATCCGCTCACTTCCCACTGCTTACAACTCACCACCACTCACCACTTACCGCTCACCACTTACTGCCTACCACTCACCCAAGATGGTGGAGGATGACGGGATCGAACCGACGACCCCCTGCTTGCAAAGCAGGTGCTCTCCCAGCTGAGCTAATCCCCCATTAAGCTTCGATAACCGGCGCATTGCTTCGTTGCTCACCGTCTTGTGTGCACCAGCACACGGCGACGATTCGCGCCTCGCACTGCTTGGTTCTCAAACCTTAATGAACCAAGCCCCGCCAGTTTTAAACCTGGTGGGCCTGGCTGGATTTGAACCAGCGACCCCACGCTTATCAAGCGTGTGCTCTAACCAACTGAGCTACAAGCCCGGTCAAACAACAACCGATAGGTGTGAGTGTTGATGCAGCGTTCTCTAGAAAGGAGGTGATCCAGCCGCAGGTTCCCCTACGGCTACCTTGTTACGACTTCACCCCAGTCATGAAACCCACCGTGGTAAGCGCCCCCCTTGCGGTTAGGCTACCTACTTCTGGCAGATTCCACTCCCATGGTGTGACGGGCGGTGTGTACAAGACCCGGGAACGTATTCACCGCGACATGCTGATCCGCGATTACTAGCGATTCCGACTTCATGCTCTCGAGTTGCAGAGAACAATCCGGACTACGATCGGCTTTCTGGGATTGGCTCCACCTCGCGGCTTGGCAACCCTCTGTACCGACCATTGTATGACGTGTGAAGCCCTACCCATAAGGGCCATGAGGACTTGACGTCATCCCCACCTTCCTCCGGTTTGTCACCGGCAGTCTCATTAGAGTGCCCTTGCGTAGCAACTAATGATAAGGGTTGCGCTCGTTGCGGGACTTAACCCAACATCTCACGACACGAGCTGACGACAGCCATGCAGCACCTGTGTGCAGGTTCCCTTTCGGGCACCAATCCATCTCTGGAAAGTTCCTGCCATGTCAAGGGTAGGTAAGGTTTTTCGCGTTGCATCGAATTAATCCACATCATCCACCGCTTGTGCGGGTCCCCGTCAATTCCTTTGAGTTTTAATCTTGCGACCGTACTCCCCAGGCGGTCAACTTCACGCGTTAGCTTCGTTACTAAGGGATTTCACTCCCCCAACAACCAGTTGACATCGTTTAGGGCGTGGACTACCAGGGTATCTAATCCTGTTTGCTACCCACGCTTTCGTACATGAGCGTCAGTGTCATCCCAGGGGGCTGCCTTCGCCATCGGTGTTCCTCCACATCTCTACGCATTTCACTGCTACACGTGGAATTCCACCCCCCTCTGACGCACTCTAGACTGCCAGTTCAAAACGCCATTCCCAGGTTAAGCCCGGGGATTTCACGTCTTGCTTAACAATCCGCCTGCGCACGCTTTACGCCCAGTAATTCCGATTAACGCTCGCACCCTACGTATTACCGCGGCTGCTGGCACGTAGTTAGCCGGTGCTTCTTCTGCTGGTACCGTCAGTAGCGCGCTATGTTAGAGCGCACCGTTTCGTTCCAGCTGAAAGAGCTTTACAACCCGAAGGCCTTCTTCACTCACGCGGAATGGCTGGATCAGGGTTGCCCCCATTGTCCAAAATTCCCCACTGCTGCCTCCCGTAGGAGTCTGGGCCGTGTCTCAGTCCCAGTGTGGCGGATCATCCTCTCAGACCCGCTACTGATCGTCGCCTTGGTGGGCCTTTACCCCACCAACTAGCTAATCAGACGTCGGCCGCTCGAATAACGTGAGGCCTTGCGGTCCCCCACTTTCCCCCTCAGGGCGTATGCGGTATTAGCACAACTTTCGCTGCGTTATCCCCCATTACTCGGTACGTTCCGACGCATTACTCACCCGTTCGCCACTCGCCACCAGGTGCAAGCACCCGTGCTGCCGTTCGACTTGCATGTGTAAAGCATTCCGCCAGCGTTCAATCTGAGCCAGGATCAAACTCTTCAGTTCAATCTCTGCAATTACTTCAATACTTCAATCGCTCAACTCAAATGAATTACTTCATTTCAGTGTGAGCATCTATGCTAGTCGCCACCCCGGCCTGAACCAGGATAGCTGCCGCATCAACACCCACACCTATCGGCTGTAAATTGTTAAAGATCAATCGATTAGCACCGCAACTTCCAACCCGGCGCCGCTTCGAGAGGTGCGCATTCTACAGATCAGACAGAACACGTCAACACTTTTTTTCGAAACGTCGCGAGCAAGCCTGCTTCGCCAACTCGTCACTGCTTTCACCCCGATCCGCAACTCACGCTGCGTTTCGAAGAGGTGCGCATTCTACAGAGCAAAAAAGTTTCGTCAACAACCTTCGCGCAAGATTTTTCAAACAATCGTGACGCGCGCGAATTTTCGCTTGCCCACCTGGGCCACCACGGTCGCCCCCACGGGGACGCTCACCCCTTTGTCCGCCACGCGTTCACCGTCCAGCCTCACGCCGCCGCCAGCAATCTGCCGGATGGCGTCAGACGTACTGACGACCAGCCCCGCCTGCTTCAGCAGCTGCGGCACGGCGAGCGCGCCATCGACGCCGGAGAGGCTGATCTCAGGCATGTCCTCCGGCAAGGCCCCCCGTTGGAAACGCGCCTCGAATTCAGCCAGCGCATGGTCGGCAGCCGCCTTGCCGTGGAACCGCGCGACAATCTCCTGGGCGAAGCCGACCTTGACGTTGCGGGGGTTGGCGCCCTCGGCGACCTGGTGCTTCCAGCCCTCGATCGTCGACAAGGATTCGAACGAAAGCAGCTGGACGTACCGCCACATCAGGTCGTCCGAAATCGACATCAGCTTGCCGAAGATTTCCTGGGGCGGCTCGTTGATGCCGATGTAGTTGCCCAGCGATTTCGACATCTTGTTGACGCCATCGGTGCCCTCGAGCAGGGGCATGGTCAGGATGCACTGGGGCGGTTGCGCATGGTGCTTCTGCAGTTCGCGCCCCATCAGCAGGTTGAATTTCTGGTCGGTGCCGCCCAGCTCGAGGTCTGCCTTCAGTTCGACCGAGTCGTAGCCCTGGATCAGCGGATACAGGAATTCGTGGATCGCGATCGGCTGCTGGTTGTTGTAGCGCTTGTGGAAATCGTCCCGTTCCAGCATGCGGGCCACGGTGTGGGTGGCCGCCAACCGGATCATGCCGACCGACCCCAGCCCCTCCATCCATTCGGAATTGAAGCGCACTTCCGTCCGCTCGGGATCGAGAATCTTGAACACCTGCTCCTGGTAGGTCTTGGCGTTCTCCGCCACCGCCTCCCGGGTCAACGGCGGACGGGTGGTGTTCTTGCCGGTGGGATCCCCGATCATGCCGGTGAAATCGCCAATCAGGAAGATCACCTGATGCCCCAGCTGCTGGAACTGGCGCAACTTGTTCAAGAGGACGGTATGCCCGAGATGAAGATCCGGCGCGGTCGGGTCAAACCCGGCCTTGATGCGAAGCGGACGTCCCGCTTTCAGCTTCTCGACCAGCTCGGCCTCGACCAGCAGCTCGTCGGCACCGCGCTTGATTTCCTGCAAGACGTCCTGCATCAAATTCCTCTCTGTAAACCGTCAAGTTTGCCCGGAACCTAGCCGTAAACCCTGTATGGCAGCCCATCCAATTCACGCAAGCCGCTGATTGGATTGAAGAAACTCCGACCGGGGCAATTGTGGTAGACTCCCGGCTCGATTACGGAAGGGAAACGGTCCATGCCGCTCACCAAACTGAGAATCTTAACCGATCGCATGACTGGAGCGGAACGTCGCCTCAGCCTGCGTGCGCTGGTTGCGCTCTCCAGCCTGCCTCTCTTCGGTGTGGTCGCCGCCTTCGGCCTGGCACCCGACACCGCCACGAGCAACATCCCGCCAGAAACGATCACCGAAGCCATCGCCTTGCCGGCGCTGGCCAACACGGGCAACGCCGGCACATTCGAGCGCGAAGGGCTGATCCGGTCGGGCGACACGCTCGCGACCGCCCTGCAGCGCCTCAAGATCGATGACCTCGACATCCAGCAGCTGCTGGCCACCAGCGCCGTGCGCGACCTGGCTACCAGCATCCGCGCAGGCAAACGCATCCGGGCGACCACCTCGCAGGACGGGCACCTGCTGGCGATCCGCTTCGAACGCGGGAACGCGCCCGATCTGACGGTCCGCCGGCAGGGCGACACCTACGTCTCCGAGCAGGTCGCCGACGCCACGGAAACCCGCGTCATCATGCGCTCCGGACGGATCAGCTCGTCCCTGTATGGCGCCACCGACAGCGCGGGCATCCCCGACAAGATTGCCGACAAGATGGCAGAAGTCTTCTCGACGAAAATGGATTTCCGCGAAGACCTGCGCCGTGGCGACACCTTCTCGGTCATCTATTCCGTCACCTATCGCAACGGCGAGCCGGTTGCCACCGGCGAACTGCTGGCGGCCGAATTCGTCAACGCCGGCAAGACCTACCGGGCCGTGCTCTACCGCGACCCGGCGGGCCGCGAAGACTACTACACGCCCAACGGCGAATCCCTGAAGAAAGGCTTCCTCCGCTCACCGCTGGAATTCTCCCGCGTGACCTCGAACTTCAGCAGTTCGCGCATGCACCCGGTGCTCGGATATGCCCGTGCCCATACCGGCGTCGATTTCGGTGCGCCGACCGGGACACGCGTGAAGGCCACGGGCGACGCCACGGTTGAATTCGCGGGCCGCCGGGGTGGCTACGGCAACCTCGTCATCCTGCGGCATCCGAGCGGCTATGAAACCTACTATGGCCACCTCAGCGCCTTCGCGCCCGGCATTCGCCCGGGCCGTGCGGTGAGCCAAGGCCAGGTGATCGCCTATGTCGGTGCCACCGGCGTGGCGACGGGCCCGCATCTGCACTACGAAGTCCGGATCGCGGGCAAGCCCTACAATCCGCTGACGGTCAAGCTGCCGGGTTCGCCCCCGCTCGTTGCGGCCCAGCGCGCGCGCTTCCTGCAGCAAACCGCAAGCTGGTCCGACAAGCTGGGCCTGCTGCGCGGCACCAACCTCGCCGCGCTCGATTGAGCGAAACTGCCACACATGAGGCCGAACGCTACGTCGGCCTCATGTCCGGCACCAGCCTCGACGGCGTCGACGCCGTTCTTGCCGAGATAGGCCCCACGGGCCCGATCCGCCTACTCCACTCCCATTACCTGCCGTATCCCGAGGCGCTGCGCACGCAACTGCTGGCCCTGCACGCGCCGCAGGCGAATGAAATTCACCTGGCCGCCCTCGCCGCCAACGACCTGGCGCGCCTTTACGCGGACGCGGTCAATGCCCTCCTGGGCGACGGCGCGCGGGACAGCGTGCGCGCGATCGGCTGCCATGGCCAGACCCTGCGCCATCGTCCCGCCGACGGCTACACGCTGCAGATCGGCAACGCCGCCTTGCTCGCCGAACTCACCGGCATCGCGGTCGTGGCCGATTTCCGCAGCCGCGACATTGCTGCAGGTGGTCAGGGCGCCCCGCTGGTGCCGGCCTTTCACGCGCACGTATTGCGCGACCCGGTGATTCACCGCGTCATCGCCAATGTCGGCGGCATCGCCAACGTCACCGATCTGCCGCCGACCGGCCCGGTGCGCGGCTGGGACACGGGGCCGGGCAACCTGCTGCTCGATGCCTGGATCCTCCGTCATCAGGGGGCGCATTACGACCCGGACGGCCGCTGGGCAGCCAGTGGCCGCGTCCACCCCGCCCTGTTCGATGCATTGACGGATCACGCCTACCTGCGCCAGCCGCCGCCAAAGAGCGCGGGGCGCGAGCAGTTCAACCTGGACTGGCTGGACGCCGTTCTTGCGGGCCTGCACGAGGCGGTGGCGCCCGCCGACGTACAGGCCACGCTGCTCGAATTCACGGCCGTCAGCCTGGCCGATGCGGTACGGCGCGATTGCGCGGGGGCGCGGGAACTCTATGTCTGCGGCGGCGGCGCCCACAACGGCGCCCTGATGCGGCGCGTCCGCGCCCGCTTGGCCGGGGTCGAGGTCGACACGACCACGGCGCTGGGAATCGACCCGGACTGGATGGAAGCGCTCGCCTTCGCGTGGCTGGCCCGGCAGACCCTGCACCGCGCCCCGGGCAACCTGCCAGCCGTCACCGGCGCCCGCGGTGAACGCGTGCTAGGCGCCGTCTATCCTGCCTGAGCGCGCGACGCCCCCAAAAGAAAAAAGCGGCCGAAGCCGCTTTTTTATGCCGTCGGGTTCCGCTCAGGCGGAGAACGACGAACCGCAACCGCAGGTGGTCTGGGCGTTCGGGTTCTTGATCACGAACTGCGCGCCTTCCAGGCCTTCCGAATAGTCGATTTCAGCGCCGACCAGGTACTGGAAGCTCATCGAATCGACCAGCAGCGTGACGCCGTTCTTCACCATCACGGTGTCGTCGGCGTTCTGCGTCTCGTCGAAGGTGAAGCCGTACTGGAAGCCCGAGCAGCCGCCGCCCGAAACGAATACGCGCAGTTTCAGGTCGGGGTTGCCTTCCTCGTCGATCAGGCTCTTGACTTTGGCCGCGGCGCTGTCGGTAAAGATCAGCGGCGATTCCATTTCGGTTGCTGCATTCATGGTGATGCTCCTAAAGAAAGTGTGGGGTGATTATCCGCATCACCCGACGTGCGTCAAGCAAAGACCCTCTTCGGGCTGCGGAGTTCCGGCGCCGTCTTCAGCTCAGGGCAGCATGCCCACGTCGGCCAGCGCCACGTCTTCGGGCAGGCCGAACAGGATGTTCATGTTCTGCACCGCCTGGCCGGCCGCCCCCTTGACCAGGTTGTCGATCACCGACAGCACCACCACCATGTCCCCGCCGTGCGGCCGGTGCACCGCGATGCGGCAGGTATTGGCGCCGCGCACCGAACGCGTCTCCGGATGGCTGCCGGCCGGCAGCACGTCGACGAAGGCCTCGCCGGCAAAGCGCTTCTCGTACAGCGCCTGCAGGTCGACGTCGGTACCGACCCTGGCATAGAGGGTCGCGTGGATGCCGCGGATCAGCGGCGTCAGGTGCGGCACGAAGGTGAATCCGACCTCCCTGCCGGCGAACATCTCCAGCCCCTGCTTGATCTCCGGCCAGTGGCGATGGCCGGCGACGGCGTAGGCCTTGAAGTTGTCCGCCGCCTCGGCGAACAGGATATGCGTTTCCGGCTTGCGCCCGGCGCCCGACACGCCCGACTTGGCGTCCGCCACCAGGAAGCTCGCGTCGGCCACGCCCGCCTCCAGCAGCGGCAGGAAACCCAGTTGCACCGCGGTCGGGTAGCAGCCCGGGTTGGCGATCAGGCGGGCGCCCTTGATCTTGTCGCGGTTGATCTCGGGCAGGCCATAGACCGCCTCGGCGACGAGATCCGGGCAGGCGTGCTCCATCTTGTACCACTTCTCCCACACCGCCAGGTCCTTGATGCGGAAGTCGGCCGCCAGGTCGATCACCTTGACGCCGGCGCCGAGCAGCGCGCGGGTCTGCTGCATCGCCACGCCGTTGGGGGTGGCAAAGAACACCACGTCGCAGGCCTCCAGCCCGGCTTCCTCAGGCGAGGAAAAGGCGAGCTTCACGCGCCCGCGCAGATTGGGGAACATGTCCGCAACCGGCATCCCGGCTTCCTTGCGCGAGGTGATGGCCTTCAACTCCACCTCGGGATGACGCGCCAGCAGGCGCAGCAGTTCGACACCGGTGTAGCCCGTGCCGCCGACGATACCGACTTTGATCATGCTGTGGCTTCCTTGCAGAGAACCCTTGAATTGTAAGACACGCGCGATGCGCAGGCATGAAAAAAGCCGCCCTGAAGGACGGCTTTTTCTTGCGCAGGCCAGCGATCAGCGCTTGGAGAACTGCTTGCGGCGACGGGCCTTGTGGAAGCCGACCTTCTTGCGCTCGACTTCGCGGGCGTCGCGGGTGACGAGACCAGCGGCCTTCAGCACCGGCTTCATCTCGGCCGAGAAATCGATCAGGGCGCGGGTGATGCCGTGGCGCACCGCGCCGGCCTGGCCGGATTCGCCGCCGCCGGAGACGTTCACCATGATGTCGAACTTGTTCAGGCTGTCGGTCAGCACCAGCGGCTGGCGCACGACCATGCGGCCGGTCTCGCGGGAGAAATACTCGTCGACGGGCTTGTCGTTGACGACGATCTTGCCGCTGCCCGCCTTGATGAACACGCGCGCAACCGATTCCTTGCGACGACCCGTACCGTAGTTGTAGTTACCGATCATGATGCGACCTTATGCGTTGATTTCGAGGGGCTTGGGCTGCTGAGCCTCGTGCGGATGTTCCGCGCCCGCGTAAATTTTCATCTTCTTGATCATGGCATAGCCGAGCGGGCCCTTGGGCAGCATGCCCTTGACCGCCTTTTCCAGCGCACGACCGGGGAAACGCTCCTGCATCTTGCCGAAGGTCGTTTCATAAATGCCCCCGGGGAAACCCGAATGGCGATAGTATTTCTTGTCGAGTTCCTTGTTGCCGGTCACGCGCATCTTGGCGGCGTTCACGACCACGATGTAATCGCCAGTGTCGACGTGGGGCGTGAACTCTGGCTTGTGCTTGCCGCGCAGACGGCGGGCAATCTCGGAAGCCAGGCGGCCCAGCACTTTGTTGTCGGCGTCAACCACGAACCAGTCGCGTTTGACTTCATGCGTTTTTGCGGAAAAGGTTTTCATGACCCAACCTCTGCACAGAGGATAATCTCGGAAAGCCGGGCATTTTAACTGCCGAGCTGGAACAAAGTCAAACACTGTATGCGAACCCCGGGCCACCCCGGCATACAATCCCCGCCATGACCGCCTGGCTCGCCACCGACCTGATCGCCCTCGCCCTGCTGCCGCCGCTGTCGCTGGTGATCCTGCTGGCCGCCGGCCTTTTCCTGCATCGTCGCCGCCCCCGCCTGGCCATGTCGCTCATCCTGCTGTCTGCCGTCGCGCTGTATGCCCTGTCCACCCCCTGGGTCGGCGGCCTGCTGGAAAAGAGCCTCGAAATCAGCCGACCGCTCGACCCCGCCGACCTCAAGACGGCCGACGCCATCGTCGTGCTCGGCGGCGGGCGGCGCATCGACGCGCCCGAATACGGCGGCGACACGCTCAACGGACTGAGCCTGGAGCGCCTGCGCTACGCCGCCCTGCTGCACCGCTCCAGCGGCCTGCCCCTGCTCGTCACCGGCGGCATGCCCGGCGGCGGCACGCAGCCCGAAGGCCGCATCATGCAGCGCATCCTTCAGGACGAATACGGCATCGCGCCGCGCTGGGTCGAGGACGGCGCGCTCACCACCTGGGACAACGCGCGGCGGTCGGCGCCGCTGCTGGCGAAAAGCGGCGTGCACCGCATCGTCCTCGTCACCCACGCCTGGCACCTGCGGCGCGCCGTGCCGCTGTTCGAGGCCCAGGGCCTCGCCGTCATCCCGGCGGGCATCCAGTTTTCCAGCACGCGCATCGACTCGCCGCTCGACCTCGTGCCCACGCCCGCCGGCCTGCGCGACAGCACCTTCGCACTGCACGAATGGCTGGGCATTTTGTGGTACAAACTTCGCTCGAATTTCTGATCCGTTCGCCCCGCGCCTGGCCGAAAGACAGGCTCGTCGAAGCCACTATTTAATCTGAAGGAATCCCATGAAAGCCCGCGTCAAACTCATCGAAGGCGTCAGCTTCGTCGGCCAGAGCGAATCCGGCCACAGCGTCGTCATGGACGGCCCGCCCGACGGCGGCGGCAAGAACCTCGGCGTGCGGCCGATGGAAATGCTGCTCCTGGGCCTCGGCGGCTGTTCCGCCTACGACGTCGTCCACATCCTGAGGAAGGGCCGCCAGGCGATCACCGACTGCGTCGCCGACCTTTCCGCCGAACGCGCCACGACCGATCCCAAGGTGTTCACGAAGATCCACCTGCACTTCACCGTCACCGGCAAGAACCTCGACCCCAGGCGCGTCGAGCAGGCGGTGAAGCTCTCGGCCGAGAAATATTGCTCGGCCAGCATCATGCTCGGCAAGGTGGCCGAGATCACCCACGATTTCGAGGTGGTGGAGGGGTAAGCCCACCTGAAAGACGTCATGCCAACCACGTCACCCGACGGCCTGCAGTCAGCCCTGGCCCACGCCCGCGCCGGCAATCTGGCCAACGCCGAGCGCATTTGCACACAGCTGCTCGCCCAGCCAGATCCGCAAGCCGACGCGTTTCATCTACTCGGCGTCATCCGCAACATTCAGGGCCGCTATTCCGAGGCCGAGCCGCTGTTGGGCCAGGCCATCGCCCAGCAGCCCGGCATCGCCAAATACCATTCGAATCTCGCGAACGCCCTGCGCGGCCTCGAACGGCCCGAGGAGGCAGAGGCGAGCTATCGGAAGGCGCTCGCGCTCGACCCCGATTTCGACGACGCGCGCGTCAATCTGGCGCGACTGCTCCACGCCATGAATCGCTGGGACGCGGCCGTCGCCGAGTACGAGCACCTCGTACGCCGCCACCCGCATGACACCGCCGCCCGCGTCCATCTTGCCCATCTGCTGCAATCGGGCAACCGTCTCGCCGAAGCCGAAGCGGTCGCATCGGCAGGCCTGCTGACCGACCCGGCGAACCCCGGCCTGAATCTGATCATGGCGATCTGCGAGCGCCGCGCACAACAATTCGAACAGGCGCTGCAACGCTTCCAGCACATAGACGCGAGCGGACTGGATAGCGAGCTGGCCTCGGTCTTCCACTACGAGCGGGGGCTGCTCTACGACCGGCTCGACCTGGTCGCGCCTGCTTTCGCCGACTTCGCCGAAGCCAATCGCCTGCAGGCCGGGCTCGCCCAGCAGCGCGGCATCGACAAGGTCCGCTACACGGATGAGCTGGACCGACTCGCGCGAATCGATGTGAGCTGGCTGCGCGACCTGCCCGCCACCGCCAGCCAGCCGCCCGCACCGGTTTTCCTGATCGGTTTTCCGCGCTCAGGCACGACCCTGCTCGACCAGATCCTCGACAGCCACCCGCAGATCCAGACGCTGGAGGAAAAGCCCATCGTCGGCCTGCTGTGCGACGACATGGACCGGCTGGTCGCGGGCAGGCCGAACGGCCTCGCAGACCTGCGAGCCGACGAGCGCGCGCGCCTGCGCGCGCTTTACCACGAATACGTGGCCGACTTCCTCGAGCTTCGCCCGGGCACGCTGCTGGTCGACAAATACCCCCTCAACCTGATCCGCCTGCCCTACATCCTGAGCATCTTCCCCGATGCGCGCTTGATCCTCGCCCTGCGCCATCCGGCGGACTGCGTGCTGAGCGGCTTCATGCACCTGTTCGCTCCCAACGATGCGATGGCCAACTTCTACACCCTCGACGACGCGGCCGCCCTTTATGCGCGCGTCATGGGGCTGTGGCGCCGTTGGGCCGAACAACTGCCGCTGCGCTACCACCGCGTTTATTACGAGCATCTGGTGCAGGACCTACCCGGCGAGATCCAGCCCCTGCTGGATTTTCTCGGCCAGAACTGGAACGCGGACATGGCACGCCCACACGAGCATGCCGCACGGCGCGGCCACATCAACACCCCCAGCCATTCGCAGGTCACGCAGCCGATCTACCGACGCGCCGCCGGGCGCTGGCAGCGCTACCAGCCCTGGCTCGACAATGTGATGGAGACGTTGCAGCCTTACGTCGACCATTTCGGCTACAGGGACCAGGGCGAGGCCGGCGGGTAGCGCCCAACGATTCACGACAAGTCCGCCCCCCTCACACGCGTCGATCGGGCGCAAAAAAAAGGGCTCCCGAAGGAGCCCTTTTTTGCTTCATCTTCAAACCGGGCAAGCCCGGCGCTGAATTAGAAGCTGTGCTTCATGCCGATACCGAACACCGAGGGATCGACACCCGCGTACGGGAAGGGAGCAGCCGTCGTGCCAGCGTTGCTGCCGGGGATGAAGGTGTTGCTGGTGCCTGCAGCGCCCAGACCGTAGCCGGCGTTGGTGTCGTTCTTGACCTTGGCGTAGAAGGCGTAGGCCGTGGTGCGCTTGGACAGCGCGTAGTCAGCACCCAGCGTGTACTGCTTGGCGCCGCTGTTGGCGATGTTGCCCTGCTCGTCGGCCTTCAGGTAGTTGGCCTTGAGGGTGACGGCACCGATGGCGTAGTTACCGAACACGCCCCAAGCCTTGCGGTCCATCAGGCTGTCGCCGTTCGCAAGGGCGTCACCGGAGGCCTTCTCGTACAGGGCGCCCAGCTTGGCGCCACCAAAGCTGTAGCCAGCAACAGCACGCCAGATGTGGGCCGACAGGTCGACGCCGGCAGCAGAGCTGTTGTGCTTCTCGTAGCCGGCGCCCAGCATCAGGGGACCATTGTTATAGTTGACGGCACCGCTCCAGGCGTCGCGCTTGTTGCAGTCGAGGCTGCTCGCACACGTAGTGATCGACGAAATCGGAGCAGCGGTGGTGCCCGAGGCGCTCGTGTCCGTGACATAGGCCAGGACAGCCGACAGGCCGCTGAAGTCGGGGGTGACGTAGGCGATGGTGTTGTTGGTGCGGGCATCCCACGCGTTCGCGCCAACCAGAGTCGTGCCCAGGATGTTGCGGGAGTCGGCGATGCCGTCGCCGAAGTTGTCGACCGCGCGGCCGAGGCCCTTCATCGGGGTGTCGATCTTGCCCAGCAGAACGGTACCGAAGCCGCCCTTCAGGCCGACGAAGGTGTTACGGGCAGCCAGCGAGCCGCTGCCTTGGTCAGCAGCAATGCTGGACTCGACCTGCCACACGGCAGCCAGGCCGCCGCCCAGATCTTCGGTGCCTTTGAAGCCGATGCGGCTGTTGTTGTTGTTGACGCTGGTGCTCTTGTCGACACCCGTCCTGCCGCTGTCGATACGCTCGACGGACATGTTGAACACGCCATAGATGTCAACGTTGCTGGTGGCGGCGAAAGCCGGGGCGGCAAAGGCGGAAGCCATCGCCAGCGCAATCAGTTTCTTTTGCATAGCAAATCTCCTTGAGAATGTTTGTAAGCTCTGCAGAGCTGTCCAGCCCCTGAAGGCCTAGTGGACGGGATCGATTATCCAGAGACCGGGTGACACGACAAGCGCGCGCTGTTGTTTTTTTTGTCATTCAACCGCAAAAGTGTTGTTTTGTTGCACTCACACAACAGGCAGGCCGCATCAAGGAAGCCCTGAACGAGCCCCTTCGACAAGCTCAGGCTGCGTCGTGAGCCTGCCAAACGGACGAACGGCAATTGTTGATTCCGTTCGGGGCGAGCCCTTCGGCAAGCTCATGACAGGCTCGAACGCGCTCCTGAGCGAAATCGAAGGGCATGAGCGGTATCAGCTTGTTGAGGCCTCCCTTAAGGCGTTTCAAATCCCGGCGGCCATTTGCGCGACATATGCAATACGCGAAGTATTTCCACCCGCCGTTCCTTGACGCGGTAGGGAATGATGTAGGGAAAATGCCGCAACACCAGTTCGCGTGTCCCTGGCACGCGCCCGGGACGGCCCATGTCGGGATGTCGTGCCAGGAGCCGGGTGGACTCGTCTGCTTCCACCACGAGCGCGGCGGCGGCGCGAGGGTTGTCCTGCGCGACATAGGCGGCCTCCTGCTCAAGATTGCGCAGGGCACGACGCAGCCATTTAACCTGCATGCTTTTTCAGCAGGTCTGCCAACTCGGAGGCGCTCGCAAAATCACCGTTGTCGGCTTCGCGGATTGCCTGTTCGATTTCGCCGATCTGCCAGGCTTCCAGATCGATATATCGCGCGATGGCCTCTTCCGCCAGAAACGATCTGGAACGATGTGTTGCTTGCGCGAGCTTGTCCAGCTTTGCCTTGATTTCTTCGGGGACGCGTAGTGTCAGTACTGCCGTGGCCATTGAACGACTCCTGCCGTATGACGTTGTATACATACGCAGCATAGCATGATGGAGCGCAGGGCCAAACAAGAACGGTCGACCGTTGCCTGCCCTCCCGGTCGCAGCCTGTCGCGACTACAATCGGGCACAACCGCTTGAATACCGGAAGCACGGAGGGCACCAATGCGCTGGGAGAACGGACGCCGCAGCGAGAACATCGAGGACCGGCGCGGCATGTCGGCGGGCCGGCGCGGCCTGGTCGGCGGCGGCATCGGGGCGATCATCCTGGCGCTGGTGGCGATGTACTTCGGCGTCGACCCGTCGGTGGTGCTGAACCAGGCTGGCGAGGTGGCGCAGACGCAGGCGCAGCAGCCGGCGCCCGGCGCCAGTCCCGAGGAGGAGAAGCTCAAGGATTTCGTGTCGGTGGTGCTGGCCGACACGGAGGACGTGTGGGGCGCGGTGTTCCAGGCGTCGGGGCAGCGCTACACGCAGCCCAAGCTGGTGCTGTTTTCCGGCGCGGTACAGTCGGCGTGCGGCTTCGCCGAGGCGGCGATGGGGCCGTTCTATTGCCCGGCCGACCACAAGCTGTATCTCGACATGAGCTTTTTCAACGATCTGGCGCAGCGCTACGACGCGCCCGGCGATTTTGCGCAGGCCTACGTGGTGGCGCACGAGGTCGGCCACCACGTGCAGACGCTGCTCGGGATCTCGGACCAGGTGCAGGCGGCGCGCGGCCGCGCGGACGAGGTCCGGGGCAACGCGCTGCAGGTGCGGATGGAACTGCAGGCGGACTGCTTCGCCGGCGTGTGGGCCTACCACGCCAACCAGGCCCGGCACGTGCTCGAACCGGGCGACGCCGAGGAGGCGCTGGCGGCCGCGGCGGGGGTGGGCGACGATCGCCTGCAGAAGCAGGCGCGCGGCTACGTGGTGCCGGACGCCTTCACCCACGGGACGTCGGAGCAGCGCATGCGCTGGTTCAGCCGCGGCATGGAACGCGGCGACCCGGGACAGTGCGACACCTTCAAGGCGGCGCGGCTGTAGAGCGGGCCATGCAGATCTGGGTCGACGCCGACGCCTGCCCGGCGGTCATCAAGGACATCCTGTTTCGCGTGGCGGATCGGCTGCGACCACCGCCGACGAGCGATACTGCGCTGATCTATAAGAGCGCGTTTGCGCTGCCGCCACGGGCTGGTTTTTCAGTGTCCCTGTTAAACCTATACAATCACCTCGTCGGCTAGAACAGGTGTGCGCAAAATGGAAACCACGACATTGGAACGGATTACCGTCGACCCGGCACAGTGCGGCGGGCGGCCCTGCATTCGAGGGATGCGCATCCGGGTAAGCGATATTCTTGAATTGTTGGCCGCAGGGGAAAGCCGTGACGAGATTTTGGCCGATTATCCCTATCTGGAAGCGGAAGACATCACCGCCACCCTGTTGTATGCGGCACGGCAATTTGATCACCCGGTGCTAAAAGCGGCCTGACGTGCATCGTTTCCTGGTCGATGCTCAATTGCCGCCGGCCCTGGCCAGAAAAATTGCAGCGATGGGCCACGAGGCGTCCCATGTCCTTGACGTGGGCCTGCTCGAGTGCAGCGACAGCCGGATTTGGGACTACGCCCTGGAGAATGGCGCCATCATCATTACCAAGGATGAGGATTTTGCGATACGCGCCTCCGTCAGCAAGGCGCCACCGATGATTGTGTGGGTCAGGATCGGCAATTGCCCCAACGCAAGATTGCTGGCGTGGTTCGCAGCGGAACTGCCTTCCGTGATCGCCGCGCTCGACTCCGGCACCTACCTGGTTGAAATAGCAGGCTAGCGCCCGGTTCGATCGATCGACTGATTACCTCCCGCGCTTGCCATGCAGATCTGGGTCGACGCCGACGCCTGCCCGGCCGTGATCAAGGACATCCTGTTTCGCGTGGCGGATCGGCTCCGGCTGCCGCTGACGCTGGTGGCCAACCGGCTGTTGCGGGTGCCGCCCTCGCCCTATATCCGCGCCCGGCAGGTGCCGAGGGGCTTCGACGTTGCCGACCGGCACATCATGGACGAGGTCGCCGCCGGCGACCTGGTGGTGACGGCGGACATTCCGCTGGCCGCCGCATTGATCGAGAAAGGCGCGTTCGCCCTGTCGCCGCGCGGCGAGTTCTACCGCGCCGACAGCATCCGCGAGCGGCTCGGCCTGCGCGACTTCATGGAAGGCCTGCGCGGCGCCGGGGTCGACATCTCGGGGCCGGCCGCGCTGTCGCAGGCTGACCGTCAGGCGTTCGCCAACCAGCTCGACCGCTTTCTGGCGCAGCGCGGCCCGCGCTGAATCCGTCAAGAACGCGCCAGGGCCCCGCTCACACCCAGCGCCCGCCGCCCGCCAGCCCCACCATCAGCCGCACGCTGCCGTAGGCCAGCCACGACAGCACGCGCCGCGGCCAGGGCCGGCGCTGCCAGCCGGCGGGGGCCAGCGCCACGGACTGGCCGATGGCCTGCTGCAGGCGCTGCCGCAGGTCGTGCGCAAAGCCCTCGTCGTCGACGACAAGGTTCGCCTCGCGCGCGAGCAGCAGGCTGAAGGGGTCGATGTTGCTCGAGCCGACGGTCGCCCAGTGGCCATCGGCCACCGCCACCTTGGCATGCAGCTCGCTCGCCTGGTATTCGTAGATGTGGACGCCGGCGGCCAGCAGGTCGCGGTAGAGCGCGCGGGCGGCGGTCTGGAAGAAGGGATGGTCGGTATGGCCTTGCGTCAGCAGGTGGACGCGCACGCCGCGCGCGGCGGCGTTTCTCAGCAGCTTCCGGAAACGGCGGCCGGGCAGGAAGTAGGCGTTGGCGATGACGATCTCGTCGCGCGCAAGCGCCAGTGCCGCCAGATAGACGCGCTCGATGTCGCGCCGGTGGGCGAAATTGTCGCGCACGACGAAGGCCGCGCGTACGTGCCCGTCGGTGGGCCAGGTCGGGCTGATCGTCGTGTCGTGGTCGCCGCCCTGCAGCTGCGTCAGGGCGACCAGGCGCCACAGGCGGAACACGCTGCGATGGATGGGCGCCAGCAGGGGCCCCTGCACTTCCACGCTGAAGTCGAGCCGCGGCCGGGCGAGCGGGCCGGGTTCGAGATCGTCGATGAGGTTCATGCCGCCGAGGAAAGCGATGCGCGCATCGACCACCGCGAGCTTGCGGTGCAGGCGCCGCAGCGTTCGAGGGTTGGCGCGCCAGCCGGTCGCCAGCGGGCGGTAGGTGAGGAGGTTCACGCCCGCCGCCGCGAGGGCTTCACGCCAGGCGGCCGGCAGTTCGCGCGAGCCGATGCCGTCGACCAGCACGCGTACCCGCACGCCGCGCCGGGCGGCGCGCACCAACGCGTCGCGAACCGCCTCGGCGCTGCGGTCGGCGTTGAAGATGTAGGTTTCGAGGTGGATCTCGTCGCACGCGGCGTCGATCGCCGCGATCAGTGCCGGAAAGAACTCGGCACCGCTCTGCAGGAGACGCACGCGGTTGCCGGGCAGCGGCTCGATGCCCGCAAAGAACGGCCGGTTCGAGCGGCTGCGTGCGGTCATCAGACCGGACTGAGCGTGGCGGTCAGGGCAGCGTGGTCGGAAATGCGATGCCAGGCATTGCCGGTGTGGACGTGCGCCTTGTCGATGTGAAAGCGCCGCACGTAGATGCGGTCGAGCTGGAACATGGGGAGGATGGACGGGTAGCTGCGGGCCGGCTTGCCGTGGTGCGTCTCGAACACCTCGACGAGGCCGAGCTCGTCCTTGAAATAGGCGCAGGCGCGCATCCGCCAGTCGTTGAAGTCGCCGGCGAGGATCAGCGGCGCGTCGTCGGGCACCATCCGCCGCACCCGCGCGGAGATCATCGCCATCTGGCGCTTGCGGCCGGCTTCGGTCAGCGCGAGATGAACGTTGATGCAATGCACGGGCTGCCCGATGCCCGGCACCTCGATCTGGCAATGCAGCATGCCGCGGCTCTCGAAGGCGTGAGCGGAAATGTCCTCGTTCTCCCAGTTGAGGATCTTGTAGCGCGACAGGATGGCGTTGCCATGATGGCCGGTGTCGTAGACGCAGTTCTTGCCGTAGGCGAAGTCGGTGTAGACGTGGCCGGCGAGGAACTCGTGCTGCGGTTTGCCCGGCCAGTGCTGGAAGCGGCTGGCACGCAGGCCGTGGCTGTGCTGGACTTCCTGCAGGAACACGATGTCCGTGCCGAGGTTACCGAGGCGCTCGCGCAGTTCGTGGACGGTCAGCCGCCGGTTGAACTGCGACAGGCCCTTGTGGATGTTGAAACTGGCAACGTGCAACGGTGCGTTCATGAATAAATTATAAGCGCCCGGGGAGAAGGCGGATGGCGGCCGCGTTGCTGGGCGAGAAGCAGCGTTCGGCCGCAAGGTCCCACGGCAGCCATTCGTAGCGCAGGTGCTCGCGCGGCGCCAGCTGGACCGGCAGCGGCGCCGGCAGCTTGAGGCCGAACACGTGCTCGGTGTTGTGGGTGACGCCGGGCGCATAGCGGTGGCGCCAGCGTTCGTAGATCTCGTAGCGGGTTTCGATTCCCCACGGGGTCAGCTCGAAGGCGGCGGCGTCGAGGCCGGTTTCCTCGCGCACTTCGCGGATCGCGGTCTGCTCGAGCGTTTCACCCTCGTCCTGCGATCCGGTGACCGACTGCCAGAACCCCGGCGCGTCGGCACGTTCGATCAATAGCACCTGTCCGTCGGCGGTGTGGATCACCACCAGCACGGACACCGGGATCTTGTGGCCGGTCACTCGATGCGGACGTCGAGCGCCTCGCCCGTCTTCATGATCGCGATCAGGCGGTCGATGTTGGGATGCTTGCCGGGGTGCTGGACGGCGTCCTCGGTGTGTTCGGCGTAGATCGCCAGCCCCTCGGCCGCCGCTTCGGCGTTGATCGCACCGTACTGCTGCGCGAGGTGGGCATAGACGCGGAACGAACCGGCGGTGCCGGGCGCGTTGGCGATCGTCGCCACCTCGGCGCCTGACGTGTCGGTCAGCACCAGCTTCGTGCCCGCGAATTGGGGTAGGGTTTTCAGGGTGTCGGCGAATTTCATGCTGCGGGCTTGTCGGCTGCCACCGGGTTGCGCAGGCGGATATGCAGCTCACGCAGCTGCTTCTCGTCGACCACGTTGGGCGCGTTGGTCATCAGGCAGGAGGCGCGCTGGGTCTTGGGGAAGGCGATGACGTCGCGGATCGACTCGGCGCCGGTCATCAGCGTGACCAGGCGGTCGAGGCCGAATGCCAGGCCGCCGTGCGGCGGCGCGCCATACTGCAGCGCGTCGAGCAGGAAGCCGAACTTCTCGCGGCGCTCGGCTTCGCCGATGTTCAGCGCGGCGAACACCTTCTCCTGCACCGCCTCGCGGTGAATACGTACCGAGCCGCCGCCGACTTCCCAGCCGTTCAGCACCATGTCGTAGGCCTTCGACAGGCACTTGCCGGGATCGGTCGCGAGCCAGTCCTCGTGGCCGTCCTTGGGCGCGGTGAAGGGGTGGTGCAGCGCATCCCAGCGGTTCTCGTCCTCGTTGAATTCGAACATCGGGAAGTCGACCACCCACAGCGGCGCCCAGGTGCGGCCGTCGACGAAGCCCTTTTCGTGACCGATCTTGAGGCGCAGGGCGCCGAGTGCATCGGTGACGACCTTGGCCTTGTCCGCGCCGAAGAAGATGAGGTCGCCGTTGGCGGCGCCGGTGCGTTCCATCACGGCCTTCAGCGAGGCCTCGGAGAGGTTCTTGACGATGGGCGACTGCAGGCCGGTTTCGTTCAACTGCGCGACATCGTTGACCTTGATGTAGGCCAGGCCCTTGGCGCCGTAGATCTTGACGAATTCGGTGTAGCCGTCGATCTCGCCGCGGCTCAAGCTCGCGCCACCGGGGATGCGCAGCGCGGCGACGCGGCCCTTGGGATCGTTGGCCGGACCGGAGAACACCTTGAAGGCGACGTCCTTCATGACGTCGGCGACGTCGACGAGTTCGAGCGTCACGCGCATGTCGGGCTTGTCGGAGCCGTACTTCGCCATCGCCTCGGCATAGGGCATGCGCGGGAAGGGATTGGGCAACTCGATGCCCTGGGCCTTCTGCATCATGTCGCGGATCATGCCCTCGACCAGGACCATGATCTCCTCCTCGCCGAGGAAGGAGGTTTCCAGGTCGACCTGGGTGAACTCGGGCTGGCGGTCCGCGCGCAGGTCCTCGTCGCGGAAGCACTTGGTGATCTGGAAGTAGCGGTCGAAGCCCGACACCATCAGGAGCTGCTTGAAGAGCTGCGGCGACTGCGGCAGCGCGTAGAACATGCCGTCGTGCACGCGCGAGGGCACCAGATAGTCGCGCGCGCCTTCGGGGGTCGAGCGCGTGAGCATCGGCGTCTCGACCTCGATGAAGCCGTGAGCGTCGAGGTAGTCGCGCATCAGCTTGGCGACGCGGTAGCGCAGGCGCAGGTTCCTCTGCATCGGCTCGCGGCGCAGGTCGAGGTAGCGGTACTGCAGGCGGATGTTCTCGTTGATGGTGTCGTCGTCGAGCTGGAAGGGGGGCGTCAGCGAGGGATTGAGGATCTCGATCTCCTGCGCCAGCACCTCGACCATGCCGGTCGCCTGGTTGGGGTTCTCGGTGCCGGCGGGGCGCGGACGCACCTTGCCGACGATCTTCAGCACGAACTCCGAGCGCACCTCCTCGGCCAGCCTGAACGCGGCGGGCGTGTCGGGGTCGACGACCACCTGCACCTGGCCCTCACGGTCGCGCAGGTCGACGAAGATGACGCCGCCGTGGTCGCGGCGACGGTGCGCCCAGCCGCACAGGGTGACGCTGTTGCCGATGTCGGTGGCGGTAACGCCGCCGCAGTAGTGTGTACGCATGTTTTTTTCCTAGTGGGTGCTCCGTCCCGACTCGCCGGAGGCGACGCCCATCGAGACGATGTATTTCAGCGCGCGGTCGACCGGCACATCCAGTTCGACGACCTCGCTCTTCTTGACGTAAAAGTAGAATCCGTTGACCGGGCTCGGCGTCGTCGGGATGAACACCGCGACGTGCTCGTCCGGCAGCACCGCCGCGACTTCGTCCGGCACGTTCGTCTGGAACGCGAGCGACCATGCCTGCGGATGCGGATAGCGCACCAGCAGGACCTTGCGGAAGGCGTGGCCGCTGCCCGACAACAGGGTATCCGAGACCTGCTTGACGCTGCCGTAGATCGACTTCACGACCGGGATGCGGACCAGCAGCCGCTCCCACATGTCGATGATCTTCTGGCCGAAGAAATTCGCCGCGAACATGCCGGTGAGCACGATCACCAGCAGCGTCAGAATGACGCCGAGGCCCGGAATGCGGAATCCCAGCCAGGCTTCGGGCTGCCAGTTGGCCGGCAGCACCATCAGCGTCTGGTCGAGCGTGTTGATCAGCAGGTCGATCACCCACAGGGTGATCCCGAGCGGCACCCAGATCAGCAGGCCGGTGATGAAATAGCGTTTCATGATGAGTTCGGCAAAAACAAAGAAGCGGGCGGCTCCCACCGCCCGCTTCCAGGTTCGGTCGCGCCGCGTCAGTTACACGCCGGACAGGCGCCGGTGCCGCAGGCGTGGGACGGCGCGTCGGACTTCGGCTCGCCAGGCTTGCTCCCGCCGTTCTTGAAGTCCGTGGCATACCAGCCCGTCCCCTTCAGGGCGAAGCCCGCCGCGGTGACCTGCTTGGCGTAGTCCGGCTTGCCGCACGACGGGCAACCCGTCAGCGGCGCATCCGACACCTTCTGCATTTCGTCCTGGGCGAAGCCGCAGGAGGCACATCTGTAGGCGTAAATCGGCATAAAAATCTCCGACAATCAAGAAGTTGCGTAATTATACCTAAAGCGCCCGACCAACGGGCAGGCACAGGCACCCGAAGGACCGGCTCACAAGCCCATCTGGACGCGACACGGCGCGTTTCAAGCCCCCTCGCTTACCAGGCCAGGCTGAGGCTGCCGTAGACGCGGCGGCTGAAGATGTTGGTATCGCGAAATTCCTGATAGCTGCCGAGCAGGCTCTGTCCGACGACCGCCGCCTCGACCTCGCGCCCCTCCCAGGTCCAGCGCCGCGCCAGGCGCAGGTCCATGCGGTTGTAGGCCTGGGTGATGTCGCCCTCGGACAGCCACTTCATGGCATCGCTGCGCCACAGGCCGAGGCTCGCCTGCCAGCCCAGGCCCGGGCTGTAGCTGGCGAGCAGCCCCCAGGTGTTGCGGGGGGCGGACACCGGGACATCCTTGTTGAAGTTGATGACGTTGTGGATGCCTGCTCCACCAAAATGCGCGTCCAGGAATACCCGCGCATAGTGCGCGCTCACGTCGACGGCATGCACGGGCCGCCACCGCAGCTGGATCTCGCCGCCGTGCGAGCGCGCGCTGCCGATGTTGGCGTATTTGAACTCGTTCGGGCGGAGCGCGCCGTCGTTGACGAAATTGTATTTGTCCTGCCCGATGAAGTCGTCGATCTTGTCCATGAACAGCCGCGCGTCCATTTCGAGGCGGGCCGCACGCCAATGGCCGACGTAGCCGATCTCGCGCGACAGGACGCGCTCGGGTTTCAGGCCGTCGGACGGCACGGTCACGACGTCGGCGATCGCGCCGGACTGCAGGACAAAGACCTGGTTGCCGTCCTGCTCGAAAAAGGTGGGCGAGCGGTAGGCGCGCGAAACGCCGAGCCGGATGACGTGCCCCGGCACCACGGTGAAATTGGCCGCAATACGCGGCGAAAGGTCGGTGCCCGTGAAATAGTGGTGCTCAAGCATCGTGCCGCCCTGCAGCAGCAGCCGATCATGCGGACGCCACTCGACGTTGCCGAACACGCGCGCCAATTCGCCGCTCAAGGTCCGGCCGGAATTGTAGTTCTGCGGGCTGCCCACCGTCTCGCGCCGCAGTTCGCCGCCCCATACCCCCCGCAGATCCGACCGCCACTGCTCGTTCACCTGCAGTTCGACGTTGCTGCGCGTCTGCAGCAGATACTGGTCGACGTTCACGAGGCCGAAGCCGAGCGACGTCAGGTCTGCCGCAGCATTGGCATCGAAACGGTTCTGCGCGTGGTAGGCCTGCAAGCGCCACTCGCGGCGCGCGGACTCGATCTTGTGATGGGCGACCTGCAGATACAGCGCGCCCGAGTCCTGCGTGCGCGGTTCGAGGGCGCTCCTCGGATCCAGGGTCTGCTTGCCGGCCTTCCAGTCGCCCTGCGACACGCCGAATTGCGCCATCGCATCGGAATCGGCGGACAGCTGCCAGTCCCAGCGGCCGTTGAGAAAGT
Source organism: Thiobacillus sp. SCUT-2 (assembly GCF_035621355.1). NCBI lineage: Bacteria > Pseudomonadati > Pseudomonadota > Betaproteobacteria > Nitrosomonadales > Thiobacillaceae > Thiobacillus > Thiobacillus sedimenti. Next base: position 515,750 of record NZ_CP141769.1, on the reverse strand, counting down.
AGGTCTTGCTGGCCTCGAAGTACTGTCCGTTGTCCCCGACGCCGGCCCCGGTCTTGGTCGTGATGTCGCGTTCGAAGCGGTCGCGCTGCTGCGCCGATGCCGTGAGACGGTAGCGGAGGGGACCGTCTCCGCCCCCGTGGCGAACGGTCGCGCCGCGCATCCCCTGCTCGCCGTACTGCAGCGAAACGAACTCGCCCCCGACCTGCGCTGCCGTCTTGGTGATGATGTTGATGACCGCGGCGAAGGCGTTTGCACCATAGAGGGCGGCATCGGGGCCGCGCACGACTTCGATGCGCTCGATGTCGTCGATGGAAAGCGGCAGGTCGGTCCAGTTCACCGAACCGTAGTGGGGGCTGTAGATCGAGCGACCGTCGACCAGGACCTGGAAGCGGCGCGAATAGGCGTCGCCGAGCCCGTGATAGCCGGCCGCCCAGGTGTTGTCGCGCGTGTAAGCGACCGAGAAACCGGGCACCAGGCGAAGCAGGTCGGGGATATCCCGGAAACCCGAGGCACGGATCATGTCCTGGTCGATGACGGTGACGGCGGCCGGCGCTTCGTTGACCGGTTGCGACAGCCGCGACACCGACAGCACCACGGGGATGTCGTCGAGAAATTCGGATTCGGTGACGTCGGCACGCGCCAACGGGGCGCACGCCAGGGCGCCGCCCATACATAAGGCGCGCGCCAGCGTCCCGAGTGTCCCATTTGATCTGCTGTTCACCGCATTGCCGGTGCGCATGCGCACCGCCTCCCTGCCCACCCTGTTTGTTATGTATTCCAGGGATAACGGCCGAATGTTCCGCGTCCCTGACGTCAGAACGGAATATCGTCGTCCATGTCGTCGAAACCGCTGCCGGCCGGGCGCTGCGCGGGCGCCGGCGCACTGGCACGCGGCTGGCTGCGCGGCGCGGACTGCGGCGCATAGCCGCCCTCGTCCATTTCGGCCATGCCGCCGCCGCTGCGGCTTCCCAGCATCTGCATGCGGTCGCCGCGGATCTCGGTCGAGTATTTCTCGACCCCGTCCTTGTCGGTGTACTTGCGGGTGCGGATGCTGCCCTCGACGTAGACCTGGCTGCCCTTCTTCAGGTATTGCCCGCACACTTCGGCGGTGCGCCCGAAAAAGCTGACGCGGTGCCATTCGGTCGCCTCGACCATCTGGCCGCTCTTGTCCTTGTACTTGTCGGTGGTGGCGATGGCGAGGTTGGCGACCGCTTCTCCGCTCGGCAGATACCGCATTTCGGGGTCGCGCCCCAGGTTGCCGACCAGAATCACTTTGTTGACGGATGCCATGTTTTCCCCTGAACAGACCTGATTGAACGTGGACCGATTCTATCAGGCTTCGATCAGGCTCCCACGGCCTCGAGCAGCAGGCGCGCAGCGGTCTCGTCCCAGCCCTGCAGGCTGACCTTCAGCATGGCCACGCCTTCTTCGGCCAGCACCGCGACCTCCACCACGCCCGCCACGCCGGCCAGCTGGGCCTTCAGCAGCGCCGCGCGATCGGCCGGCATCGTCCCCACGCGGAACATGCGGGTCTTGATCGCCGGCGGCGGCGTCATCGACAGGCTCGCAAGCAGCCAGATCGCCATCAGGCCGACGCTGAACATGAACACCGCATGGAAACCGAAGTGCTGCGCGAGCCAGCCGCCGACCGCGCCGCCAAAGAACAACCCCAGCGCCTGCGCGGTGTTGTAGACGCCCATCGCCGTGCCCTTGGCCGATGCGGGCGCCAGCTTGGAGATCAGCGAAGGCAGGCTCGCCTCGAGCAGGTTGAAGGCGACGAAATAGAAGAACAGCGCGCCGACGATGCCCCAGAAGCGATCGATGCCCAGCGCCATCCCGAGCTGCGCCAGCAGCATCAGCGCCACCGCGCCGACGAACACCGGCTTCATCTTGCCGCGCGTCTCGCCATAGATGATGGCCGGCACGATCAGGACGAAGGATCCGAGCAGCACCGGCAGGTAGACCGCCCAGTGGTGGTCGGCGGCCAGGCCGCTGTTCTTGAGCGCGACCGGGACCACGACGAACATCGCCATCTGCGCGGCATGCAGCGCGAAAATGCCGAAATCGAGGCGCAACAGCTGGCCGTTCTGCAGCACATCCTTCAGCCGCGCGGGGTTCGCCTGCGCATCGGCGTGAAAATGGCTGCTCTCCGGGTCCGGCACCCACACCTTGACGACCCAGATCGCGGCCAGCGCGAGCACGCCGGTGAGCGCGAAAATTCCCGGCACGCCCATCAGGCGGTTGAGCGCGGGGCCGGCGACGAGCGACACGGCGAAGGTGAGCCCGATGGTCGAACCGATCATCGCCATCGCCTTGGTGCGGTGCTCCTCGCGGGTGAGGTCGGCCAGGAGGGCGGTGATCGCCGCGGAAATCGCGCCGGCGCCCTGCACGGCGCGGCCGGCGATCGTCCAGTAGATGTCGGACGCGGTCGCGGCGATGAAGCTGCCCGCCGCGAACAGGATGAGGCCGAAGATGATGACCTTCTTGCGCCCGATGCGGTCGGACGCCATGCCGTAGGGGATCATCAGGAGCGCCTGCGTCAGGCCGTACATGCCGAGCGTCAGGCCGACGAGGGTGTGACTGGTGCCGCCCGGCAGATGCTCGGCGTAGAGCGCGAAAACCGGGAGGATCAGGAACATGCCCAGCATGCGCAGACCAAAAATCGCAGCGAGGCCAGAAGCCGCGCGCTTCTCCGCGCGGGTCATGCTTTCCGACAGATCGATCTGTGCCACGGTGTGATACGGCGAAGTCTGGAAGTCCGTTATATTAGCAGGTTGCGAATTACGCCTCACGCCCCCAACATGGAATCCATCCGCATCCGTGGCGCCCGCACCCACAACCTGAAGAACGTGAATCTCGACCTGCCGCGCAACAAGCTGGTCGTGATCACGGGGCTGTCGGGATCGGGCAAATCCTCGCTGGCGTTCGATACCCTGTATGCCGAAGGCCAGCGCCGCTACGTCGAGTCGCTGTCGGCCTACGCGCGGCAGTTCCTGCAGCTGATGGAGAAGCCCGACGTCGACCTGATCGAAGGGCTCTCCCCGGCGATCTCGATCGAGCAGAAGGCGACCAGCCACAACCCGCGCTCGACCGTCGGCACCGTCACCGAGATCCACGACTACCTGCGCCTGCTCTACGCGCGCGTCGGCGACCCGCAGTGCCCCGAGCACGGCATCACGCTCGCCGCGCAGACGGTGTCGCAGATGGTCGACGCCGTGCTGGCGCTGCCCGAGGACACCAAGCTGATGATCCTCGCGCCGCTGGTCGTCGGCCGCAAGGGCGAGAACGTCGAGCTGTTCGCCGAACTGAGAGCCCAGGGCTTCGTGCGGGTGCGGGTCGACGGCGCCGTGCACGAGCTCGACGCAGTACCGAAGCTCGACAAGAACAAGAAGCACACCATCGAGGTCGTGGTCGACCGTCTCAAGGTGCGCGCGGACGCCAAGCAGCGGCTGGCCGAGAGCTTCGAGACCGCGCTCAGGCATGCCGAGGGTCGGGCGCTCGCGGTGGAGATGGACTCCGGCAAGGAACATCTCTTCTCCGCCAAGTTCGCCTGCCCCATATGCAGCTACGCGCTGCCCGAACTGGAGCCGCGGCTGTTCTCGTTCAACAACCCGATGGGCGCGTGCAGCCAATGCGACGGCCTGGGCCAGATTACCTTCTTCGACCCGGCACGGGTGGTCGCCTTCCCGCATCTGTCGCTGGCCAGCGGCGCGATCAAGGGCTGGGACAAGCGCAACCAGTTCTTCTTCATGATGCTGCAGAGCCTGGCGATGCACTACGGCTTCGATCTCAACACGCCGTGGGAAGACCTGCCGAAGCGCGTCCAGGACGTGATCCTCGACGGTTCCGGCAAGGAGGCGATCGCCTTCCAGGCGCTGGCGCCGCGCGGCGGCTTCACCACGCGCAAGTATCCGTTCGAGGGCGTGCTCGCCAACATGGAGCGGCGCTACCACGAGTCCGATTCGATGGCGGTGCGCGAGGAACTCGCCAAGTACCAGAACAACAAGCCCTGCCCGGCCTGCCACGGCACCCGCCTGCGCGAGGAGGCCCGCCACGTGATGGTCGGCGGCGCGCCGATCTACCAGGTGAGCGCGATGCCGCTGAAGGAGGTGCTCGCCTTCTTCGAGATGCTCAGGCTCGAAGGCCACCGCGCCCAGATCGCCGACAAGATCGTCAAGGAGATCGTCGCCCGCGTCGGCTTCCTCAACAACGTGGGCCTGGACTACCTGTCGCTCGACCGCTCGGCCGACACGCTCTCGGGCGGCGAAGCGCAGCGCATCCGGCTCGCTTCCCAGATCGGTTCGGGCCTGACCGGCGTGATGTACGTGCTCGACGAGCCGTCGATCGGCCTGCACCAGCGCGACAACGACCGCCTGCTGGCGACCTTGAAGCACCTGCGCGACATCGGCAACTCGGTGCTCGTCGTCGAGCACGACGAGGATGCGATCCGCGCGGCCGACTACGTGGTCGACATGGGCCCCGGCGCCGGCGTGCACGGCGGCGAAGTCGTGGCCGAGGGCACGCCGGAGGAGATCCGGCTGGCCAAGCATTCGCTCACCGGCCAGTTCCTCTCGGGCCGCCGCCAGATCGCGATCCCGAAGAAGCGCCGCAAGGCAAACGCCGACCGCCAGCTGGTCGTCACCGACGCGAGCGGCAACAACCTCAAGCACGTCACGCTCAACCTGCCGGTCGGGCTGCTGGTCTGCATCACCGGCGTGTCGGGCTCGGGCAAGTCGACGCTGATCAACGACACGCTCTACACGGCGGTGGCGCGCCACCTCTACGGCTCGTCGGCCGAGCCCGCGCCGCACGGCGAGATCCAGGGCCTCGAATTCTTCGACAAGGTGATCAACGTCGACCAGAGCCCGATCGGCCGCACGCCGCGCTCGAATCCGGCGACCTACACCGGCCTCTTCACGCCGATCCGCGAGCTCTTCGCCGGCGTCCCGGAGGCGCGCGCGCGCGGCTACGGCCCGGGGCGTTTTTCCTTCAACGTCAAGGGCGGGCGCTGCGAGGCCTGCCAGGGCGACGGCGTGGTCAAGGTCGAGATGCACTTTCTTCCTGACATCTACGTGCCGTGCGACGTCTGCCACGGCGCGCGCTACAACCGCGAGACGCTGGAGGTGCACTACAAGGGCAAGACGATCCGCGACGTGCTGGAGATGACGGTCGAGGACGCCGCCGAATTCTTCGACGCGGTGCCGGTGGTGAAGAAGAAGCTCACCACGCTGATCGACGTCGGGCTGGGCTACATTCGCCTCGGCCAGTCGGCCACCACGCTGTCGGGCGGCGAGGCCCAGCGCGTCAAGCTCGCGCTGGAACTCTCCAAGCGCGACACCGGGCGCACGCTCTACATCCTCGACGAGCCGACCACCGGCCTCCACTTCGCCGACATCGACCTGCTGCTGAAGGTTTTGCAGCGCCTCGCCGACGCGGGCAACAGCGTGGTCGTCATCGAGCACAACCTCGACGTCATCAAGACCGCCGACTGGCTGGTCGACCTCGGCCCCGAGGGCGGCGCCGGCGGCGGCATGATCATCGCGGAGGGCACGCCCGAGGACGTCGCCGCCAATCCGGCCAGCCACACCGGAAAATATCTGCAGCCGGTGCTGGCCCGACGCTGATGGTCGAGTCCGTCCGCCTCTCCAAGCTGATGTCCGAGCGCGGGCTGTGCTCGCGCCGCGAGGCGGACGCCTACATCGAAAAAGGGCTCGTCTTCGTCGACGGCCGCCGCATCACCGAACTCGGCACCAAGGTCGACCCCGACTGCGCGATCCGGCTCGATGTCGAGGCGACGGCCCGGCAGGCCGAGCGGGTCACCATCCTGCTGCACAAGCCGGTCGGCTACGTCTCGGGCCAGCCCGAGCCAGGCTACCAGCCAGCCGCCGCGCTGATCCGCCCCGACACGCGTTGGCGCGAGGACCGCGCGCCGCGTCGATTTTCACAAAAGCAGCTGAAGGGCCTCGCCCCCGCGGGGCGGCTCGACATCGACTCGACCGGCCTGCTGGTCCTCACGCAGGACGGCCGCATCGCGAAGCAGCTGATCGGCGACGATTCCGACGTCGAGAAGGAATACCTTGTCCGTGTCGAGGGCCACCTCGATGACCGCGGCCTCGCACTGCTCAACCACGGCCTGTCGCTCGATGGCCGCACGCTGCGCCCGGCCAGGGTCGCGTGGCAGAACGCCGACCAGCTGCGCTTCATCCTCAAGGAAGGCCGCAAGCGCCAGATCCGTCGCATGTGCGAGCTGGTGGGGCTGAAGGTGGTGGGCCTGAAGCGCGTGCGCATCGGCGGGGTCAGGCTGGGGGAGCTGCCGCTCGGGCAATGGCGTTATCTGCGAGCTGACGAGCGCTTCCTTTAGACGGCGCGGGGACCGCGACGCTTGTATGCCGGCCATTTTGGCGTATGAATAAGGGTTGCGGACGCTCGCCGCGCCCGCCTCGTGTCGAAACTCACTTCAAGGAGGTCCCATGCCATCCAGACTACTCGTTTCACTGTTCGCCGTCCTCGCGCTGACTGCCTGCCAGAAGGCGCAGGAAGCCGCCGCGCCTGCCATGGACCAGGCGAAGGAAGCCGCCGGCGCGGCGGCGGACTCCGCTCACGAAGCCGCAGGCGCCGCGAAGGAAGCGGCGGGGGCAGCGGCAACTGCCGCAGGGGACGCCGCAACGGCTGCCGGAGACGCAGCAGCCAAGGCAGCGTCCGAAGCGGCCCAGGCTACGGCGGACACTGCCGCCGCCGCGGCAGCAAAAACCCAGGAAATGGCCGACAAGGCCAAGGAAGCGACCAAGCAGTAAACCTGCCGCCCGCCAGCCCGAGCGGCCAGCCGGTGTGGCCGCTTTTTTTGTGCCGTGCGCGGCCGGCATCCTCCGGCCGTGCACGCCTTCGCTTCGCCGACGCCATGCCCTCACCGAATCCCCGCACCCTGCTGCTCGACTCGTTCCGCGCCGCCGTCGCCGCCTCCGACCCCGCGCGCATCCTGCCCGGGCACCTGCCCCAACCGCCGCGTGGGCGTACCCTGGTGGTCGGCGGCGGAAAAGCGGCGGCCAGCATGGCCGCCGCCGTCGAGGCCCATTGGCCGTCGGATGCACCGCTCTCGGGACTCGTCGTCACGCGCTACCGGCACGGCTTGCCCACGCGCCGCATCGAGGTCGTCGAGGCGAGCCATCCCCTCCCGGACGGCCGCGGCCAGGCCGCCGCCTTGCGCATGCTCGACCTGGCGCGGACACTGGGGCCGGACGACCTGCTGCTGGCGCTGATCTCGGGCGGCGGCTCCAGCCTGCTCGCCGCGCCGGTCGACGGCGTGACGCTGAAGGAACTGCGCCAGGTGACCAAGGCACTGCTCGGCGCGGGCGCGACCATCCACGATATCAATACCGTCCGCAAGCACCTGACCCGCGTGTCGGCCGGGCAGCTTGCACGGGCAGCGTCGCCCGACGGCCACGGCGCGGCCGTGCAGGCGCGCATCCTTTCCGACGTCGTCGGCGATGACCCGAGCGACATCGCTTCCGGCCCCTGCGCCCCCGACGCCACGACCTGTGCCGATGCGCTGGAGCGGCTGGCGCGTTTCGGCATCGTGCCGCCCCCGAGCGTGCGCGCCCACCTTGAACGCTGCGTTGCGGGCGTCGAGCCCGACACCCCGAAGCCGGGCGACTCCTGCTTCGAGCGGGTGGAAAACCGTGTGGTCGCGAACGCGCGTACCGGTCTCGACGCTGCAGCCCGCCATTTCGAAGCCCACGGCATTCGTGCCCTGGTCCTCTCCGACAGCGTCAGCGGCGATGCGCAGGCCGTCGCCCGGCAGCACGCGGCGCTCGTCCGCGCTTCAGCCCGGCGTGGCCCGCTCGCCCTGCTCTCCGGCGGCGAAACGACGGTCACGTTGCGCCCGCAACATGGCCGCGGGGGACGCAACGCCGAATTCCTGCTGGCGCTGGCCCTGGCCCTGGGCGACACGCCCGCGTGGGCGCTGGCAGCCGACACCGACGGCATCGATGGCAGCGAGGACAACGCCGGCGCGCTGCTGGCGCCGGATACGCTGGCACGCGCGGCCGCGCTCGGCATCGACGCCGCCCGCTCGCTGGCAGAACACGACAGCTACGGCTTCTTCGCCGCCTTGGGCGACCTGATCGTCACCGGCCCCACGCGCACCAACGTGAACGACTACCGCGCCGTGCTGCTCGGTCTGGCGTGAGTGGCCTCAGTTCGGGCGCTGTACCTGCACGGGGTCGCCGACCTTCAGGCCGAACACCGCGGCGGCACTGCCCCGGTTGACCGCCAGCTCGACCAGGCCGACGCTGTTCACGAACCAGAACGCTTCGCCCTTTCCGACGCCGCCGAAGGTGTCGCCATATTTGAACAGGCTTCCGCCTGCCGTCACGCGCGTCTTCGGCGGCGCCCCGCGCACGCCGCTCCACGCGTTCCCGTAATGGTCGATGTAGATCACCCGCGCCAGGTCGCCTGCATCGAACTCGACCTTCAGGGAGGGGACGGGCGCAAGCTTGTCCGCGGGAAAGGCGCCGCGCGCGATGTCCGCGGCAATCCGCGCGAACAGGTCCCGCCCGTGAAAGGTCGCCGACAGCGTCTCCGGCCGCCAGGTGATGCGCCACACACGGGTGTCCGTATTGCGGGCGGCGACCACCGACAGCAGCCCGTTGTCCGGCCCCACGAACCAGTGCCCCCCTGCCATCAACACCACCGCGTCGCGCGGCGTACCCACGCCGGGGTCGACCACGGCCAGGAAGACGCAGCCCGGCGGAAAGCCCGGCGCGAAGGCGGCGAGGAGATGCGCGCCGGCGTGCGCGTTGAAGTCCGGCGCCTCGTGCAGCAGATCCACCACGCACTCGCCGGGTGCGTGCTCGGCCAAGCGCGCCTTGACTTGGCCCACGTAGGGATCGCGCGTCCCAAAGTCGGTGAAAAGAACGATCACGTGGTGCCCCCGCAGCGAATCGATATCCGGACTATGCCTGACCGGGCGCCACCGCGACAAGCCGGTCCGCGCCACCAGGCTCTAACCCCCTCTTCAAATGAAAAAAGCCGGGCGAACCCGGCTTTTTCTTCTGCTGGCTGCAGTGCGTCAGTCGGCGTCCGCCGGAACCACGTCGGTGTCCGGGCGATCGACCAGTTCGACCAGCGCCATCGGTGCGTTGTCGCCAACACGGAATCCGTACTTCAGGATGCGCAGATAGCCACCCGGACGCGTCTTGTAACGCGGGCCCAGCTCGCCGAAAAGCTTCACCACCATCTCGCGGTCGCGCAGACGGTCGAAGGCCAGGCGGTGGTTCGCCAGCGTGGGCTCCTTGCCCAGCGTGATCAGCGGCTCGACGAAGCGGCGCAGTTCCTTGGCCTTCGGCAGCGTGGTCTTGATGACCTCATGGCGCAGGAGCGAGACGCTCATGTTGCGGAACATGGCCAGCCGATGGCTGGTGGTGCGGTTCAGCTTGCGATTGGATTGACGATGACGCATGGCAATTTCCTTTCAGGTTCTATTCTTGGGCAAGGCCGCCTGCCACGGCGACCCGCGCTTTGTTGTTTTGGGTTTTAAAATCAGGGGCGCTCGAGGCCGGCCGGCGGCCAGTTTTCCAGCTTCATGCCCAGCGACAGGCCCTTCGAAGCGAGCACGTCCTTGATCTCGTTGAGCGACTTGCGACCGAGATTCGGCGTGCGCAGCAATTCGGTCTCGGAGCGCTGGATCAGGTCGCCGATGAAGTAGATGTTCTCGGCCTTGAGGCAGTTCGCCGAGCGAACGGTCAGTTCGAGATCATCGACCGGGCGCAGCAGCATGGGGTCGACCTGCGGCGAACGCGGCGACTCCGACTCGGCAGGCGTACCTTCGAGGTCGGCAAACACGGACAACTGGCTCACCAGGATGCGCGCAGCGGTGCGGACCGCTTCCTCGGGCTCGACGACGCCATTCGTCTCGATGTCAATGACCAGACGGTCGAGGTCGGTGCGCTGCTCGACGCGCGCGCTTTCAACCGAGTAGGCGACGCGACGCACCGGGCTGAAGGAGGCGTCGACCAGAATCGAGCCGACCGAACGCGTCTCGTCCGCGACCTTGCGGGCCGTCGCCGGCTGGTAGCCGCGCCCAGCCTCGACCTTGATTTCCATGTCGAGCTTGCCGCCCTTCGTCAGGTGCGCGATCACGTGATCCGGATTGAGCACTTCGATATCGTGGCCGACTTCGATGTCGCCCGCCGTCACGACGCCTTCACCCGACTTGGAGACCTTGAGAACCGCCTCCGACTTGCCGTGCATCTTGAACGCGATGCCCTTGAGGTTCAGCAGGATGTCGACGACGTCTTCCTGCACGCCCTCGATGGTCGAGTACTCGTGCACGACGCCGCTGATGCTCACCTCGGTCGGCGCATAGCCCACCATGGAGGACAGCAGAATACGACGCAGCGCGTTGCCGAGCGTGTGGCCATAGCCGCGCTCGAAGGGTTCCATGATGACCTTGGCGTGCAGCGGGGAGGCACGATCGACCTCCACAATACGCGGCTTGAGAAATTCCGTAGCGCTTTGCATAAAGTGCGATTCCTTAAGACCCAGTCAAAGAGACCCAGCCAGCTTATTTACTTGGAGTACAGTTCGACGACCAGCGACTCGTTGATGGTCGAAGGCAGTTCGGAACGCTGCGGCGCGGCCTTGTAGGTGCCCTTCAGGGCCTTGGCGTCGACCTCGACCCACTCGGGGTAGCCGCGCGCCGCGGTCGCTTCGGCAGCCGCCTTGATGCGCAGATGGGCCTTCGCCTTGTCCGACACCTCGACCACGTCGCCCGGCCGCACCTGGTAGGACGGAATGTTCACGCGACGACCGTTCACCGTGATGCCGTTGTGGCGGACGACCTGACGCGCCTCGGTACGCGACGCGCCGAATCCCATGCGATAGCAGACGGAGTCCAGACGCGATTCCAGCATCGACAGCAGGTTTTCACCGGTCACGCCCTTGGCGCTGTCGGCTTTCTTGTAGGTCAGACGGAACTGGCCTTCGAGCACGCCGTAGATGCGGCGGATCTTCTGTTTCTCGCGCAGCTGGACGCCGTAGCCGGACAGGCGGGCGCCGCTCTTCTGGCCGTGCTGGCCGGGCGCGTAGCTGCGGCGCTCGATGGCGCACTTGTCAGTGAAGCACTTCTCACCCTTGAGAAAGAGCTTCTCGCCTTCGCGGCGGCACTGACGGCATTTGGGATCAAGATTACGAGCCATGATATTCCCTGGTAATTAGATACGACGCTTTTTGGAGGGACGGCAGCCGTTGTGCGGGATCGGGGTGACATCCGAGATCGCGGTGATCTTGAAACCCAGCGCGTTCAACGCACGCACGGTGGATTCGCGGCCGGGGCCGGGCCCCTTGATCCGCACCTCCAGGTTCTTGACGCCATATTCCTGCGCCATCTTCCCGGCGTTCTCGGCCGCAACCTGCGCCGCGAAGGGCGTGGATTTGCGCGAGCCCTTGAAGCCGGCGCCACCCGCGGTCGCCCACGAGAGGGCGTTGCCCTGGCGGTCGGTGATCGTCACGATCGTGTTGTTGAACGAAGCGTGAATGTGCGCGATGCCTTCGGCGACATTCTTCTTGACCTTTTTGCGAACGCGCGCTGCAGTTTTGGTAGCCATGATTAACCTTTACTTTTTGATGGCCTTGCGCGGGCCCTTGCGGGTACGCGCATTGGTGCGGGTGCGCTGGCCGCGCACCGGCAGACCCTTGCGGTGACGGAAGCCGCGATAGCAGCCGAGGTCCATCAGACGCTTGATGTTCATGGTGATTTCACGACGCAGGTCGCCCTCGACCGTGAACTTGGCCACGCCCTCGCGCAAGCGTTCCATTTCGGCGTCGGAAAGATCCTTGATCTTCGCGTTCTGCGCCACGCCAGCCGCGTCGCAGATCTTGCCGGAGGTCGTCCGGCCGATGCCGTAAATGGCGGTCAATGCAATAACCGCGTGTTGATGATTCGGGATATTAACCCCAGCAATACGAGCCATTCGCAATGCTCCGAACGGAAAACAAAAAATTATAACACACCAACCCGCCTTCAGGTCGGTTCGAATTCAATTTAGCGCGCAGCGCTCAGCCCTGGCGCTGCTTGTGACGCGGATCCTCGCAGATCACGCGCACCACGCCCTTGCGGCGTACCACCTTGCACTTACGGCACATTTTCTTGACAGAAGCCTGCACTCTCATGGTTTTCTCCATTCACCGACCGGCCGCAGGGGCCGGTCAAAAATCATTTCGCCCGGAATACGATCCGGCCTTTGGTCAGGTCGTAAGGTGTCAGCTCGACCGTCACCTTGTCTCCCGGCAGGATGCGGATGTAGTGCATCCGCATTTTTCCCGAGATATGACCCAGCAAAACATGTCCGTTTTCCAGCTTGACCCGAAAGGTCGCATTCGGCAGGTTCTCGAGGACTTCGCCCTGCATCTGAATCACGTCTTCCTTCGACATCAGCGCCCCGCCAAGCCGTTCTTGAAATTGGCCTTTTTCAGCAAGCCTTCATACTGGTGCGACATTACGTAAGCCTGCACCTGCGCCATGAAATCCATCGTCACCACCACAATGATCAAGAGCGATGTCCCCCCGAAATGGAACGGCACGTTCCATTTCAGGATCAGGAACTCGGGCAGCAGACACACCAACGTGATGTAGATCGCTCCCACCAGCGTCAGCCGCGTCAGGATCTTGTCGATGTAGCGCGCCGTCTGCTCGCCCGGACGGATGCCCGGAACGAAGGCCCCGCTCTTCTTGAGGTTGTCCGCCGTCTCCTTCGAGTTGAAGACCAGCGCCGTATAGAAGAAGCAGAAGAAGATGATCGCCAGCGCATACAGCAGCACGTAAATGGGCTGCCCGGGCGCGAGCGTCGCGCCGAGGTCCTTCAGCCAGCCCATGCTCTCCCCGCTCCCGAACCAGCCCGCAAGGGTCGCCGGAAACAGGATGATGCTGGACGCGAAGATCGGCGGAATCACGCCAGCCATGTTCAGCTTCAGCGGCAGGTGCGAGCTCTGGCCGCCCACGACCATCTTCCCGACCTGGCGCTTCGCGTAGTTGACCAGGATCTTGCGCTGCCCCCGTTCCACGAAGACCACCAGCGCCGTCACCAGCAGCACCGCAACGAACAGCATGAGGACCAGCGGGATCGAAAATGCGCCTGTCCGCGTCAGTTCGAGGGTGCCGCCGATTGCATGCGGAAGTCCGGCCGCGATGCCGGCGAAAATGATGATCGAGATGCCGTTCCCGAGGCCGCGCTCGGTCACCTGTTCGCCAAGCCACATCAGGAACATCGTCCCGGCCGTCAGCGTGAAGACGGTCGTCAGGCGGAATGCCAGACCCGGCTCGAGGACGAGGTTCGCCTGCGCCTCGAGCGCGATGGCGATACCGAGCGCCTGGAATACCGCCAACACCAGGGTGCCGTAGCGCGTGTACTGCGTAATCTTGCGCCGCCCGGCCTCGCCTTCCTTCTTGAGCGCCTCGAGTTGGGGCGACACCGTCGTCATCAGCTGGACGATGATCGACGCCGAGATATACGGCATGATGCCGAGCGCAAAGACGCTGAAGCGCGACAACGCCCCCCCGGAGAACATGTTGAACATGCCGAGGATTCCGCTCTGCTGCGACTTGAACAACTGATCCAGCACCAGCGGATCGATGCCCGGCACCGGAATGAAGGTCCCGATCCGGTACACGACGAGGGCACCGAGCAGGAACAGCAGACGGCGCTTGAGGTCGCCGAATTTGTTCAGACCGGTCTTGGGGGTAGCCAATGCGTGTTCCCCGAGGATTTATTCGCCGACGCTGCCGCCAGCCGCTTCGATCGCGGCGCGCGCACCCTTCGTCGTGGCGATGCCGCGGAGCTTGACCGCCTTGCCGATCTCCCCGGACAGGTAAACGCGCGCGGCCTTGGCGCCCGCGCCCACGACCCCGGCCTGCTTCAGCACCAGCAGGTCGATCTCGTCGGCCCCGATCGCCGCGATGTCCGCAAGCCGAACGCGTGCGGTGTCGGCCTTGGTCAGGGACACGAAGCCGCGCTTCGGCAGGCGGCGATGCATCGGCATCTGGCCGCCTTCAAAGCCGACCTTGTGGAAGCCGCCCGCTCGCGATTTCTGGCCCTTGTGGCCCCGGCCCGCGGTTTTCCCGAGCCCCGAGCCGATGCCGCGCCCGACGCGCCGCTTGTCCTTCTTGGCGCCGTCGGCCGGTTTGATGTTGTTCAGTTCCATTTAAGCCTCGCACTTCACCAGATAGGCGACCGTGTTGATCATGCCGCGGTTGGCCGGGGTGTCCAGCACCTCGACCGTGTGATTCAGCCGACGCAGGCCGAGTCCGCGCACGCAAGCCCGATGGGGCGCCTTGGTACCGATCAGGCTCTTGACCAGCGTCACCTTGATTTTCTTCTGCTCGCTCATGGCTTACCCCGTGATTTCTTCAACGGATTTGCCGCGCTTGGCCGCGATTTCGGACGGCGTCGACATCTTCATCAAGCCGTCGATCGTGGCGCGAACGACGTTGTAGGGATTGGTCGAGCCCAGGCACTTGGCGAGCACGTTCTGCACGCCCATCACCTCGAAGACGGCGCGCATGGCCCCGCCGGCGATGATGCCGGTACCTTCCGACGCGGGCTGGATCAGCACGCGCGATGCGCCATGCTGGCCCACCACGGTGTGATGGAAGGTGCCGTTCTTCAGGCTGATCTTGACCAGCTTGCGGCGGGCTTCTTCCATGGCCTTCTGCACGGCCACCGGGACTTCGCGGGACTTGCCCTTGCCCATGCCGATGCCGCCATCGCCATCGCCGACCACCGTCAGCGCTGCAAAACCCATGATCCGGCCGCCCTTCACCACTTTGGTGACGCGGTTGACCGAAATCATCTTCTCGCGCAAGCCGTCGCCGCGCTCTTCGTTACTCGTAGGTGCTGTACGGGCCATCTTGAGTCTGCCTCGTTAAAATACCAAACCGCCTTCGCGGGCCGCGTCCGCCAGGGCCTTCACGCGCCCATGGAACTTGAAGCCCGATCGGTCGAAGGCCACTTTTTCAATGCCCAAGCCCTTGGCCTTTTCAGCCAGTCGCTTGCCCACCGCCGCGGCAGCCGCGATGTTGCCGCCGTTGGGCACCGCCGTCCGCATGTCCTTGTCGTTCGACGACGCGCTTGCCATCACCGTGCCGCCATCCGCCGAAATGATCTGGGCGTAGATGTGGCTGTTGGTGCGGTGGATGGCCAGGCGGATCGCCTTGACGGCCGCGATCTTGGCGCGGGTTTTGCGCGCTCTGCGAATCCGTGATTGCTTGGTGTTCATGCTCTGTCCTTAAGCCTTACTTCTTCTTGGTCTCTTTCTTGATGACCACTTCGTCGCTGTAGCGAACGCCCTTGCCCTTGTAGGGCTCCGGCGGGCGATAGGCGCGAACGTCCGCGGCCACCTGGCCCACCATCTGGCGATCGATACCCTTGATCACGATCTCGGTCTGCGACGGCGTCTCGACCTTGATGCCGGCCGGCATCTTGTGCACGACCGGGTGTGAAAAACCGAGCGTCAGGTTCAGTGCGTCGCCCTGGGCCTGGGCGCGGTAGCCGACGCCGATCAGCGTCAGCTTCTTCTCGAAGCCCTTCGAGACGCCCTGGACCATGTTGTTGACGAGCGCACGCATGGTGCCCGCCATCGCGTTCGCCTGGGTGCTGCCGTCGGCCGGCGCGAAGGTCAGCACGCCATCGTTGAGGGCGACATTGACATCCGCGGCCGCGGCGCGGCTCAGCGAGCCGAGCGGCCCCTTGACGGCGATCGTCGAACCGACCGTGACCTCGACGCCCTTCGGCAGCGTAATGGGATTCTTGGCTACACGTGACATATCCGCTCTCCTTACGCCACCACGCAGAGGACTTCGCCGCCCACGCCGTTGGCGCGCGCGCGGCGGTCCGTCATCACACCGCGGGACGTCGACACGATCGCGACGCCCAGGCCATTCATGACCCGCGGCAACTCTTCCGCGCCCTTGTAGATGCGCAGGCCGGGCTTGCTGACGCGCTCGATGTGCTCGATGACCGGACGCCCGGCGTAATACTTAAGCTGCAGCTCGAGCTCGGGCTTGCCCGCCTCGCCGCGAACGGCGAAATCCTCGATGTAACCCTCGTCCTTCAGCACCGTGGCGATGGCCACCTTGACCTTGGAGGAAGGCATCGCCACCGACGCCTTCTCGACCGCCTGCGCGTTGCGGATGCGGGTCAGCATATCCGCGATCGGATCACTCATACTCATATCGTTTGCCCCTTACCAGCTAGCCTTGACGATGCCGGGAATCTCGCCGCGCATCGCGTACTCGCGCAGCTTGCCGCGCGCCAGGCCGAACTTGCTGAACACGCCGCGCGGACGACCGGTCAGCTGGCAGCGATTGCGCTGGCGCACCGGACTCGCGTTGCGCGGCAGCGCCTGCAGCGCCTTGTAGGCGGCAGCGCGGTCTTCATCGCTGCTTTGCGCGTTGGCGATCACAGCCTTCAGCTCGGCGCGCTTGGCGGCATACTTCTTCACCATGCGGGCGCGCTTTTCTTCACGGTTGATCAAGGATAACTTGGCCATGCCTACCTCAATTCTTGAACGGGAAACTGAAGGCGGCCAGCAGTGCACGCGCTTCATCGTCAGTTTTCGCGGTGGTGGTGATGGTGATGTTCATCCCACGCAGCGCATCAATCTTGTCGTACTCGATCTCGGGAAAGATGATCTGTTCCTTGACGCCCATGTTGTAGTTGCCACGACCGTCGAAAGACTTGCCCGACACCCCGCGGAAGTCGCGGATACGCGGCATCGCGACCGTCACCAGGCGATCGAGGAACTCGTACATCCTGGCGCGGCGCAGCGTGACCATGCAGCCGACGGGATAGTTTTCACGAATCTTGAAGCCGGCGATCGACTTCTTCGACTTGGTGACAACCGGCTTCTGGCCGGCGATCTTCTGCATGTCGCCCACGGCAAATTCCATCACCTTCTTGTCCGCAACCGCCTCGCCCACGCCCATGTTGAGCGTGATCTTCTGGATGCGCGGCACTTCCATGATGGACTTGTAGCCGAACTGCTCGATCAGCTTCGGCACCACGGTCTCACGATAAAATTCTTGCAAACGCGCCATGATTACCCCTGAGCGTCAACCATTTCGCCATTGGACTTGAACACGCGAACCTTGCGGCCGTCCTCCAGCACCTTGAAACCCACGCGATCGGCCTTCTGCGTCGCCGTGTTGAACAGCGCGACGTTGGAGCTGTCGATCGGCATTTCCTTCTCGACGATCCCACCCTGGATGTTGCGCATGGGATTCGGCTTCTGGTGCTTCTTGACGCGATTCACGCCCTCGACCACCACGTGCCCATCGTCCAGCACTCGCAGCACGGTCCCGCGCTTGCCCTTGTCCTTGCCCGTCAGGACGATGACCTGATCGTTTTTACGAATACGTGCCATGATTCCCTCTTACAGAACCTCGGGCGCCAGCGAGACGATCTTCATGAACTTCTCGGTGCGCAATTCACGGGTAACCGGCCCGAAGATACGGGTGCCGATCGGCTCCAGCTTGTTGTTGAGCAGGACGGCCGCATTGCCGTCGAAGCGCACCAGCGAGCCGTCGGGACGACGCACACCCTTGGCGGTGCGAACCACCACGGCGTTGTAGACATCGCCCTTCTTGACCCGGCCGCGCGGGGCCGCATCCTTGATGCTGACCTTGATGATGTCGCCGACGCTGGCGTAGCGACGATGGCTGCCCCCCAACACCTTGATGCACATGACGGAACGCGCACCCGTGTTGTCTGCAACGTCCAGTACGGACTGCATCTGAATCATTTAAATTGCCTCCAACTTAACCCACCATGCGGTGGCCAGTTTTGGATCCCGTTCGGGAGAAACTCCGCCTCAGGCGGAGGTGCTTGAGTCAGCGAACCGGATCAACCCACCCGGCCAGCCAACCGGAAAACCCGGCACTATACCGGGTTTATGTACATCATGCAAGCTTAGACGCGTGCGCGCTCGATCAGCTTGCTCACCTTCCAAGCCTTGGTGCGCGACAGCTTGCGGGACTCCTCGATCTGCACCGTGTCGCCCTCGTGGAACTCGTTGTTCTCGTCGTGGGCATGGTATTTCTTGGACAGGCGAATGACCTTGCCGATCACCGGATGCTTGACGCGACGCTCGACCAGCACCGTCACCGTCTTGTCCATCTTGTCGCTCACCACGCGCCCGGTCAGGGTGCGCACCATCTTCTTGCTTTCAGTCATGCTTGACCCGCCTTCTCGCGCATAATGGTCTTCACCCGGGCAATGTCGCGGCGCAACTTGCCGAGATCGGCCGTCTTGTTCGACTGCTGGGTGGCCACCTGCATCCGAAGCGCAAAGTGGGCACGCAGCAGGGACTCAAGTTCCTGCTTCAGTTCTGCGGCATTCTTGCCGCGCAGTTCTTTCGTGTTCATCAATCAGCTCCCGATCATGCGGGTCACGAACGTGGTCGGAATCGGCAGCTTGGCGGCAGCCAGACGGAACGCCTCGCGTGCCAGCGCCTCGTTCACGCCGTCCATCTCGTACAGCACCTTGCCGGGCTGGATCTCGGCGACGTAGTACTCGGGCGCGCCCTTGCCGTTACCCATCCGGACTTCGGCGGGCTTACGGGAGATCGGCTTGTCCGGGAAAATCCGGATCCAGATGCGGCCGCCACGCTTGATGTGGCGCGTCATGGCACGGCGCGCCGCTTCGATCTGGCGTGCCGTCAGGCGTCCACGGCCAACGGCCTTGAGGCCGAAATCCCCGAAGCTGACCGTCGCACCCCGGGTTGCCAGGCCCGTGTTCCGGCCTTTTTGTTCCTTGCGGAATTTTCTTCTAGCTGGCTGCAGCATGTTTCACTCCTGATTTCTTGCCGCGCTTTTCCGTTTCGGCCGCCACGGGCTGTTCGCCACGATTCAGCGCGTCACCCTTGTAGACCCAGACCTTGATGCCGATGATGCCGTAGGTCGTCTTCGCCTCGGCAAATCCATAGTCGATATCGGCGCGGAGCGTATGCAGAGGCACGCGCCCCTCGCGATACCACTCGGTCCGCGCGATTTCGGCGCCGTTAAGGCGGCCCGAGCTCATGATCTTGATGCCCTGGGCACCCAGGCGCATCGCGTTCTGCATCGCGCGCTTCATGGCGCGACGGAACATCACGCGCTTCTCGAGCTGCTGGGCGATGCCATCGGCGATGATCTGCGCGTCGGTCTCCGGCTTGCGCACTTCCTCGATGTTGACGTGCACCGGCACGGACATCATGCGTGCGAGTTCGCTGCGCAGGACCTCGATGTCCTCGCCCTTCTTGCCGATCACGACGCCGGGGCGGCCGCTGAAGATGGTGATGCGCGCGTTCTTCGCGGGGCGCTCGATCAGCACCTTCGAAACCGAGGCGTGGGCAAGCTTCTTCTTCAGGTAGTCACGAACCTTGATGTCCTCGAGCAGCGTGCTCGAGAAATTGCGGTTCGAGCCGTACCATTTGGCGCTCCAGATACGCTGAACGCCAAGACGGAACCCAATCGGATGTATTTTCTGTCCCATGCCGCTTCCTCAATCGCCAACCGTCACGGTGATGTGACAGGTCGGTTTGCTAATACGGTTGCCGCGGCCTTTGGCACGGGCAGTGAAACGCTTCAGCACCGCACCCTGGTCGACATAGATCGTCTTGACCTTCAGGGTGTCGATGTCCGCGCCCTCATTGTGCTCGGCGTTCGCGATCGCGGATTCGAGCACTTTCTTGATGACGGCGGCGCCCTTCTTGGGGCTGAAGGCCAGGATGTTCAGCGCCTTCTCCACGCGCAGGCCGCGGATCTGGTCGGCGACGAGGCGGCCCTTCTGGGCGGACAGGCGGGTGCCACGCAAAACTGCAGATACTTCCATCATGCGCTCCTTATTTCTTCGCCTTCTTGTCCGCGACGTGACCCTTGAAGGTGCGCGTCAGGGAGAATTCGCCCAGCTTGTGGCCGACCATGTTCTCGGTCACGAACACCGGAACATGCTGGCGCCCGTTGTGCACCGCGATCGTCAGGCCGATGAAATCGGGCAGCACGGTGGAACGGCGCGACCAGGTCTTGATCGGACGCTTGTCGTTCGAGCTGCGTGCAGTCTCGATCTTCTTCAGCAGATGCCCGTCGACGAAGGGCCCTTTTTTAATTGAACGTGCCATTTCTTTCTACCTCAATCAGCGCGCGTGGCGACGGCGGACGATCATGTTGGAGGTGCGCTTGTTGCTGCGAGTGCGATAACCCTTGGTCGGCGTTCCCCACGGGCTGACCGGATGACGGCCCGCCGCCGTGCGACCTTCACCACCACCGTGCGGGTGATCAACCGGGTTCATCACGACACCACGCACCGTCGGGCGGATGCCGCGCCAGCGGGTGGCACCGGCCTTGCCGAGCGAACGCAGGCTGTGCTCCTCGTTGCCGCACTCGCCCAGCGTCGCGCGGCAATCGACGTGCACCTTGCGGATCTCGCCCGAGCGCAGACGCAACTGCGCGTAGCTGCCCTCGCGTGCCAGCAGCTGCACCGAAGTACCGGCGGAACGCGCGATCTGCGCACCCTTGCCCGGCATCATCTCGACGCAGTGCACGGTGCTGCCGACGGGGATGCTGCGCAGCGGCAGGCAATTACCGGCCTTGATCGGCGCCTCGGCGCCGTTCAGCAGCTGCGCGCCGACCTGCACGCCGCGCGGCGCGATGATGTAGCGGCGCTCGCCGTCGGCGTAGCACAGCAGCGCCAGATGGGCCGAGCGGTTGGGATCATATTCCAGGCGCTCGACCTTCGCGGGGATGCCGTCCTTGTTGCGGCGGAAATCCACGACGCGATAGTGCTGCTTGTGGCCGCCGCCCTTGTGGCGCACCGTAATGTGGCCATTGTTGTTGCGGCCGGAGCCACGCTTCTGCGATTCGAGCAGCGCGGCGACCGGCTTGCCCTTGTGCAGGCCGGGCGTGACGACCTTCACGACGGCACGGCGGCCGGCGGAAGTGGGTTTGACTTTAATCAGTGCCATGGTGTTCTCCCTTACTGACCGGACGCGAAGTCGATGTCCTGACCCGGCTTGAGGGTGACATACGCCTTCTTCCAGTTATCGCGGCGACCCATGACACGACCGGCGCGCTTGACCTTGCCCTTGACGTTCAGAACCTGCACGCCCGTGACTTCGACCTTGAACAGCGTCGCAACCGCGGCGCCGATTTCCTGCTTGGTCGCATCGGGCAGCACACGGAACACGACCTGATTCTGCTTGTCGGCCACGCGGGTGCTCTTTTCGGAGATCACCGGCGCGAGAATGACTTTGAGCAGACGCTCCTGACTGATCGCGCTCATCACACCATCTCCTCAAACTGCTTGACCGCCGCCTTGGTGATCAGCACGTTGCCAAATTTGACCAGGCTCCACGGGTCGGCCTGGTGCGGCTCCACCACGTAGACGTCACGCAGGTTGCGCGACGACAGCCACAGGTTGTCGTCCACGCTGTCGGCAATGATCATGACCTTGCCGTAACCCATCGACTTGAGCTTGCCGGCCAGCACCTTCGTCTTCGGCGACTCGATGCCAAGGCTCTCGACGACCTTGAGCTTGCCCTCACGTGCGAGCTGCGACAGGATCGCCGCCAGGCCCGCGCGATACATCTTGCGGTTCACCTTGTGGGTGAAATTCTCGTTCGGCTTGTTCGGGAAGGTCACGCCACCGCCGCGCCAGATCGGACTGGAAGTACGACCGGAACGCGCACGGCCGGTACCTTTCTGTCTCCAGGGCTTGTGGGTCGAGGCACTCACCTCCGCACGGGTGAGCTGTGCGCGGTTCCCGCTGCGTGCATTGGCGAGAAACGCCGTCACGACCTGGTGAACCAGCGCCTCGTTGTAGTCACGACCAAAGGTATCGTCCGAAGCAGCAACGCTCGCGACCTGTTGGCCCTGCTCGTTAATGATCGCCAAATCCATTAGGCACCCCCTTTCACTGCAGGGCGCACGACGACATGACCACCCCTGGATCCCGGTACGGCGCCCTTGACGAGCACCAGACCACGCTCGGCGTCCACACGGACAACCTCGAGATTCTGCTTGGTGCAGGTCACCGCACCCATGTGACCGGACATGCGCTTGCCCGGGAAGACACGACCCGGATCCTGCGCCATGCCGATCGAACCCGGCACGTTGTGCGAGCGGGAGTTGCCGTGCGAAGCACGCTGAGAACCGAAGTTGTGGCGCTTGATCGTGCCGGCGAAGCCTTTGCCCTGCGTGACCCCGGTCACGTCGACCTTCTGGCCGGCCTGGAACAGCTCGACGGAGACCGCCGCACCCGGCTGGTATTGCGAAGCCACTTCCGGCGCTACGCGGAACTCGCGCAGCACGGCCGCGGCCTCGACGCCCGCCTTGGCGAAATGGCCGGCCTCGGATCTGTTGACGCGGCTGTTCCGGCGGCTGCCGTAGGCAACCTGCACGGCGGAATAGCCGTCATGTTCTGGGGTGCGCACTTGCGTGACGCGATTGTTGGACATTTCCAGCACCGTCACCGGAACGGACGCACCGTTCTCGGTGAAAATGCGGGTCATGCCGACCTTGCGGCCAACGAGCCCGATACTCATCTTCGTATTTCCTATCTCAAGCCGGCCAAATTTAGCGCGGCAAGGGTTGTAGGTGCCGATTACAATTGACCGGCGACTATTGGTAAAGCAGAAGGGGCGGCATTATACGCATGCCGCCCGCTTTTTACAACTTGATCTCGACGTCGACGCCGGCGGGCAGATCCAGCTTCATCAAGGCATCGACCGTCTTGTCGGTGGGGTCCATGATGTCCATCAGGCGACGATGGGTGCGGATTTCGAACTGATCGCGCGACGCCTTGTTGACGTGCGGCGAGCGCAGGACGTCGAAACGCTCGATCGAGGTCGGAAGGGGAACCGGACCTTTGACCACGGCGCCGGTGCGCTTGGCCGTGTCCACGATTTCCATCGCCGACTGGTCGATCAGTTTGTAGTCAAACGCCTTCAGGCGGATGCGGATTTTCTGGTTTTGCATGAATGAGCCTTACTCTTCGATCTTGGCCACGACGCCGGCGCCGACGGTGCGGCCGCCTTCACGGATGGCGAAACGCAGACCTTCGTCCATGGCGATCGGGGCAATCAGCGACACCTTGATGCTCACGTTGTCGCCAGGCATCACCATCTCGGTGCCAGCCGGCAGCTCGATCGAGCCGGTGACGTCGGTGGTGCGGAAGTAGAACTGCGGACGGTAGCCGTTGAAGAACGGGGTGTGACGACCGCCTTCGTCCTTGGACAGCACGTAGATCTCGGCCGAGAACTTGGTGTGCGGCTTGATGCTGCCGGGCTTGGCCAGAACCTGGCCGCGCTCGACTTCTTCACGCTTGGTGCCGCGCAGCAGGACGCCGACGTTGTCGCCCGCCTGGCCCTGGTCGAGCAGCTTCCTGAACATCTCGACGCCGGTGCAGGTGGTCTTCTGGGTGGGCTTGATGCCGACGATCTCGATTTCTTCGCCAACCTTGATGATGCCGCGCTCGACACGGCCGGTGACGACGGTGCCGCGACCGGAGATGGAGAAGACGTCTTCGACGGGCATCAGGAAGGGCTTGTCGATGGCGCGCTCGGGCTCGGGAATGTAGGAGTCCAGCGCGTCAGCCAGCTTGATGATGCTGGGCTCGCCGATGTCGCTCTGGTCGCCTTCGAGGGCCTTCAGGGCGGAACCGATGATGATGGGGGTGTCGTCGCCAGGGAAGTCGTACTTGGACAGGAGCTCGCGGATCTCCATTTCGACGAGCTCGAGCAGTTCGGCGTCGTCGACCATGTCGGCCTTGTTCATGTAGACGATGATGTAGGGCACGCCAACCTGACGGGCGAGCAGGATGTGCTCGCGGGTCTGCGGCATGGGGCCGTCGGCGGCGGACACGACGAGGATGGCGCCGTCCATCTGGGCGGCACCGGTGATCATGTTCTTGACGTAGTCGGCGTGGCCGGGGCAGTCAACGTGCGCGTAGTGACGGGTGGAGGTCTCGTACTCGACGTGCGCGGTGTTGATGGTGATGCCGCGCGCCTTCTCTTCCGGCGAGCTGTCGATCTCGTCGTACTTCTTGGCAGCGCCGCCAAACTTCTTCGCCAGAATGGTGGTGATCGCCGCGGTCAAGGTGGTCTTGCCGTGGTCAACGTGTCCAATCGTGCCAACGTTTACGTGCGGCTTGGTCCGCTCGAATTTTTCCTTAGCCATTTCTCTTACCCTATCAATTCAAAAAACTGTCTGGCACCACTCACTTCTTGGCGACGATCGCTTCGGCGATGTTCTTGGGCGCTTCCGAGTAGTGCTTGAACTCCATCGAGTAGGTCGCACGCCCCTGCGACATCGAACGCAGATCGGTCGAGTAGCCGAACATCTCGGCCAGCGGGACCTCGGCCTTGATCGCCTTGATGCCACCCACGTCTTCCATGCCCTGGATGATGCCGCGACGGCGGTTCAGGTCGCCCATGACGTCACCCATGTAATCTTCCGGCGTTTCCACCTCGACCGCCATCATCGGCTCGAGCAGCACCGGGTTCGCCTTGCGCATGCCGTCCTTGAACGCCAGGATCGAAGCCAGCTTGAACGCCAGTTCCGAGGAGTCGACGTCGTGATACGAGCCGTCGAACAGCGTGAACTTGACGTCGACCACCGGGAAGCCCGCGAGCACGCCATTATTCATGGCTTCCTGCAGCCCCTTGTCGACGGCCGGAATGTATTCGCGCGGCACCGTGCCGCCCTTGATGGCGTCGACGAACTCGTAGCCCTTGCCCTGTTCGTTCGGCTCCATCTTGATCCAGACATGGCCGTACTGACCCTTACCGCCCGACTGCTTGGCATGCTTGCCTTCGACTTCGACCGCCTTGCGAATCGCTTCGCGGTAGGCCACCTGCGGCGCCCCCACATTCGCTTCGACGCCAAACTCGCGCCGCATGCGGTCGACGATGATCTCGAGGTGAAGCTCACCCATGCCCGAGATGATGGTCTGTCCGGATTCCTCGTCGGTACGGACGCGGAACGAGGGATCTTCCTGCGCGAGGCGACCCAGCGCCAGGCCCATTTTTTCCTGGTCGGCCTTGGACTTCGGCTCGACGGCGACGTGGATCACCGGCTCGGGGAACTCCATGCGCTCGAGGGTGATCGGCGAACCGAGGTCGCACAGGGTGTCACCGGTGGTGACATCCTTCAGGCCCACCGCAGCGGCGATGTCACCGGCACGCACTTCCTTGATCTCTTCGCGGTTGTTGGCGTGCATCTGCAGGATGCGGCCGATGCGCTCCTTGCGGCCCTTGACGGGGTTATAGATGGTGTCACCCGAATTGACCACACCCGAATAGACGCGGAAGAAGATCAGCTGGCCGACGTAGGGGTCGGTCGCGATCTTGAACGCCAGTGCCGCGAATTTCTCGTCGTCGCTGGCCTTCCGGCTCGCGGTGCTGCCGTCTTCAAGCTCGCCCTCGACGGGGGGAATGTCGACCGGCGAAGGCATCAACTCGATCACCTTGTCGAGCATGGCCTGCACGCCCTTGTTCTTGAACGCGGTGCCACACATCATCGGCACGATTTCACTGGCAATGGTGCGCGCACGCAGACCGGCAAGGATGTCCGCCTCGGAGAGGTCGCCCTCTTCAAGGTACTTGTTCATCAATTCCTCGGACGATTCCGCAGCCGCCTCGACCATGGATTCGCGCCACTTCTTGCACGTATCGGCCAGATTGGCAGGAATGTCGCGCAACTCGAACTTCATGCCCTGGCTGGCATCGTCCCAGTACACGGCCTTCATCTTGACGAGGTCGACAACGCCTTCAAAGTTGTCCTCGGCGCCGATAGGAACCTGGACGGGCACCGGGTTGGCCTGCAGACGGGACTTCATCTGCTCGTAGACCTTGAAGAAGTCAGCGCCCGAGCGGTCCATCTTGTTGACAAACGCAATACGCGGCACGCCGTACTTGTTGGCCTGACGCCAGACGGTTTCCGACTGCGGCTGCACGCCGCCGACGGCACAGTAGACCATGCAGGCACCGTCGAGCACACGCATCGATCGCTCCACCTCGATGGTGAAGTCGACGTGCCCAGGGGTATCGATGATGTTGATGCGATGCTCGGGATACTTCCCGTCCATGCCCTTCCAGAAGCAGGTCGTGGCCGCCGAGGTGATCGTAATACCGCGCTCCTGCTCCTGCTCCATCCAGTCCATGGTCGCAGCGCCGTCATGCACTTCACCGATCTTGTGGGACTTGCCGGTGTAGAACAGGATGCGCTCGGTGGTGGTGGTCTTGCCAGCGTCAATATGGGCCGAAATGCCGATATTGCGATAGCGCTCAATAGGAGTCGTGCGTGCCACTTTAGTTACCTGCCAATCAATACGTTGGATTTAGAAGCGGAAGTGCGAGAAAGCCTTGTTGGCCTCCGCCATGCGATGCACTTCCTCGCGCTTCTTCACGGCGCCGCCACGGCCCTCGGCCGCATCCAGCAGTTCGCCCGCCAGACGGGCGCCCATGGACTTCTCGCCGCGCCTGCGGGCAGCTTCCTTCAGCCAGCGCATGGCCAGCGCGGTGCGACGGCTCGAACGCACCTCGACCGGAACCTGGTAGTTGGCGCCACCGACGCGGCGGCTCTTCACCTCGACCAGCGGGCGGGCGTTGTTCAGCGCGGTGCTGAACACTTCCAGCGGATCCTTGCCGGACTTGCTCGAAATCTGCTCGAACGCGCCATAGACGATGCGTTCGGCGACCGATTTCTTGCCGCTGGACATGATGACGTTCATGAATTTGGACACTTCCTGGTTGCCGAACTTCGGGTCCGGAAGGATTTCACGCTTGGGTACTTCGCGACGACGCGGCATGGTTGCTCAGCCTCTCAAAAAATTAAGCTTTTTTCGGACGCTTGGCGCCGTACTTCGAACGCGACTGCTTCCGGTCCTTGACGCCGGCGGTATCCAGGCTGCCGCGCACGGTGTGGTAGCGCACACCCGGCAAGTCCTTGACACGACCACCACGCACGAGCACGACCGAGTGCTCCTGCAGGTTGTGCCCTTCACCACCGATGTAGCTGATGACCTCGAAGCCGCTCGTGAGCTTGACCTTGCAGACCTTGCGCAAGGCGGAGTTCGGTTTCTTGGGCGTCGTGGTGTACACACGCGTGCACACGCCACGGCGTTGCGGGCAGGCCTTCAGGGCCGGAACCTTGCTCTTTTCCACCGGGGCCTGACGCGGCTTGCGGATCAGCTGGTTAATGGTTGGCATGTCAGAAATTCCGAAAAAAGTAAGTAAGCGTATCGTTTCTAAAACAAGCGGGACGGCGCCGACCGCGATCTGAAGCGGTGCCGTCCCGGGGCTACAGTCCAGCGCTTGCCGGCACACGGATGGCCGGAAAAAGACGCGTGATTCTAGGGGAGGCAACCCCCTGTGTCAAGCCACCTCCTGATTTTCGCTGGGGGTGACCTCCCCGCCTTCGATCAGGTGTTCGGCGCCCAGGTCCTCCCCGGCCGCCTGGCGGCGACGGGTGTTGTGGTAGGCCAGGCCGCTGCCCGCCGGGATCAGGCGGCCGACGATGACGTTCTCCTTCAGGCCGCGCAGCTCGTCCTTCTTGCCCATGATCGCGGCTTCGGTCAGCACACGGGTGGTTTCCTGGAAGGACGCCGCCGAGATGAAGGAATCCGTCGACAGCGACGCCTTGGTGATGCCGAGCAGGATCGGCTCGTAAGTGGCCAGCTCCTTGCCTGCGGCGGTCATCTCGTCGTTCAGCTGCAGCACTTCGGAGCGCTCGATCTGCTCGCCGGGGATGAGCCCGGTGTCGCCCGGATCCACCACGGTGACACGGCGCAGCATCTGGCGCACGATCACCTCGATGTGCTTGTCGTTGATCTTCACGCCCTGCAGGCGGTAGACGTCCTGCACCTCGTCGGTGATGTAGCGCGCCAGCGCCTCGACGCCCTGCAGGCGCAGGATGTCGTGCGGATCGACCGGGCCGTCGACGATCATCTCGCCCTTCTGGACGATCTGGCCGTCGTGCGCGGTGACGTGCTTCTCCTTGGTGATCAGGTACTCGTGCGGCACGCCGTCCAGATCGGTGATGACCAGGCGCTGCTTGCCCTTGGTGTCCTTGCCGAAGGACACGGTACCGGTGACTTCGGCGAGCACGCCGGCGTCCTTCGGCGAGCGCGCCTCGAACAGCTCGGCCACCCGCGGCAGACCGCCGGTAATGTCGCGGGTCTTCGAGGTCTCCTGCGGAATGCGCGCGAGCACGTCGCCGACCGCCACGTCCTGACCATCCTTCACGGTGATGATCGAGCCGATCTGGAAGGTGATGTTGACGACGGTGTCGGTTCCGGCGATCTTGATCTCGTTGCCGGCGTCGTCCAGCAGTTTCACCTGCGGACGCACGCCCTTGGCACCGGCCTTGCGCTTCGGATCGATGACCACGAGCGTCGACAGGCCGGTGACGTCGTCGACCTGCTTGGCGACGGTGACGCCTTCCTCGACGTTCTCGAAGCGCACGCGACCCGCATACTCGGTGATGATCGGACGGGTGTGCGGATCCCAGTTCGCGAGCACGGCACCCGCCTTGATCTTGGCGCCGTCGGTCACCATCAGGGTGGCGCCGTATGGCACCTTGTGGCGCTCGCGCTCGCGACCGGCGTCGTCGGCAATGACGATTTCGCCGCTGCGGGAAATGGCCACCAGTTCCTTGCGCGCATTGGTCACATAGCGCATCGCGGCGGTGTACTGCACGGTGCCGTTGGACTTGGCTTCCAGCTGGCTGGCCGCAGCCGCCCGCGACGCGGCACCGCCGATATGGAAGGTCCGCATGGTGAGCTGGGTGCCCGGTTCGCCGATCGACTGCGCGGCGATCACGCCGACCGCCTCGCCGACGTTGACCAGGTAGCCGCGACCCAGGTCGCGACCGTAGCACTTGGCGCACAGGCCGTAGCGGGTCTCGCAGGTGAGCGGGGTCCGCACCTTGACTTCGTCGATTCCGAGCGACTCGATGGTGTCGACCACGTCCTCGGACAGCAGGGTGCCCGCTTCGAACACGGTCTCCTGCGTTTCCGGGTTGATGACGTCGCTGGCGGCGACGCGACCGAGAATTCGCTCGCGCAGCGCCTCGACGACTTCACCGCCCTCGACCAGCGCCTTGACCGCGAGACCGTTCTTCGTGCCGCAATCATCCTCGGTCACCACCAGGTCCTGCGTCACGTCGACCAGACGGCGGGTCAGGTAGCCCGAGTTCGCGGTCTTCAGCGCGGTGTCCGCGAGGCCCTTGCGGGCGCCGTGGGTCGAGATGAAGTACTGCAGCATGTTCAGGCCTTCGCGGAAGTTCGCGGTGATCGGCGTCTCGATGATCGAACCGTCCGGCTTCGCCATCAGGCCGCGCATGCCGGCCAGCTGGCGGATCTGCGCCGCGGAGCCGCGGGCGCCCGAATCGGCCATCATGTAGATCGCGTTGAAGGATTCCTGCGTGACTTCCTTGCCGGTGCGGTCCTTGACCTTCTCGCCGCCCAGCTGGCCCATCATCGCCTTGGCCACGGCGTCGCCGGCGCGGCCCCAGATGTCCACCACCTTGTTGTAGCGTTCGCCTTGGGTGACGAGACCCGAGGTGTACTGCGCCTCGATCTCCTTCACCTCCGCTTCGGCGGCACCGAGGATCTGGTCCTTCTCGCCCGGAATCAGCATGTCCTTGATCGCGATCGACATGCCCGCGCGGGTGGCGAACGTAAAGCCGGTGTACATCAGCTTGTCGGCGAAGATCACGGTCTCGCGCAGGCCGCAGCGGCGGAAGCTGGCGTTGATCAGCTTGGAGATTTCCTTCTTCTTCAGCGCCTTGTCGACGTAGCTGAAGGGCAGGCCCGGCGGCAGGATCTCGGACAGCAGCGCGCGACCGAGCGTGGTCTCGACCCGCTTGATCGTCTCGACGCGGTTCTTCTCGGCGTCCAGCGTGACTTCCTTGATGCGCACGGTCACGCGCGCATGCAGTGCGGCGACCCGGTTGTCGTAGGCACGGCGCGCCTCGGCGACGTCGGCGAACACCATGCCTTCGCCCTTGGCGTTGACCATCTCGCGCGTCATGTAGTACAGACCCAGAACGATGTCCTGCGACGGCACGATGATCGGCTCGCCGTTGGCGGGCGACAGCACGTTGTTCGACGCCAGCATCAGGGTGCGGGCCTCGGCCTGCGCTTCCAGCGACAGCGGCACGTGGACGGCCATCTGGTCGCCGTCGAAGTCGGCGTTGAACGCGGCGCACACCAGCGGGTGCAGCTGGATCGCCTTGCCCTCGATCAGCACCGGCTCGAAGGCCTGAATGCCCAGGCGGTGCAGCGTCGGCGCGCGGTTCAGCAGCACCGGATGCTCGCGGATGACTTCCTCGAGCAGGTCCCACACGATCGGCTCTTCGTCCTCGACCATCTTCTTGGCGGCCTTGATCGTGGTCGCCAGCCCCATGACCTCGAGGCGGTTGAAGATGAAGGGCTTGAAGAGTTCCAGCGCCATCTTCTTCGGCAGGCCGCACTGGTGCAGCTTCAGCGTCGGGCCCACCACGATGACCGAACGGCCCGAGTAGTCGACGCGCTTGCCCAGGAGGTTCTGGCGGAAACGGCCGCTCTTGCCCTTGATCATGTCGGCGAGCGACTTCAACGGACGCTTGTTGGCGCCGGTCATCGCCTTGCCGCGGCGGCCGTTGTCGAGCAGCGAGTCGACGGCTTCCTGCAGCATGCGCTTCTCGTTGCGCACGATGATCTCGGGCGCCTTCAGTTCAAGAAGTCTCTTGAGCCGGTTGTTGCGGTTGATGACCCGGCGGTACAGGTCGTTGAGGTCGGAGGTCGCGAAGCGGCCGCCGTCGAGCGGCACCAGCGGGCGCAGCTCGGGCGGCAGCACCGGCAGCACTTCGAGGATCATCCAGTCGGGCTTGATGCCGGACTTCTGGAAACCCTCGAGGATCTTCAGGCGCTTCGAGAGCTTCTTCAGCTTGGTGTCGGAGCCGGTCTTGCTGATCTCGGCGTGCAGGGCTTCGACCTCGGTGTGCAGGTCGATCGAGCGCAGGAGCTCACGAATGCCCTCGGCGCCCATCAGCGCCTTGAACTCGTCGCCATACTCCTCGAGCTTGGCGAGGTAGTCCTCTTCGGTCAGCAGCTGGCCGCGATTGAGCGGCGTCATGCCGGGCTCGACGACGACGAAGCCTTCGAAATACAGCACGCGCTCGATGTCGCGCAGCGTCATGTCGAGGACCATGCCGAGGCGGCTGGGCAGCGACTTCAGGAACCATATGTGGGCAACCGGGCTGGCCAGCTCGATGTGGCCCATGCGCTCGCGGCGCACCTTGGACAGCGTGACTTCGACGCCGCACTTCTCGCAGATCACGCCGCGATGCTTGAGGCGCTTGTACTTGCCGCACAGGCACTCGTAGTCCTTGACCGGGCCGAAGATCTTGGCGCAGAACAGGCCGTCGCGCTCCGGCTTGAAGGTGCGGTAGTTGATGGTCTCCGGCTTCTTCACTTCGCCGTAGGACCAGGAGCGGATTTTCTCCGGCGACGCCAGGCCGATCTTGATGGCGTCGAACTCTTCCTCGTGGGTGGCCTGCTTGAAAAGATCCAACAGTGCTTTCATGGCTGTGTCCTCACCCCAAAATTAATAACGTTCCAGATCGATGTCGATGCCCAGCGAGCGGATTTCCTTCACCAGCACGTTGAAGGACTCGGGCATGCCGGCCTCGATCTTGTGATCGCCCTTGACGATGTTCTCGTACACCTTGGTACGGCCGTTCACGTCGTCGGACTTCACGGTCAGCATTTCCTGCAACACGTAGGAGGCCCCATACGCTTCCAGCGCCCACACTTCCATTTCGCCGAAGCGCTGGCCGCCGAACTGCGCCTTGCCGCCCAGCGGCTGCTGGGTCACCAGCGAGTACGGGCCGGTGGAACGCGCGTGCATCTTGTCGTCGACAAGGTGGTGCAGCTTCAGCACGTGCTTGTAGCCGACGGTCACGGTGCGGTCGAAGGCTTCCCCGGTGCGGCCGTCGTACAGCGTGACCTGGCCGCCTTCCGGCAGGCCGGCGAGCTGCAGCATGCGACGGATTTCCTCTTCGGACGCGCCGTCGAACACCGGCGAGGCGAAGGGCACGCCCTTCTCGAGGTTCTTCGCGAGCTCGATGATCTCGTCGTCGCTGAAGTTATCGATGTCCTCGGTCTTGCCCGACTCGTTGTAGATGTCCTTGAGGAAGCCGCGCAGCTCCTTGACCATCGACTTCGTCTGGGCGGCGAGCATCTGGCCGATCTTCTCGCCGAGGCCCTTGGACGCCCAGCCCAGGTGTGTCTCCAGGATCTGGCCGACGTTCATCCGCGACGGCACGCCGAGCGGGTTCAGCACGATGTCGACCGGACGGCCATCGGCCATGAAGGGCATGTCCTCGACCGGAACGATCTTGGAGACCACGCCCTTGTTGCCGTGGCGGCCGGCCATCTTGTCGCCGGGCTGCAGGCGGCGCTTGACCGCCAGGTAGACCTTGACCATCTTCTGCACGCCGGGCGGCAACTCGTCGCCAGCGGTCAGCTTCTTCTTCTTCTCCTCGAACATGGCGTCGAACTCGACGCGCTTCTGCGTCAGGCTGTCCTTCAGCGCCTCGACCTGGCGGCTGGCCTCGTCGTCGGCGAGACGGATGTCGAACCAGTCGTGGCGGTTGAGCGACTCCAGATAATCCTTCGTCACCTTGCTGCCCTTGGCGAGCTTCTTCGGACCGCCGTTGGCGACCTTCAGGTGCAGCAGCTTCTCGAGACGCTGGAAGGTGTCGTCCTCGACGATGCGCATGCGGTCGGTCAGGTCCTTCTTGTACTCGGCGAGCTGGGTATCGATGATCGACTGCGCGCGCTTGTCGCGCTCGATGCCCTCGCGGGTGAACACCTGCACGTCGATGACGACGCCGGACATGCCCGACGGTACCTTCAGCGAGGTGTCCTTCACGTCGGACGCCTTCTCGCCGAAGATCGCGCGCAGCAGCTTCTCTTCCGGCGTCAGCTGGGTCTCGCCCTTGGGCGTGACCTTGCCGACCAGCACGTCGCCAGCCTCGACTTCCGCGCCGATCGCGATGATGCCCGACTCGTCCAGGCGCGCCAGCTGGCGCTCGGCGAGATTGGAGATGTCGCGGGTGATTTCCTCGGGGCCGAGCTTGGTGTCGCGCGCGACGACCGACAGTTCCTCGATGTGGATCGAGGTGTAGCGATCCTCGGCGACAACCTTTTCGTTGATGAGGATCGAGTCCTCGAAGTTGTAGCCGTTCCAGGGCATGAACGCGACCAGCATGTTCTGGCCGAGCGCGAGCTCGCCCATGTCGGTCGAGGCGCCGTCGGCGATGACATCGCCGCGGGCGATCACGTCACCGACCTTCACCAGCGGGCGCTGGTTGATGTTGGTGTTCTGGTTGGAACGGGTGTACTTGATCAGCGAGTAGATGTCGACGCCGACCTCGCCCGCCTTGGCCTCCTCGTCATTGACGCGGATGACGATGCGGCCGGCGTCGATGTAGTCGACGACGCCACCGCGATGTGCGGTCACCACCGTTCCGGAATCGACCGCGGCGGTGCGTTCGATGCCGGTGCCGACAAAGGGCTTCTCCGGGCGCAGGCAAGGCACGGCCTGGCGCTGCATGTTCGAGCCCATCAGCGCGCGGTTGGCGTCGTCATGCTCGAGGAAGGGAATCAGGGACGCGGCGACCGACACGATCTGCGCCGGCGCCACGTCCATGTATTCGATGCGGTCGGGTGTCGACAGCGTGAATTCGTTCTTGTAGCGGCACGAGACCAGGTCGTCCTTGAACTTGCCCTTGGGGTCGAGCTC
This sequence comes from Thiobacillus sp. SCUT-2, assembly GCF_035621355.1. Lineage (NCBI taxonomy): Bacteria > Pseudomonadati > Pseudomonadota > Betaproteobacteria > Nitrosomonadales > Thiobacillaceae > Thiobacillus > Thiobacillus sedimenti. The sequence continues at coordinate 481,934 of NZ_CP141769.1, read as the reverse complement.
GGCGTTCGCCTGCGCGATCACGTACTTGCTTTCCTCGATCGCCGACAGGTATTCGATCTCGTCGGTGACCTTGTTGTTCACCACTTTGCGGTAAGGCGTCTCGATGAAGCCGTACCAGTTGGTGCGCGCGAACAGGGCCAGCGAGTTGATCAGGCCGATGTTCGGGCCTTCCGGCGTCTCGATCGGGCAGACGCGGCCGTAGTGCGTCGGGTGCACGTCGCGCACCTCGAAGCCGGCACGCTCGCGCGTCAGGCCGCCCGGGCCAAGCGCCGAGACGCGGCGCTTGTGCGTGATCTCGGACAGCGGATTGGTCTGGTCCATGAACTGCGACAGCTGGCTTGAGCCGAAGAACTCCTTGATCGCGGCCGAGACGGGCTTGGCGTTGATCAGGTCGTGCGGCATCAGGTTGTCGGACTCGGCCTGGCTCAAACGCTCGCGGACCGCGCGCTCGACGCGCACCAGGCCGGCACGGAACTGGTTCTCGGCCAGCTCGCCGACCGAGCGTACACGCCGGTTGCCCAGGTGGTCGATGTCGTCGATCTCGCCGCGGCCGTTGCGCAGCTCGACCAGGATCTTGATGACGGCGACGATGTCCTCGGTGGACAGGGTGCCGGATCCGGTCAGTTCGTCGCGACCGATGCGGCGGTTGAACTTCATGCGGCCCACGGCCGACAGGTCGTAACGCTCCTCGCTGAAGAACAGGTTGCCGAACAGCGCGTTGACGGCCTCCTCGGTCGGCGGTTCGCCGGGGCGCATCATGCGGTAGATCGCGACCTTGGCGGCGTATTCGTCGGCCGTGTCGTCGGTGCGCAGCGTCTGCGAGATGAAGGCACCATGATCCAGGTCGTTGGTGTAGAGGGTCTGGAACTTGTCGATGCCCGCGGTGGCGAGTTTCTTCAGCAGATCCTCGGTGATCTCGTCGTTGGCACGCGCCACGAGCTCGCCCGATTCCTTGTCAATCACGTCGTGCGCCAGCACGCGGCCGACGACGAACTCGCCCGGCACCGCCCACTTCTTGACACCGGCCGCATCGAGCTCGCGGATGTGCTTGGCGGTGATGCGCTTGTCCTTGGCGACGATGACGTGGCCGTCCTTGCCGCAAATGTCGAAGCGCGCGATCTCGCCGCGCAGGCGCTCGGGCACCAGCTCGAACTGGATGCCCTGGGTGTTGATGTAGAAGGTGTCCTTGCTGAAGAATTCGTCGAGAATGCCCTCAGGCGTGTAGCCCAGCGCCTTCAGCAGGATGCTCACCGGCATCTTGCGGCGGCGGTCAACGCGGAAGAACAGGATGTCCTTGGCGTCGAACTCGAAGTCGAGCCAGGAGCCGCGATAGGGGATGACGCGCGCCGAGAACAGCAGCTTGCCCGAGCTGTGCGTCTTGCCGCGGTCGTGCTCGAAGAACACGCCGGGCGAGCGGTGCAACTGGGAGACGATGACGCGCTCGGTGCCGTTGATGACGAAGGAGCCGGTCGGCGTCATGAGCGGAATCTCGCCCATGTAGACCTCCTGCTCCTTCACCTCCTTGATCGTCGGCTTCGACGCCTCCTTGTCCATGATCACGAGGCGCACCTTCGCGCGCAGCGGCGCGCAGAAGGTCAGGCCGCGCTGCTGGCATTCCTTGATGTCGAACACCGGCTCGCCGAGCGTGTAGTTGACGTACTCGAGGCGGGCATTGCCGCTGTGGCTGACGATGGGGAAGATCGAGGTGAACGCGGCCTGCAAACCCTCGTTCAGGCGCTCCTCCTTCGAGCGCCCCTCCTGCAGGAAGGCGCGGTAGGATTCAAGCTGGGTCGCCAAAAGGAAGGGCACCGGAAGGGTGTTTGTCCGGCTGGCAAAGCTCTTGCGCAGACGTTTTTTCTCGGTAAAGGTGTAAGCCATGGGATCTCCTTGACGATCAGGGGCGAACGGGCACGTCGGCAACGGCCTGCGCTATGTAAGGCACACGCAAAAAGCAAATGACCCGGAAGCCGACACCGGGTTCCGGGTATGTGCTGCTTGCGTCTGCCGCGGGTTTCCCCGCAGCATTCGATCGGGTCGAATAGGTCACCGGAATGAGGCGGCCCGCTTGCGCGAGCCGCCCGACGGACCGCTGACTTACTTGACCTCGACGGTGGCGCCCGCTTCTTCCAGCTGCTTCTTCAGCGCGTCGGCGTCGCCCTTGGCGATGCCTTCCTTCACCGGCTTCGGTGCGCCGTCGACCAGATCCTTGGCTTCTTTCAGGCCCAGGCCGGTGGCCGCACGCACGACCTTGATGACTTCCACCTTCTTCTCGCCGGCGGAGGCCAGGATCACGGTGAATTCGGTCTGCTCTTCGGCAGCGGCAGCGGCACCGCCGCCGGCGGCCGGCGCGGCCACGGCGACCGCAGCGGCAGCGGCGGATACGCCGAACTTCTCTTCCATCTCCTTGATGAGCTCGGACAGCTCGAGGACGGTCATGTTGGCGATGGCGTCCAGAATGTCAGCTTTTGCAACAGCCATTTGTATTACTCCTGTCAATTATGCTTCAGATTAAAAACGGTATCGTTGGTCGGGTCGCCGGCAAGCTGCTCAAGCAGCCTGCTTGTCGCGCACCGCAGCCAGCCCGCGAACAAATTTGGTCGGAACTTCGTTGAGCGTCCGGACAAATTGCGCGATCGGGGCCTGCATGGTGCCCAAGAGCTTGGACAGCAGTTCTTCGCGGCTGGGCATGCTGGCCAGATTCCCCACGTCCTTGGCGGACATGACGAAGTTGGGCATGGCACCGGCCTTGACGACGAACTTGTCGTTGGTCTTGGCGAACTCGTGCATCACCTTGGCGGCCGCCACGGGATCCTTGGAGATGCCGTAGGCAAGCGGACCGACCAGCTGGTCGGCGAGGCCTGCAAACGGCGTATCCGCGATCGCGCGGCGAACCAGCGTGTTCTTCAACACACGCAGATAGACCCCTTGCTTGCGCGCCTGCGCGCGCAACTGGGTCAGGTTCTCCACCGTGATGCCACGGTATTCGGCAACGACGACCGTCTGGGCGCTTGCGACTTGCGCAGCCACCTCGGCAACGACGGCTTTCTTTTCATCAAGATTCAGACTCAAGGTCTTACCTCCTTCTCAGTTACGGAGCGTTGCCCGCCCCGGCTGGCGACCTTGACAGGAAAATCCTGCTGGGGAACGCCATCTGCGTAGGTCCTGCGTGATGCAAACAGAGGACGGCAAGACCGTCGCCCGTTTGCCACCCGCCCGGATTAAACCCTCGCGAGTGCCTACGGTCTTTGACAACCCGCCGGCCCGTGCTGCAGCCGGCGGCCCAAAGTTCGCTCGGGCATCCCGTGCAGGGATGCCCGGAATCACATTACGCGCTGACGCTGGCCTGGTCGACGCGAACACCCACGCCCATGGTCGAGGAGACCGACAGGCGCTTGAAGTAGACACCCTTGGAGCTCGCCGGCTTGGCGCGCTGCAGCGCGTCCAGCAGGGCGACCAGGTTTTCCTTCAGGTCGTCGACGCTGAACGAGGCACGACCGATGGTGCAGTGCACGATGCCGCCCTTGTCGGTGCGGTACTGCACCTGGCCGGCCTTGGCGTTCTTCACGGCACCGACCACGTCGGGCGACACGGTGCCGACCTTCGGGTTCGGCATCAGGCCGCGCGGACCGAGGATCTGGCCGAGCTGGCCGACCACGCGCATCGCGTCGGGCGTGGCGATCACGACGTCGAAATCCATCTTGCCCGCCTTGATGTCGGCAGCGAGGTCGTCGAAACCGACGATGTCGGCGCCGGCGTCACGCGCCTTCTGCGCGTTGTCGCCCTGGGCAAACACCGCGACGCGGATGGTCTTGCCGATGCCCTTGGGCAGCACGACGGCGCCACGGACCATCTGGTCGGATTTGCGGGCATCGACGCCGAGGTTGACGGCGACGTCGATCGACTCGTCGAACTTGGCGGTCGCGGTTTCCTTCACCAGCGCCAGCGCGTCGGCGACGGCGTAGTTGCGGGTGCGGTCGATCTTTTCCTTGAGCGCGCGCAGGCGCTTGGATGCGTTAGCCATGTCAGACTCCCTCCACGATGATGCCCATGGAACGGGCGGTGCCGGCAATGGTGCGCACGGCCGCGTCCATGTCGGCCGCGGTCAGGTCGGGTTCCTTGGTCTTGGCGATTTCTTCCAGCTGGGCGCGGGTGATCGTGCCCACCTTGTCGACGTGCGGCTTCGAGCTGCCCTTGTCGAGCTTGATCGCCTTCTTGATCAGCACGGTCGCGGGCGGCGTCTTCATGATGAAGGTGAAGCTCTTGTCCGCGAAGGCGGTGATCACCACGGGGATCGGCAAGCCGGGCTCCATGCCCTGGGTCTTGGCGTTGAACGCCTTGCAGAATTCCATGATGTTCAGGCCGCGCTGACCGAGCGCGGGGCCGATGGGGGGCGACGGGTTCGCTTTGCCCGCCGGCACTTGCAGCTTGATGTAGCCGACAATCTTCTTGGCCATGATGGCTCCTAAAAAGTGAGTACCAACGCGCTTTCGGTTGCCCTACTCGCGCTCCTCTCCGGAAAACCGGATATTTTCCTCTTTCCGGCGTGCGCCGGAAATCAGCTCTTTTCGACCTGGCCGAAGCCCAGCTCGACGGGCGTCGCGCGCCCGAAAATCATGACCGACACGCGCAGCTTGCTCTTGTCGTAGTTCACTTCTTCGACGTTGCCGTTGAAGTCGGTGAACGGGCCGTCGATCACGCGCACCGTCTCGCCCACTTCGAACAGGATCTTGGGCTTGGGCTTTTCCACACCCTCGCGCATCTGATCCATGATCGCCTGCACTTCCTTCTCGGAAATCGGTGCCGGCTTGGTCGCCGTGCCGCCGACGAAGCCGGTCACCTTGGGCGTGCTCTTCACCAGGTGCCAGGTGTCGTCGTCCATCTCCATCTGCACCAGCACGTAGCCGGGAAAGAACTTGCGCTCGGCGGTCTTCTTCTGCCCCGCCTTCATCTCCACCACTTCCTCGACTGGAACCAGGATCTCGCCGAAGCGATCCTTCATGCCGGCACGCTCGATGCGCTCGGCCAGGTTGCGCGCCACGCTTTTCTCGAAGCCGGAGTAGGCATGAACCACGTACCACCGCATACTCAACTCCCCTGTCCCATGGCCAGCTTCACCAGCCACAACAAAATTCCGTCGACCATCCACAGAAACAGCGCCATCACCACGACGAACGCGACGACGACCCCCGTCATCTGCACGGTCTCCTTGCGGGTGGGCCACACGACCTTTTTGGCCTCGTCGCGCGCATCAAGGGCGAACCGGAAGAATCGCTTGCCCAACGCCGACATGCCGGCCACGACACCCGCCAGCACCACGCCGGCAACGACCGACAGGACGCGCACAACGGTTGGCGCGTCCGCAAAAAAATAAAAGCCGGCCACCCCTAAGATGACCAGCAATACCGCTACCAGCAGCTTGATTTTGTCAGCCATGAATGCTGTGCGCCTAACGGCTTATCCTGTGGCAGGCCAAGAGGGTCTCGAACCCCCAACCTTCGGTTTTGGAGACCGACGCTCTACCAATTGAGCTATTGGCCTGTATTACTTCAGGCCGGAGCGGACCGCAGCCCACCCCAGCCTTCCGGCCGAGCCGGGTCTTACTCTTCGATCTTGGCCACGACGCCGGCGCCGACGGTGCGGCCGCCTTCACGGATGGCGAAACGCAGACCTTCGTCCATGGCGATCGGGGCAATCAGCGACACCTTGATGCTCACGTTGTCGCCAGGCATCACCATCTCGGTGCCAGCCGGCAGCTCGATCGAGCCGGTGACGTCGGTGGTGCGGAAGTAGAACTGCGGACGGTAGCCGTTGAAGAACGGGGTGTGACGACCGCCTTCGTCCTTGGACAGCACGTAGATCTCGGCCGAGAACTTGGTGTGCGGCTTGATGCTGCCGGGCTTGGCCAGAACCTGGCCGCGCTCGACTTCTTCACGCTTGGTGCCGCGCAGCAGGACGCCGACGTTGTCGCCCGCCTGGCCCTGGTCGAGCAGCTTCCTGAACATCTCGACGCCGGTGCAGGTGGTCTTCTGGGTGGGCTTGATGCCGACGATCTCGATTTCTTCGCCAACCTTGATGATGCCGCGCTCGACACGGCCGGTGACGACGGTGCCGCGACCGGAGATGGAGAAGACGTCTTCGACGGGCATCAGGAAGGGCTTGTCGATGGCGCGCTCGGGCTCGGGAATGTAGGAGTCCAGCGCGTCAGCCAGCTTGATGATGCTGGGCTCGCCGATGTCGCTCTGGTCGCCTTCGAGGGCCTTCAGGGCGGAACCGATGATGATGGGGGTGTCGTCGCCAGGGAAGTCGTACTTGGACAGGAGCTCGCGGATCTCCATTTCGACGAGCTCGAGCAGTTCGGCGTCGTCGACCATGTCGGCCTTGTTCATGTAGACGATGATGTAGGGCACGCCAACCTGACGGGCGAGCAGGATGTGCTCGCGGGTCTGCGGCATGGGGCCGTCGGCGGCGGACACGACGAGGATGGCGCCGTCCATCTGGGCGGCACCGGTGATCATGTTCTTGACGTAGTCGGCGTGGCCGGGGCAGTCAACGTGCGCGTAGTGACGGGTGGAGGTCTCGTACTCGACGTGCGCGGTGTTGATGGTGATGCCGCGCGCCTTCTCTTCCGGCGAGCTGTCGATCTCGTCGTACTTCTTGGCAGCGCCGCCAAACTTCTTCGCCAGAATGGTGGTGATCGCCGCGGTCAAGGTGGTCTTGCCGTGGTCAACGTGTCCAATCGTGCCAACGTTTACGTGCGGCTTGGTCCGCTCGAATTTTTCCTTAGCCATTTCAAGTACCCCTCAATTTTCCACAAGAACGATGCGGTCAATCACGCACAGCATCCCGACAACCGCCTGACTTCAAAAACCTTGCGGGCACCGGGACCGGCGCGGCGCCCGAAATTCTGGTGCCCATGGGCAGGATTGAACTGCCGACCTCTCCCTTACCAAGGGAGTGCTCTGCCACTGAGCTACATGGGCAATGGACTCAATACCCGTCTAAGCCCATACAAAAACTGGAGCGGGTGAAGGGAATCGAACCCTCGTCTTAAGCTTGGAAGGCTTCAGCTCTACCATTGAGCTACACCCGCATGGGGTGGGGCCGTGGTTGACAAGCCGCTCACGCGCCAACAACCACACTCCTCCCGCTTCGCCCTGCTCCTACTGCAAAAATCTGGTGGTGGGGGAAGGATTCGAACCTTCGAAGGCAGAGCCGTCAGATTTACAGTCTGATCCCTTTGACCGCTCGGGAACCCCACCCAAACGAAGCGCGAGATTATAGTGGGCCTGCAGACAGGCTGTCAAACCCCCGCGCCGCAAAAACCCGGGCTTTTTACACGTTGAACAGGAAATTCATCACGTCGCCGTCCCGCACGACGTATTCCTTGCCCTCCGCGCGCATCTTGCCGGCCTCCTTGGCGCCCTGCTCGCCCTTGCAGGCGACGAAGTCCTCGAACGAGATCGTCTGCGCACGGATGAAGCCGCGCTCGAAGTCGGTGTGGATGACGCCCGCCGCCTGCGGCGCGGTGTCGCCCTTGTGGATGGTCCAGGCGCGCACTTCCTTCACCCCGGCGGTGAAATAGGTCTGCAGGCCAAGAAGATCATAGGCGGCACGGATCAGACGGTTCAGGCCCGGCTCGTCCCAGCCGAGTTCCTTCAGGTATTCCACGCGGTCTTCCGGCGAAAGCTCCTGCAGCTCGGCCTCCAAGGCGGCGCAAACCGGCACGACCGGCGCGCCTTCCTTGCCGGCATAGGCCACCAGCGCGTCCAGCATCGGGTTGTCGTGGAAGCCGTCCTCGCTGACGTTGGCGACATATAGCGTCGGCTTGACCGTCATCAGGCAAAGCGGCTTGATCGCCGCCAACCCCTCGGCATCGAGGCCCGCGGCACGCGCCGGGCGGCCCTCGTTCAGGGTCGCGACCACCGGCTTCAGCGCCGCGACCATCTTCTGCGCCTCCTTGTCGCCGGCGCGCGCAGGCTTCTCGTAGCGCGCCAGGGCCTTCTCGGCGCTCGCCAGGTCAGCGAGCGCCAGCTCGGTGGCGATGGTCTCGACGTCGGAAATCGGATCGACCTTGCCGGCGACGTGGATCACGTTCTCGTCGTGGAAGCAGCGCACGACGTGGCAGATCGCGTCGGTCTCGCGGATGTTGGCGAGGAACTGGTTGCCCAGGCCCTCGCCCTTGGACGCGCCGGCGACCAGGCCCGCGATGTCGACGAATTCGACGATGGCCGGCACGACCTTCTGCGGCTGGATGATCTCGGCCAGCTGCGCCAGGCGCGGGTCCGGCACCTCGACCACGCCGGTGTTCGGCTCGATGGTGCAGAAGGGATAGTTCTCGGCCGCGATGCCCGCCTGGGTCAAGGCGTTGAACAGGGTCGATTTGCCGACGTTGGGCAGGCCAACGATGCCGCATTTGAGGCTCATGGTGCTTCCTGAAGTTTGGTGGGTGCGGGTTTGCTGTTGGCGCGCTGGGTGGCGGCGTTCCACTCGCCCTTCTCGACCAGCGGCACGAGATCGAGCGCACGCTCGATCGCGGCGTCGATTTCCGCCTGCTCCTCGCGGCGCGGCGGCTTCAGGACGTAGTTGACGACCTCGTTGCGGTCGCCGGGATGCCCGATGCCGACGCGCAGGCGCCAGTAGTCCTGGGTGCCCAGATGCGCGGTGATGTCCTTGAGGCCGTTGTGCCCTCCCATGCCGCCGCCGAACTTCAGGCGAAGCTGGCCGGGCGGGATGTCGAGTTCGTCGTGCACGACCAGGATCTCGGCCGGGGCGATGCGGTGGAAGCGCGCCAGCGCACCCACCGCCTGCCCCGAACGGTTCATGAAGGTCTGCGGCAGGAGCAGCCAGAGCGGGCCGGCACGCCCGACGATGCCATGGAATCGCGATTCGTGGGCCAGCGCCACGCCCCGTTCGCGCGCAAGGCGGGTGCAAAACCAAAACCCGGCATTGTGCCGGGTTTCTTCGTAGTCGCGCCCCGGGTTGCCGAGGCCGACGATCAGACGCGGGGCGATTGGGCTAGGCGCTGACATGCAGCACGCAGTCCGCACCCCGCGAGGGGGTGCGCATCCGCATTACGCCGCGGGAGCCGCGGGTGCTTCTTCGGCCGCACCGCCCTTGGGCGCACTGACCGACGCCACGGCAGGGTTTTCCTGCTTGACGTGGGCGACCAGTTCGACGCCGGCCGGAAGGACGAGGTCATTGGCATGGATCGAATGTCCGACTTCGAGTTTGCCCATGTCGACTTCGATGAACTCCGGCAGACTGCCCGGCAGGCACTCGACGTCAAGCTCGTTCAGGATGTGATGCGGCTTGCCGCCACCCGTCTTCACGCCCGGTGCGACGTCGGCGTTGAGGAAATGCAGCGGCACCTTGACGTGGATCTTGTGATCCTTGTCGACGCGCTGGAAATCGATGTGCAGCACCTGCTGCTTGTAGGGATGCCACTGGGTGTCGCGCAGCAGGACCGATTCCTTGGCGCCGTCGACGTTGAGCGTCAGGACGGATGCATGAAAGGCTTCCTTGCGCAGGGCATGGTAGAGGGCGTTGTGATCCAGCTCGATCTGCATCGGGGCGGCGGTGCCGCCGTAGACGATGCCCGGGACCTTGCCGGCGTGGCGCAGGCGGCGGCTCGCACTCGACCCTTGCGCTTCACGCTTGTTGGCGATGACTTCGATTTCCATGAGATTTCTCCTTGGTTGACATAAGAGCCCCCGCGACCAGGGGCATTCGCGCAGCCCTACTCGATGAAGAGCGAGCTGACGGAATCCTCGTTGCTGATGCGGCGGATCGTTTCCGCCAGCAGCTCAGCCACCGACAATTGCCGGATTTTCTTGCACGCGCGCGCGTCGTCGCGCAGCGGGATGGTGTCGGTCACCACCAGTTCGTCGAGCGCGGAATTCGTCACGCGCTCGGCGGCGCTGCCCGACAGCACCGCGTGCGTGCAGTAGGCCATCACCTTCTGCGCGCCGTGTTCCTTCAACGCATTGGCCGCCTCGCACAGCGTGTTGGCCGTATCGACCATGTCGTCCATGATGATGCAGGTGCGATCCTTGACGTCGCCGATGATGTGCATCACCTTCGCCACGTTCGGCTTGGGGCGGCGCTTGTCGATGATCGCCAGATCGCATTCGAGGCGCTTGGCGATCGCCCGCGCCCGCACCACGCCGCCCACGTCCGGCGACACCACCATCAGGTTGGGATGGTTGCGCTTCCAGATGTCGCCGAGCAGGATCGGGCTGGAATAGATGTTGTCGACCGGGATGTCGAAGAAGCCCTGGATCTGGTCCGAGTGCAGGTCCATCGTCAGCAGGCGGTCGACCCCCGCGCCCTGCAGCATGTTCGCCACCACCTTGGCGGTGATCGCCACGCGCGCCGAGCGGGTGCGGCGATCCTGCCGCGCGTAGCCGTAGTACGGCACCGCCGCGGTGATGCGGGCAGCCGAGGCGCGCTTCAGCGCGTCGACCATCACCATCACTTCCATCAGGTGGTCGTTGGTCGGCTGGCAGGTCGACTGCAGCACGAACACGTCCTTGCCGCGGACGTTCTCGAGAATCTCGACCATCACCTCGCCGTCGGAAAAGCGCGACACGGTCGCACGCCCGAGGTGGATGTTGAGATGGCGCACCACATCGTTGGCCAGACGGGGATTGGCATTCCCCGTGAACACCATCAGATTGTCTATGGACACGCGAGTCTCCGGCGGTTTGGCGGGACAACAACAAAAACAGCCGCCACCGGCGGCTGCTCGCTAAATTCTGGCTGGGGAGGTAGGGATCGAACCTACGAATGTCGGAATCAAAATCCGATGCCTTACCACTTGGCGACTCCCCAACGGGCACTGCTCAGGCGCAGAAATCGTACAGCGGATGCCGGTCGAGACCCTGCGCCACAAAACCCTGCATCGTCGCGGGCAGCTGCTGCAGCACGTCGCGTGCCGCCGCTTCCGTCCCGAACGCTGCGAACACGCAGGCGCCGGATCCAGTCATGCGCGCTTCGCCGAACCGGCCCAGCCAATCGAGATGGCGAGCCACTTCCGGGTAGCGTTCCACGACCACCGGCTGCAGGTCGTTGTGACCCATGCCTGCGGAAAAGGGCGCTATTTTGAGGGCTGGCGTGTTTCGTGTCAATTCCGGCGCCGCAAAAATTGCAGCGGTCGGCACCTGCACCGGCGGCACCAGCACCACATACCAGGCCGCAGGAACATCGATCGGGCGGAGGACCTCGCCCACCCCCTCGGCAAACGCGGTCCGGCCGAATACGAACACCGGCACGTCGGCCCCCAGCCGCAGGGCGAGCTTCTGCAAGGCCTCGCGCGGCAGGTTCACCTGCCAGAGACGGTTCAGCGCGAGCAACACGGTAGCGGCATCCGAACTGCCGCCGCCCAGCCCACCGCCCATGGGCAGCACCTTCTCGAGGCGGATGCCGACGCCCGCCCCTTCAGGCGCATGCGCCTGCAGGAGGCGCGCCGCGCGCACCGTCAGGTCATGTTCCTCCGGCACGCCGGGCAAGTCGCCCTCGCGCACCACACGGCCGTCCTCGCGCAAGCCGAGATGGACGGTGTCGCTCCGATCGATCAGCCGAAACACGCTCTGCAGCAGGTGGTAGCCATCGGCGCGGCGGCCGGTGACGTGCAGGAACAGGTTGAGCTTGGCGGGGGCCGGATAGGCGTGGCTCATTCGTCCGTCCACTGGTCGGCCACCAGGCGCAGTTCCAGCCCTTCGCGCGCGACGACCAGCTTGCGCGGCCGCGCCGGCATGGCATCCTCGTACTGCAGGTAATCGATGGTCCAGCCATCCTGCTTGAGCTGCGTCAGGCGGCCCGAACCGTCGCGGGTCGCTTCGAACGGCTGTCCGGGCGCGGGGCGGGCCTGCACCCACCAGGCCAGGCCGGCCACCGGCAGTTCGTAGCCGAGCGCCTCCCGCGTCAGCGTATCCGCATCGCGCGCACGGCGAACCGGCTGATTCGGCAGTTCAAGCGCGATCCCCGCGCCATCGCGCACGATGCGCGCGACACCCTGCCCGAGCGGCGAGGTCAGCAGCAGATCGTCGGATTCCGCGCGGTGCTGCCAGCGGATGTGGCCCGACATGTTCTGCTCGCTGCTCAGCACGCCGATGCGCCCCTGCAGCGTCCAGTTGGCCGCCGGGCGCGCCCCTTCCAGCGCACCCGGCGGGGCTGGCGCGACCGAGGCACAACCACCGAGGACGAGCGCCAGCAGCGCTGCGGCGAATGATGCGCGCATCAGGGCTTGAGGCGGCGCAGCGTTTCCAGCAGCACCTCGTTCTGCGGATGGTTCTGCAGGCTGCTCTGCCAGAGCTTCCCCGCCTCGTCGCGCTGTCCGCGGAACCACATCACTTCACCCAGATGGGCCGCGATCTCCGGGTCCGGGCGCAGCTTGTAGGCACGCTCGAGGTAGTCCTGTGCCCGTGCCAGGTTGCCGGCGCGGTACTGCGCCCAGCCGACGCTGTCGAGAATGAAGGGGTCCTCCGGCGCCAGCGCCAGCGCCTTGTCGAGCAGCTTGATCGCCTCGTCCACGCGCTTGGTGCGGTCGGCCAGCGTATAGCCGAGCGCGTTGTAAGCCTGGGCGTCGTCGGGACGCAGGATGATCACGCGGCGCAGGTCGGACTCCAGGACGTCGAGCTTGCCCAGCTTTTCGGCCGCCATGGCATGGTCGTACAGCAGGTCGGCCGAGTCGGGATAGCGCTTGAGCCCGTCGGACAGCGCGGCGAAGGCCGCCGGGTAGCGCTTGGCCTCGCGCAGCACCTCGGCCTGGGCCTGGATCAGCCGGACGTTCTGGGCGGTGTTCTCGCCGCGGGTGGCCTTCAGCAGTGCGACGGCCTCGTCGAGCTTGCCCGCCTGCGCCAGCAGCGCAGCCTGGCGCGCGCGCGCCGGCACCAGATAGCTGCCGCCCTCGATCCGCGCATAGTGCGTCGCGGCGACGTCGGGCTGCTTCAGCTGCTCGGCCGCCTGTCCGAGATAGAACTGCACGGCGTTCGGATCACGCGGCTTGTTTTCGAGCGTTTGCGCGAGGAGATCGCGCGCGGTGGCGGCGTCACCCATCTGCAGGGAGAGCAGGCCCGCGGCGAAGCTGACTTCCGCATTGCCGGGGAAATCGCGGGTCAGCCGGGTGAATTCGGTGCGTGCGGCATCGAGGCGGTTGGCGTTCACCAAGGCGCGCGCGTAGGCCAGCCGCAGTTCGCGCGCGTCGGGGTGGGCGGCGAGGAAGCCCTGCATGAAAGCCAGCGCGTCGGCATGCGACGTGCGGTCGAGAAGCTGGGCGTGCAGCAGGGCCGCCGGCTCCCAGCCCGGGCGCAGGCGCTCGGCTTCCGCAAGCGCCGCCAGCGCCTTGCCGTTGTCCCCGGCCGTTGCGGCGGCTTGGGCCACCGCAATGCGTGCCTCGGGCAGGTCCGGATAATCGGCGGCCAGCCGCTCGATGAGGGCCACGCCGTCCGCGCTGCCGCGCACCCGGCCCATCAGGGCTGACAGATGAAGGAAGCCGGTCGCCGTGTCCTGCTTGAGAAGCTCACGCAACACCGGCTCCGCCTCGGCGAAGCGGCCCTCGCCCAGCAGCAGGACCGCCAGCGTCTGCCGTGCGCGATCGGAGCCCGGCTCCGCGCCCGCCCATATCCGTGCCGCGTCGAGCGCACCCGCCTGGTCGTGCGCGAACATCGCCACTTCGGCGGCGCGTCGCGCGATGCGGGGATCGCGCGTCTGCCGCGCCAGGTCGAGATAGGTGGCATCGGCAAGGGCGATGTCCCCGCGCTGCCCCGCCACCTCGGCGACGAGGAACTTGAACAGGATGTCCGGGGTGAGGGGCTGCTTCGGCAGGCTGGCGGGATCGATGGCGTCGGGCGCGGGCGCGGCCGCATGCGGCGTCGCCGCCACGGCGGGCGGCTGCGGCTGCGTTGCCGTCGCCGCGGGCTGGGCGGGCTTGACGCCGAGCTGGCTGCACCCGGTCGCGAGCACCAGCGCAGCGCAGAGAGGAAGGAGCTTGAGAGAGGTCATGGTGTGCCTAATGGGTGGGGCATGGGCCGATTCTAAGCGTTAGAGGCCGGCCTGTATGCAAGGTTCGCGGGCGGTCATTGCGTGCGCAGCGCCTCGATGGGATCCAGCCCCGCGGCGCGCCGCGCCGGATAGAAACCGAAGAAGACGCCGATCAGGAAGGACACCCCGACGGCAAGCAGGACCGACGTCGCCGTGACGTCCACCGGCAGTCCGGCGAAGTGGCCGACCAGCCAGGCCCCGCCGACGCCGAACAGCAGGCCGATGCCGCAGCCGGTCAGCGACAGCGTCAGCGCCTCGATCAGGAATTGCCACAGCACGTCGCGGCGACGGGCCCCGATCGCCATGCGGATGCCGATCTCGCGGGTGCGCTCGGTCACCGACACCAGCATGATGTTCATGATGCCGATGCCGCCCACCACCAGCGAAATGGCCGCGATCGCGCCGAGCAGCAGGCTCATGATGCGGGTGGTGGAAGCGGCGGTCTCGGCGAGCGCGGTCAGGTTGCGTACGGTGAAGTCGTCGTCCTGTCCGACGCCGATCCGGTGCCGCACGCGCAGCAGGTCATTGATGGCCGCTTCGGCTGCGTCCATGCGCTTGTCCGAAATGGCCTGCGCCATGATGAAGCGGGCGCGATTGCGCAGCGTGCTGCTGAAGATCTTCTGCTGCGCGCTGGTGATCGGCACCAGCACGGTGTCGTCCTGGTCGCGGCCGTCGAGGCTCTGGCCCTTCGCCGCGAGCACGCCGATCACCTCGAACGGCGCCTGCTTGATGCGGATGATCTTGCCGATCGGATTCTCGTCGCCGAACAGCTCGTTCGCGACCACGGCGCCGAGAACGGCAACGCGCGCGCCGCGGCGCACGTCGGCCTCGCTGAAGAAGCTGCCCGAGGCCATCGACCAGTCGCGGACCACGGCATAGTCCGGCGTCGTGCCGTACACCGAGGTGTTCCAGTTGACGCCGCCGTAGATGATCTGCGCGCCGCCCGGGAATACCGGTGCGGCCGCGACGATGTCGGGCAGTTCGCGGATCGCGTCGGCGTCGGCGAAGGTGAGCGAGGGTGCGGTTCCGGTGGCGACACGCGCGCCCCCCGACGAGACCGCGCCCGACATGATGATGAAGAGATTGCTGCCCATCGACTCGATCGCGCTCCGCACCATCGTCTGCGCGCCCTGGCCGATCGCCAGCATGAGGATGACCGCAGCGACGCCGATGACCATGCCGAGCATGGTCAGGAAGCTGCGCATGCGGTGCGTGACGAGCGCGTGCCAGGCGGTCTCGAGCAGACTGCTGAAGATCATGCGGCGGCCTCGGCTCGATCCTCGATGACGCGGCCGTCCTGGAAACGGATGCGCCGCTGGGCGTAGGCTGCGATGTCGGGCTCGTGCGTCACCAGCACCAGCGTGATGCCTTCCTCGCGATTGAGCTGGCTGAAGAATGTCATCACCTGGCGGCTCGTCTCGGTATCGAGGTTGCCGGTCGGTTCGTCGGCGAGGATGAGACGCGGATGCGTGGCCAGCGCGCGTGCGATCGCCACGCGCTGCTGCTGGCCGCCCGACAACTGCAGCGGCGTGTGATGAGAACGGTCGCCGAGGCCCACGCGGTCGAGCATGGCCTGCGCCTGCCGCCGGCGGGCCTCGCGCCCCATGCCGGCATACATCAGCGGCAGCGCGACGTTGTCGAGTGCGGTGAGCTTCGGCAGCAGATTGAAGCCCTGGAACACGAAGCCGATGTCGCGGTTGCGCAGGGCGGCAAGCTCGTCCGACGAGAGGCTGCCGACGTCACGGCCGGCGAGGCGGTAGCGGCCCCGCGTCGGCCGGTCGAGACAGCCGAGCAGGTTCATGAAGGTGCTCTTGCCGGAACCCGACGCGCCCATGATGGCGACGAACTCGCCCTCGCCGATGCTGAGGCTCACGCCGCGCAGCGCATGGAACACGCCCGCCCCCGTCGGGTAGTCCTTCTCGACCTCGGCCACCTCGATCAGCGGATGCGACGCGTTCATCAGAACAGGCGTCCGCGCATGCCGCTGTTTTCCTTCTGCACCGAAAGGTCGGCGACGATCACGGCGTCGCCCGGCTTGAGGTCGCCGCGCACGATTTCCGTGTAGGCCTTGTCGCTGATGCCGGTCTTGACCGGCACCCGTTGCGGCCTGCCGTCGACCAGGCGGTAGACCGCGGCACCACGCACCTTGACGGCGGCCTCGCCCGGCGCGGCACGGAGCCGGAAGCGCAGTGCCGTCGTCGGTACCCGCAGCACGTTCTTCCGGCTTTCGACCTCGACCTGCAGGTTGGCGGTCATCCCCGGCATCAGCGCCAGATCCGGGTTGGCGACGTCGACGACGACGTTGTAGGTGACGACGCTCTGCTCGGTCTTGGCGTTGAGCCGCACCTGTCGCACAGATCCGGTGTATTCGGTATCGGGAAACGCATCGACGCGGAACTTCACGCGCTGGCCGACCTTGATCTGTCCGATGTCGGCTTCCGACACGGTGGAATCGATCTGCATCCGCGTGAGGTCCTTGCCGATCTGGAACAGCGTCGGCGTCTGGAAGCTGGCGGCGACGGTCTGGCCGACGTCGACCTGGCGGTTGATCACGGTCCCGTCGACCGGCGAGCGGATGATCGAGAAGCCCAGGTTGGTGCGGTCACGCGTCACCTGCGCGCTCGCCAGCCGCACCTGCGCCGCTGCCTGCTCACGCGCCGCCAGCGCCTGGTCGAACTCCTGCCGCGAGACATAGTCCTGCTTGAAGAGCGTCTGCATGCGCGCCGCGTTCGCCTCGGCCAGTTTCAGCTGCGCGCGGGCATTGGCGAGGTTGGCGCTGCTCTGCGCCAGCGCTGCCTCGAACAGCGCCGGATCGAGTTCCGCCAGCACCTGCCCGGCCTTCACCGGTTGATTGAAGTCGGCCTCGATGCGCCGAACCGTGCCGGACACCTGGGTGCCGACGTTCACCAGGGTCACCGGATTGAGCGTGCCATTGGCCGAAACCTCGGCGGCGATGTCGCCGCGGTCCACGGTCGCGGTGCGATATTGCGGTTCCGCTGCCTTGCGCGTGCCGCTCCACCACCAGCCGGCGGCAAGCGCCGCCGCGACCAGAAGCACCCCTACGACAATCTTTCTCATCGCTTCCCTTCCTGTCCGGACGGTTCCAGCCAGTCCCAACTCAAGTCTCCCATGGCCTGTGCCAGTTCGGCGCGCGCCACCCTCAGCCCGAGCCGCGTCTGCAGCTGCGTCTGCCGCGCCAGGGCGAGGTTGGCCTGCGCGCTCAGCACGTCCAGCAGGATGCCGAGTCCCGCGCGGTAGCGGCCGAGCGCCAGCCTTTCGGCCGCGACGGCGCTGTCGACCAGTTCGCCGCTGCGGCGGTCCGCCTCGGTCTCGCTCTTCACCTTGTAGTACGCCTGCCAGACGTCGAGCGCCACCTGATTGGCCACGCGATCGCGTTCCGTCGCGGCCAGCTCGGCCTGCGTGCGCGCGGCGGCGACCTCGTAGGTGCTGCGGTAACCGGTGAACAGCGGAATCGTCAGGTTGACGCCGATGCTGGAACTCGTCGATGCGAGGCCGCCCCCATTCTGCCGCTGGGCGTCGTAGAACGCGGACAGGCTCGGCTTGCCCGCCGCCTTCGCGCTGCGCACGTCCGCCTGGCGGGCGCGCACCGTGGCTTCGGCGGCCCGCAGGTCGGGCCGCCGGTCGCGCGCGGCGTCGATCAGCGCATCGAGCGGCCCGCTGAGATCCGGCGCCTGGCTGAAGGCCGGCTCCTCGTCGATCACGCTGAAGCCGGTCTGGCGGGCGTCCCCCATCAGCGCCGCCAGCGTTCCGAGCGCCTGCGCGGCGGCGGCTTCGGCGCGGATGCGGTCGATCTGGCGCTGCGCATAGACGGTCTTCGCCTGCAGGCGGTCGAACGGGATGGCGGTGCCGGCGGCGACGCGCGCCGACGCTGCCTCGAACGCGGCGAGCGCCGAGGCCTCGGCCTCGCGCGCGACCGCCACGGCGCCCTGCGCGGTCAGCAGGCCGAAATAGGCGCTCACCGTCTGCAGGTACACCTGCCGCACGCCGGCGTCATGGCTCGCACGTGCGGCCGCGAGCAGCGACTCGGCCGCATCGCGCCGCGCCGCGCGCCCGCCGAAATCGAACAGCAGGTACTGCGCATCGAGCCCGAACTGCCAGGCATTGCGATCGTTCGGCAGCACGTCGCTTCCCGCGCGCGCCCGGCTGCCGCTGACGGTCACGCCGGGAAGGTAGGCGCTGTAGGCCTGTCCCAGTTCGGCGGCACGCAGCCGCACCGTGAGCCAAGTGCTGCGGGTGGCCGGGTTCGCGCACAAGGCCCGTTCGACTGCCTGGGCGAGCGTGATCGGGCCCGCCGGGGCCGATGCGTCGCAGGTGGCGAACGGCCGCAGTTCGGCGGCCGGCGTCGGCGGCGTGCGCTCGAACACCTTGAAGGGATCCGCAGCGAAAGCGGGGCCGCTGACGAGCAGCACCAGCAGGAGGGAAAATCGGACGTTCAAGATGGAAAAATGGCTGCGAAGCGGGCGCGATTCTATAGAATCGCAGTGTACCGGTTCGGTTCCCGCTTGCCGACAAAGATCGCCGAACCGGATGCCGTTTCCGGCGCGTCCCGACCGTAGCCAACCATCGCCCCGTCATGCCCGAACTGCCCGAAGTCGAAACCACGCGCCTGGGGCTGCTGCCGCGCCTGCGCGGTCGCACGCTCCGGCGCATCACGGTACGCAATCCGCACCTGCGCTGGCCGGTCCCGGCCGATCTCGAGCGCCAGCTCGCGGGACGCAAGCTCGTCGACATGACACGGCGCGGCAAGTACCTGCTGTTCGACTTCGGCCGGGTCACCCAGCTCGTCCACCTGGGCATGTCGGGCAGCCTGCGCCTCGCCGCGCCGGGCGAACCTGCCGCGGCGCACGACCATGTGGACTGGCTGTTCGACGACGGCACCACCCTGCGGCTGCGCGATCCGCGCCGCTTCGGCGCGGTGCTGTGGACCGCCGATGCGGCCCGTCATCCGCTGCTCGCCCACCTCGGGCCGGAGCCGCTGACGCCAGATTTCGACGCGGTCTACCTGCATGCCCAGTGCCGGCACCGCAACGCCGCGATCAAGCAGGTCATCATGGACGCGTCGGTCGTGGTGGGCGTCGGCAACATCTACGCCTCGGAATCGCTGTTCCACGCAGGCATACGGCCGGCCACGGCCGCGCAGCGCCTGAGCCGGCCGGCCTGCGCACGGCTGGCCGAGGCGATCAAGCGGGTGCTGGCGGCCGCCATCGCTGCCGGCGGCAGCTCGCTGCGCGACTATGTCGCAAGCGACGGCGAGCCGGGGTACTTCCAGCTGCAGACGCGCGTGTACGACCGCGCCGGCCTGCCGTGCAAGACCTGCGGCACGCCGGTCCGCCGCATCGTGCAGGGCCAGCGCGCCAGCTTCTACTGCCCGACCTGCCAGCGCTGATCCCGTGCTGCGCGGCGATCAAGTTTGCGGCTAACATGTCGTTAACCGAATGTCCCCTGTTCCGGCGACCGCCCCATGAACGCCCCCACCCTGGTTGACGAATTCGAGCAATACAGCGCCTGGCGCGACGCCGTCTACGTTCGCATCGAGGCGCTGCGCGACTGGCTCGGCGCCCAGGAGCTGGGCGATGCCGAATCCGAGCTGCGGCTCAACCAGCTGCTCGGCCGGCTGCAGGCGGACACGCTGAACGTCGCTTTCGTCGCCGAGTTCTCGCGCGGCAAGTCCGAGCTGATCAACGCGATCTTCTTCTCGGACTACCGGCAGCGCGTGCTGCCCTCCTCCGCCGGGCGCACCACCATGTGCCCGACCGAGCTGCACTTCGACCCCACGCGCCGCCCTTCGCTGCGGCTGCTGCCGATCGACACCCGCACGCGCGAAGGCAGCATCGCCGACTTCAAGCGCGATCCGGAAGCCTGGACCGAATTCCCGCTGAACCTCGATTCCGCCGACGACATGAGCGCGACGCTGATGCGGCTCGCGGACACGCTGCAGGTCGATGTCGCCACGGCGCAGGCGTTCGGCCTGGTCAACCCCGCCGACGAGGAAACCGCGCGCAGCCTGGAACGGGACGGCAGCATCGCGATCCCGCGCTGGCGCCATGCGCTGATCAACTTCCCGCATCCCCTGCTGAAGCAGGGGCTGGTCATCCTCGACACGCCCGGCCTCAACGCCATCGGCACCGAGCCCGAGCTGACGCTCAACATGCTGCCCAATGCCCATGCGGTGCTGTTCCTGCTGGCGGCCGACACCGGCGTCACCAAGTCCGACATCGAGATCTGGCGCCAGTACATCGCGCCGGTGCAGGGCGGCAGCCGCGCACGCCTGGTCGTGCTGAACAAGATCGACGGCCTGTGGGACGAACTCAAGACGCCGGCGCAGATCGACGCCGAAATCGCCAAGCAGGTCGCCGGCAGCGCGGCGCTGCTGGACCTGCCGCCGAGCCAGGTGTATCCGGTGTCGGCGCAGAAGGCGCTCGTCGCCAAGGTCAAGGGCGACCACGACCTGCTGGCGCGAAGCCGCCTGTCTGCCCTGGAGACGGCGCTGAGCCAGGAGCTCATTCCCTGCAAGCAGGCGCTGGTGAGCGAATCGTCGCAGGCCGCCGTCGAGGACGTGGTGGTGAAGACGACCGAGCTGCTGGAAACGCGCCTCGCAACCATCCAGGACCAGGTCGACGAACTGCACGGGCTGCGCGGGAAGAACCGTGACGTCATCCAGCACATGATGGTCAAGGCGAACGAGGACAAGCAGCAGTTCGAACGCGGCCTCGAGCAGTTCAACGCGCTGCGCAACGTGTTCGCGACGCAGGTCGAGACGCTGCGCCGCCACCTCGGGATGGACACGCTGCGGCGCGAGGTGCGGCAGACGCGCACCGCGATGGAGAAGAGCCATTTCAGCGTCGGCCTGCGCGACGCGATGGGCCGCTTCTTCCGTCAGGTGGAGGCGAACCTGGTCGCCGCGGCGGAGGCCATCAGGGAAATCCGCGCGATGATGACCGCGATGTATCAGAAGTTCAGCGACGAGCACGGGCTGGCAGCGGTCAACCCGCCCGATCACAGCCTGCAGAAATACCGCAAGGAGATGGCGCGGCTGGAGCGCATCTTCGACGAGCGCTTCAACACCGTGTTCAGCATGCTGACGGTGGGCCAGCACCAGTTGACCGCACGCTTCTTCGAGACGCTGGCAAGCAAGGTGGTGCAGGTGTTCGAACTCGCCAACAGCGAAACCGAGGCCTGGCTCAAGGCGCTGATCGCGCCGATGGAAACGCAGGTCCGCGAGCACAAGATCCAGCTCAAGCGGCGGCTGGAAAGCGTCAGCCGCATCCATGCCGCGACCGAAACGCTCGACGAGCGCATCGCCGAGCTGGAAACGGCGATGGGCAGCGTGAGCGATCAGCTCGAAAGCCTGGCGCGCATCAACGCGCGCATCGCCGAGGCGCTCGCGGACGAACTCGGCGGCGCCCGCCTGGCCAGGACGGCCTGAGCGCCTACTTGTTCGCGGTCAAACGCAGGAACTTCTCCTGCAGCTGGTCCTTGGTTTCCGGGTAGTCGGGGTTCTTGGGAATGCAGTCGACCGGGCACACCTCGACGCACTGCGGCGTGTCGTAATGGCCGACGCATTCGGTGCACTTGTTGGGGTCGATGATGTAGATCTCGTCGCCCTGGGAAATCGCTTCGTTCGGGCATTCGGGCAGGCAGACGTCGCAGTTGATGCATTCGTCCGTGATCATCAAGGCCATGTCGTTCTCCGGGTCATATCAGCTTTTACTTATTTTCTCACTTAATCGCCTGGACACCAACGGGTGGACGAAGGGCGTCACGTCGCCCCCCAGCTGCGCGATCTCGCGGATCATGCTGGCCGAGATGAACATGTACTGGTCGGATGGCGTCAGGAACAGCGTCTCGATGTCCGGCTTGAGATTGCGGTTCATCCCCGCGAGCTGGAATTCGTACTCGAAGTCGGAGGCCGCGCGCAACCCCCGCAGCACGGCGATCGCGCCCTGCTCGGCGACGAAGTCGATCAGCAGGCCGGAGAAACCTTCCACCCGCACATGCGGGACGTCGGCCAGCACGTCGCGCGTCATCGCCACCCGCTCGTCCATGCTGAAGAAGGGCCGCTTGTTGCGCGATTCCGCCACCGCCACGACGACGCGGTCGAACAGGCGCACCGCCCGCCGCACGAGATCCTCGTGGCCGCGCGTTATGGGATCGAAAGTGCCGGGGTAGACGGCTGTCAGCATGGATTATTCCTTGACGAGCAGGGCGAAGTGCGAGCGCCCCGCGCGCCCGCTCCGGTGGATGATAAACCCCGGCGGCGCGATCACGTCCGTCGCCTGCTCGACGTAGACCTGCCCGCCCGCGTTGAGATGGCGCACCAGGTCGGCCAGCACCGGACCGGCCTGGCCGCTGTCGAACGGCGGATCGACGAACACCAGATCGAAGGTCTCGCGGGTATTCGCAAGCCAGGCGAGCGCGTCGGCGCGCACGATCTCGACCGGGATCGTGGCCAGCAGCGTGCGGTTCTTCTCCAGCGCGGCAAGCGCGCGGGCATCGCGCTCGATCATCACGACCCGCGCCGCGCCGCGCGACGCCGCCTCGAATCCGAGCGCGCCGCTGCCGGCAAAGAGATCGAGGCAGGTCCACCCCGGGAGGTCCTGCCCCAGCCAGTTGAACAGCGTCTCGCGCACCCGGTCGGGGGTGGGCCGCAGGCCGGCGCCATCGGGAAACTCGAGCAACCGCCGGCGATACTGCCCGCCGATGATCCGCACCCGATTGGAGGCACCGTGCGCGCGCCGCGGCGCCGCATGCTTAGCGCGCATCGCTCGCGCCCACCACCACGGTCACCAGCCGGTCGGGGTCGATGTGGCGCGCGAAGGCCTGCTTCACCGCCGCGACGTCGACGGCATCGACCTTGGCGACCCAGGTATCGAGGTAATCCAGCGGCAGCCGGTAGAAGCCGATCACCGCCAGGTAGTCGAGGATCTTCTTGTTGCTGTCGATGCGCAGCGGAAAGCCGCCGGTGAGGTTGGCCTTGGCCTGGGCGAGCTCGGCCTCGGTGGGGCCCTCGGCAATGAAGCGCCGCACGGTGTCCCGCGCCACCGCCAGCGCGGCGTCGGTCTGCTCGCGCCGGGTCTGCAGGCCGAGCTGGAACGGCCCCGCCACCCCCATCGGGAAGAAATAGCTGTAGGCGCTGTAGGCGTAGCCGCGCTTGTCGCGCACCTCGCGCATCAGGCGCGAATCGAAGCCGCCGCCGCCGAGTACGTAGTTGCCGACGAACAGCGGAAAGAAGTCGGGGTCGGTGCGCGCGACGCCCACCGCGCCGATCAGCACGTGGCTTTGCTCGGACGGAAAGGCGATGCGCCTTTCCATGGCCGCTGCCGCGACAGGCTGCGGCAAGGACGCCACCGCCGGCGCCCGCGACAGCCCGCTCGCGAGCCGCGCCGCGATCGCCTCCGCCTCGGCCCGCGAAATGTCGCCGATCATCGAGATGACCGCGTTCGGCGCGCCGTAGTGGATCCGGTAGAACTGCTGCAGGCCCGCGCGCGTCAGGCGCTCGATCTCGGCCGGCTCGCCGGCCTCGTCGTGCGCATAGGGATGATCGCCGTAGACGGCGCGATAGAACGCCTTTTCCGCGACCGAGCCGGGGTCCGCCTCCGCCTCGCGAATCCCGGCGATGAGGCGCTGCTTCTCGCGCTGCATCACGGCCGGCTGGAAATCCGGCTGCTGCAGCACCCGCGCGAGGATGTCGAGTGCCACGTTCCGTTCCGGCGCCGACACCAGCGTGCGCAGCGTGACCCCGGCGCGATCGCGATCGAACGTGCCGCCCAGCTCCGCACCGACGTCGGCCAGGCGATGCGCGATGGCCGTATCGGACAGGCCGCCGGCGCCCTGGTCGAGCAGGGTGTGGGTCAGCTGGGCGAGTCCCGCCTGGCCCGCCGGATCGCGCGCGCTGCCGGCGGCGAAATCGACCGAGATGTCGAGGATCGGCAGCTGGTGGCTCTCGACGAAGATCACGCGCGCCCCCTGCGGCGTCTGCCAGTGCTGGATCGCAAGCGCGGCATGCGCCGCCAGCGGCAGGTTCAGCAACAGGGCAATGCAAAAGGCCTTAATGGACATCGCGGGCTCCCGGAATGGCGGCAGGGTGTGCCCCGGCCTGCATGGGCTGGGGATCGAGCACGGCGACGCTCAAGCGGTCGTCCTGCAGCCACTGCCGGGCGGCGGCCTGCACCTCGGCGGCGGTCACCTTGCGCAGCTTGTCGACCCGATGCTCGAGTGCCGCGGGCGGCAGTCCGGCGGTGACGTACTCGCCGAGCTGCATCGCCTGGTAGAACAG
The DNA here is from genome assembly GCF_035621355.1 of Thiobacillus sp. SCUT-2. NCBI lineage: Bacteria > Pseudomonadati > Pseudomonadota > Betaproteobacteria > Nitrosomonadales > Thiobacillaceae > Thiobacillus > Thiobacillus sedimenti. The sequence continues at coordinate 457,597 of NZ_CP141769.1, read as the reverse complement.
CGAATCGCGCTGATAGACGTCCGACGCGATGACCTGCGCCTTGACCCGCGCGAGCTCGGCTTCGCTGATGCCGTCGTGCCGGACGCGCTCGAGCTCCGCGCGGATCGCCTGTTCGAGCTCGGCCGCCGACTTGCCCGGCGCCGGCGTCGCATCGACCATGAACATGCCGGGGCCGCGCGACACCGCGTCATAGCCGGCACTCGTGCTGACCGCGATCTGCCGGCGCTTGACCAGTGCGCTCTGCAGGCGCGCCGAATCGTTGCCGGACAGCACGCCGGCGAGGATCTGCAGCGCATAGGGCGTGGTGTCCTGCTGCCAGTCCCGCAGGACGGGCGCGTGCCAGGTCATCAGGAGGTAGGGCAGCTTCGCCGGCACCTTGACGGCGATGCGTTTCTCGCCGATCTGCGCGGGCTCGCTCTGCGGCTTGCGTTCCGGCAGGGGACGCGCCGGAATCGGCCCGAAATAGCGCCTGGCGAGCGCGATGACGTCGTCCGCCTTGACGTCGCCCGCCACGACGAGCGTCGCGTTGTTGGGCGCATACCAGCGGGCGTACCAGTCGCGGGCATCCTGCGCCGTCATGTGCTTGAGGTCGTCCATCCAGCCGATGATCGGCCGGCGGTAGGGATGGTCCTGATAGGCCGTCGCCATCAGGCGTTCATACACGACCGACTGCGGCTGGTCGTCGGTGCGCAGCCGGCGCTCCTCCATCACGACCTGGATTTCCTTGGCGAACAGATCGTCGCGGATGACGAGGTTCGCCATCCGGTCGGCCTCGAGCTGCATCGCCAGCGGCAACCTGTCCTTCTGCATCTGCTCGAAGTAGGCCGTGTGGTCGCGGTTGGTGAACGCGTTCTCGCGCCCGCCCGCCGCCGCGATGCGCTTGGAGAACTCGCCCGACGGCACGTCCTTCGTGCCGCGGAACATCATGTGCTCGAGCACGTGCGCCACCCCGGTGGTGCCGTTGAACTCGTCCATCGATCCCGCGCGGTACCACACCTGCGACACCATCACCGGCGCGCGATGGTCTTCCTGGACGATGACCCGCAGGCCGTTGTCCAGCGTGACGTCCGTCACCGCCGCCTGCGCACTGCCGACCAGCAGCGCCAGCAGCATTCCCCGCATGCCCCGCATGTTTTCACCTCTGTCGTTATGAGCCCGAATGATAAGCCGTAGCCGAATGATAAGATTAGGCGGTTCGTCCACCCGCTCTGCTGACCACCCCGATTCGTGTTTAGTTTCTTCAAATCCAAACCGCCTGCCGCCGAGGTGCCTGCCGCAGCGCCGCCGGCCGAGCCCGCGGCCCAGCCGACCGCCGAGCCGCGCCTGAGCTGGGCGCAGCGCCTCAAGCAGGGGCTCGCCAAGACGCGCGACCGGCTCGGCGGCCAGCTGTCGAGCCTGTTCGGCGTCGGCCGCAAGATCGATGCCGAGCTCTTCGAAGAGCTTGAAACGATCCTCATCACCGCGGACGTAGGCGTCGACGCGACCCATGCCCTGCTCGACACCCTGCAGAAGAAGGTGCGGCGCGACAACCTCACCGAGGCGGCCGACCTGCAGGCCGCACTGAAGCAGGCGCTGATCGATCTGCTGACACCGCTGCAGGCCCCGCTCGACGTCACCCCGCACAAGCCCTTCATCCTGATGCTGGCCGGCGTCAACGGCGCCGGCAAGACCACGACCATCGGCAAGCTCGCCAAGCTCTACCAGTCGCAGGGCCTGTCGGTGCTGCTGGCGGCCGGCGACACCTTCCGCGCGGCGGCGCGCGAGCAGCTGCAGGTCTGGGGCGAGCGCAACAACGTCACGGTAGTGAGCCAGGAGAAGGGCGACTCGGCGGCGGTGATCTACGATGCCATCCAGGCCGCGCGCGCCCGCAACATCGACGTCGTGCTGGCCGATACGGCCGGCCGGCTGCCGACCCAGCTGCACCTCATGGAAGAGATCAAGAAGGTCAAGCGGGTGATCGAGAAGGCCATCCCCGGCGCACCGCACGAAGTGCTGCTGGTGCTCGACGCCAACACCGGACAGAACGCGGTGAACCAGGTCAAGGCCTTCGACGACGCGCTCGGCGTGACCGGGCTCGCGCTGACCAAGCTGGATGGCACCGCCAAGGGCGGCGCGATCGCCGCCATCGCCCAGGCCCGGCCGATCCCCGTGCGCTACATCGGCGTCGGCGAGACCATGGACGACCTCAGGCCGTTCGATGCGCGCGAGTTCGTCGAGGCCATCTTTTCCGTCTAGGCCCGCCACCGCATGATCAGCTTCAGCCAGGTCACCAAGCGCTACCCCGGCGGGCACGAGGCCCTATCCGGCGTCGACCTCGCCATCGAGGCAGGCGAACTTGTCTTCCTCACGGGGCATTCGGGCGCCGGCAAGAGCACGCTGCTGAAGCTGATCGCCGCGATCGAGCGCCCCACCAGCGGCGTGGTGTCGGTCAACGGCCAGAACATCAGCCGGCTGTCGCGGCGGGCCGTACCCTACCTGCGCCGCAACATCGGACTGGTGTTCCAGGACCACAAGCTGCTGTTCGACCGCAACGTGATCGAGAACGTGGTGCTGCCGCTCGACATCGCCGGCTTCGACCGCCGCGAGGCCCTGAAGCGTGCGCGCGCGGTGATCGACAAGGTCGGCCTGCTCGACCGCGAGAAGGCCAATCCGGTCAGCCTGTCGGGCGGCGAGCAGCAGCGGCTGTGCATCGCCCGCGCGCTCGTGAGCCGCCCCGCCCTGCTGCTGGCCGACGAGCCCACCGGCAACCTCGACGCCGGCTATGCGGCCGACATCATGGCGATGTTCCGCGACTTCCACCAGGTCGGCACCACGCTGGTGATCGCCACCCACGACGAACGTGCGATCACCGCGCTGGGTGGGCGTACCGTGCACCTCGACCATGGGCGGATCGAGGAGGCGACGGCATGATCGCCTGGCTGCGTCATCACCGCCGGGCGCTCGCCGCCGCGCTGCGCCGGCTCGGCGCCCAGCCGTTCACGACAGCCCTCACCGCGCTCGCGATGGGCGCGGCGATCAGCCTGCCGAGCGGCCTTTACCTCGGCCTCGCGAATCTCGGCCGGGTGGCCGGCAACCTGCCGGCGCAGCCGGAAATCAGCGTGTTCGTCGACGCCCAGGCGTCCGAAGCGCAGAAGCAGGCGATCGCGGCGCGGCTGCGGCGACCCGACATCGCCCAGGCCCGCTTCGTTTCAAAGGACGCTGCGCTGGCCGCGCTCAGCGCCACCCAGGGGCTGGCCGACGTCACGGCAGGCCTGGCGGGAAATCCGCTGCCGGACGCATGGGTGGTGCGGCCCCGCGACGCCTCGCGCGATGCGCTGGAACGGGTCGGTGCGGCCTTGCGCGGGCTGCCGGGGGTGGCGGAAACCCATCTCGACAGCCAGTGGGCGGAGCGGCTGCAGGCGGGCCTCGACATCGGCCGCACCGTCGTCTGGCTGCTCGGCAGCCTGTTCGCCATTGCCCTCGTCGCAATCTCCGGCAACGCGATCCGTGCCCAGGTGCTCGCCCGGCGCGACGAAATCCACGTCAGCCGCCTGATCGGCGCCACCGACCGTCAGGTCCGCCGGCCATTTCTTTATGTCGGCGCGCTGCAGGGGCTGTTCGGCGGGCTCGCCGCAGGCGGCGTGCTGGCCGTGGCCGGCACCGTCCTGGAGGCGCCCGTCGCGCATCTGGCGGCCCTCTACGGTTCGAGCTTTCACCTGCTGCCGCCCACTGTCCTGGACAGCGCAATTGTGCTCGGGCTGAGCACGCTGTTCGGCTGGCTGGGCGCCTGGGTCGCGGTGACGCGGGCATTGCGCCAGGTCGACGCCTCCCGCCCCTGAACGACTTCCGTGCCCGCCCGGCGCCCCGCCCGCCCACATCGCGGCGGGGCCCCCGGATCGTGACGGCACCCTCCATTACCGCAGCCTGAGGACACCGAATCCTGCGCACACGCTTGTGCAGATTCGCAGTCAACGCTATCTTTAACATTGATTTAAAATACATCAATAAAACATCAAGAATCATGCTGACAATCTCCATGCTGAATCTGTTTCTGGACAGTCTCGAAGAGGGGGTGCTCTTCCTGGACAAGAACCGGAAGGTCCTGGCGGCCAACCGCGCAGCCGCGCAGATGACGGGGCGCGAAGGCGAGAGCCTGATCGACCTGCTGTGCCCCAGCATCTTCCAGGGCACGAAATGCGCAAAGTCCTGTGAACTGCGCGGAGAGTGCGCGCTGACACAAGGCAGCCGCGCCCAGGACATCGTTCAGGACATTGTCCTCGAGCGCCCTGACCACACCTCGGTAAGCTTGCGCATGTGGGCCCGCCTGCTGCCGCCTTCCGACAATCTGCCGGTGGCCTGCGCGATCATCCTGCGCGACCGTTCGCGCGAGGCGGAGCTGGAGCAGAACGTCACGGAGCGCCTGCAACTGGGCAGCATGGTGGGACACAGCCCCGCGATCCAGAAACTGTACTCGCAAATCCTGCGCGCGGCCCAGAGCGACGCCAGCGTGCTCCTCACCGGCGAGAGCGGCACCGGCAAGGAACTGGTCGCCAAGGCGCTGCACGACAATTCTGAGCGCGCCAAGGGCCCCTATGTTCCGGTGCACTGCGCATCGCTCCCCGAGAACCTGCTGGAGTCGGAATTGTTCGGCTACGCCAAGGGCGCCTTCACCGGCGCAACGATTGCGCGCATCGGCCGGTTCGAGGCAGCCGATGGCGGAACCCTGCTGCTGGACGAAATCGGGGAAATCCCGCTCGGCACCCAGGTGAAATTGCTGCGCGTGCTGCAGGAACGGGAAGTGGTGCGACTGGGCGAGAACCATGCCCGCCCGGTCAACGTCCGCGTGATCGCGGCCACGCACCGCGACCTGACGGCGATGGTCGAGCGCGGGCAGTTCCGCGAGGACCTCTATTACCGCCTGCGCGTCCTGCCCCTCCACGTTCCTCCGCTGCGCGACCGCAAGGAGGACATTTCGATGCTTGCCAACAAGTTGCTCGGCGACCTGTCGACGCGCTACAAGCGGGAAAACATGCGGCTGTCCCACGAGGCCCTGCTGGCGCTCGAAGCCTACGACTGGCCCGGCAATATCCGTCAGCTCTTCAACGCACTGGAGTATGCGCTCGTCCACGCCGACGACGCGGTCATCCGACCGACGGACCTGCCACCCGAGATCGAGGGTGCCGAGCGCGCCACGCCCCGCGCGCCCGCAGGCGCTGCGCCGCTGGTTCGCCCCTACTACCGGACCGGTCGGCCGCTCGAGAACGAAGCGGAGATCATTTCCCGCACCCTGGCCGAAGCCGGCGGAAACAAGGCCGAGGCGGCACGCCGACTCGGCATGTCGCGCACCACGCTATGGAAGCGCCTCAAGCTGGCCGATAGCTAGCGGAACTGGCGCCGCTGCCACACCCAATACAGCGCCGGCACGACGAAGAGCGACAGCAGCGGCGCGGTCAGCATGCCGCCGACGAGCGGTGCCGCGATGCGCTTCATCGTCTCCGAGCCGGTGCCGTCGCTGAACATCACCGGCAGCAGGCCCGCCACGACGACCGCCACCGTCATCATCTTCGGACGCACGCGCATCAACGCGCCTTCGACGATCGCCTGCCGCAGGTCGGCGGAATCGCCCAGCCGACCGGCGCGCCGCGCCGTCTCGATCGCCTGGTCGAGGTAGAGCAGCATCACGACGCCGAACTCGGCCGCCACGCCGGCGAGCGCGATGAATCCGACGGCGACCGCGACGGACAGGTTGTAGCCCAGCCACGCCACGAGCCAGACGCCGCCCACCAGCGAGAACGGCAGGCATGCCGCGACCAGCGCGACCTTGCCGGCATGCCGGAAATGCAGGTGCAGCAGCCCGAGCACCAGCAGCACGGTCAGCGGAATCAGCCATTGCAGGCGCCGCTTGGCATGCTGGAGGTTTTCGTACTGCCCCGACCAGGCGATGGCATAGCCGGGCGGCAGCGGCACGCCTGCCGCGATCGCCTGCTTGGCGGCGGCGACATAGCTCCCCAGATCGCGCCCGTCGATGTCAATGTAGACGTATCCGGCCAGGCGCCCGTTCTCGCTCTTGATCTCGGCCGGACCGTCCGTGATCGCAATGCGCGCAACTTCGCCAAGCTGGACCTGCCCGCCGGACGGCGTCGTCACGCGGCTGGCCGCCAGCGCCGCCATCGAATCGCGCAGGCCGCGCGGGTAGCGCAGGTTGATCGAATAGCGCTCGCGGCCGTCCACCACGGTGCCGATGGTCTCGCCGCCGATGGCGCCCTGCACCAGGCGCTGGATGTCGGCGACGGTGACGCCGTAGCGCGCGGCCTGCGCACGGTCGATGTCGATATCGACGTAGCGTCCGCCGGTGACGCGCTCGCCGAACACGGCGCGCGTGCCCGGAACCCGCTTCAGCGCCGTCTCGAGGCGGCCGGCGAGCTGCGCGATGCCGGCGAGATCGGGGCCGGTGATCTTGATGCCGACCGCCGTGCGGATGCCGGTGGACAGCATGTCGATGCGGGTGCGGATCGGGTAGCCCCAGGAGTTCGTGAGCCCCGGAAGGCGCACCGTACGGTCGAGCTTGCGGATCAGCTGCTCGACCGTCTCGCCGGCCGGCCACTCGCTTCGCGGCTTGAGCAGGATCGTCGTCTCCAGCATCGAAAGCGGCGCCGGATCGGTCGCGCTGTCGGCGCGCCCGGCCTTGCCGAAGACGCGCTCGACTTCGGGCATCTGGCGGATCAGGCGATCGGTGACCTGCAGGATATTGGCGGCCTCGTCGACGGACACGCCGGGCAGGGTGGTGGGCATGTAGAGGAGATCGCCCTCGTAGAGCGGCGGCATGAACTCGCTGCCGAGCCGGGAAAACGGCCATGCCGCGCTGGCGAGCGCGAGCGCGGCGACGAGCAGCACCGCGCCCGGATGCCTCAGCGCGGCCAGCAGGAGCGGCCGGTAGAGCGCCTGCATGGCGCGGTTGAGGGGATTGCCGCGCTCGGCCGCGATGCGTCCTCGAATGAAGTAGCCCATCAGGACCGGCGTCACGGTGATCGCCAGCGCGGCGCTTGCCGCCATCGCGTAGGTCTTGGTGTAGGCCAGCGGCGCGAACAGCTTGCCCTCCTGCCCGGATAGCGCGAACACCGGGAGAAAGGACACCGTGATGATGAGCAGCGAGAAGAACAGCGCCGGTCCGACCTCGGTGGCGCTCTCGCGCGCCACCACCCAGTAGTCGCGCCCGGGGCCCGCACGCTCGAGGTGCTTGTGCATGTTCTCGATCATCACGATCGCCGCATCGACCATCGCGCCGATGGCGATCGCGATGCCGCCGAGCGACATGATGTTGGCGCTGACGCCCTGCCCCTTCATGACGATGAATGCGGCGAGGATGCCCACCGGGAGGGTGACCACGGCCACCAGCGACGAACGCACGTGGAACAGGAACACGAGGCACACCAGCGCGACGACGACGCTCTCCTCGACCAGCTTCTCCTGCAGATTGCCGATGGCCCGCTTGATCAGGCCCGAGCGGTCGTAGGTCACCACCAGCTCGACCCCTGGCGGCAGCCCGGCCTGCAGTTCCTGCAGCCGCGCCCGGACGCGTGCCACCGTATCGAGCGCGTTGGCGCCGTAGCGCATGACCACGATGCCGCCGGCCACGTCGCCTTCGCCGTCCAGGTCGGCCACGCCGCGGCGCGCCTCGGGGCCGGTCTGGACGTGCGCCACATCCTGCAGGCGGACCGGCGCGCCCTGCGCATCGACGCCCAGCGGAATGGTGCGGAAATCGTCCAGCGTCCGGAGGTAGCCGTTGGCGCGGACCATGTACTCCGCGCGCGCCATCTCAATCACCGAGCCCCCGCCTGCGAGGTTGCTGTCGCGCACCGCCTGGGCGAGCTTGTCCCAGGTCAGCCCATAGGCCGCGAGGCGATCGGGATCCACCTCGATCTGGAACTGCCGCGCCATGCCCCCGACGGCGGCGACTTCGGCGACGCCGGGCAGGCTCTGCAGCTCGTATTTCAGGTAGAAATCCTGGACCGCGCGCAGCTGGTCGGGATCGTAGCGATGATGCCGGTCGACCAGCGCGTATTCGAACACCCAGCCGACGCCCGACGCGTCGGGACCGAGCGCGGGGGATACGCCGGCCGGAAGGCGCCCGCTTGCCTGGGCAAGGTACTCGAGCACGCGCGAACGCGCCCAGTAGGGATCGACGCCATCCTTGAAGATGACGTAGACATACGATTCGCCGAACATCGAAAACCCGCGCACCGCGGTCGCGCCCGGCACCGACAGCAGGCTCGAGGTCAGCGGATAGGTCACCTGGTCTTCCACGGCCTGCGGCGACTGGCCGGGATACGCCGTCTTGACGATGACCTGGGTGTCCGACAGGTCGGGAATCGCGTCGAGCGGGACGGTCCGCGCGGAATACGCCCCCCACCCCGCAAGCAGGAGCGTGCCCAGCAGCACCAGCAGGCGGTGGGCCAGGGACCACTCGATGATGCGCCCGATCATGCTCAGGGCGCGGATTGCATGCGGTGCGCGGCGTCGTCCAGCGAGGCGGCCGCATCGAGCAGGAACTGCCCGCTTGCGGCGACCTCAGCGTCCTCCTGCAGGCCGTCGACGATCTCGACGTAGCCACCGCTCTCGATGCCGGTCTCGACCGGAACCGGCATGAAATGGCCGCCGTCCCGCGCGAGCATGACGCGCTCGCCGGTGCCGGTGCGGATCACCGACGACCGCGGCACGGCGAGTGCCGTGCGCGGCTCCGCCGCGATGACGACGTCCGCGAATTCGCCGGGGCGCAGCAGCCCGTCCGTGTTGCGCACTTCGAGGCGCGCGCGCGCCGTCCGGCTCAGCGGATCCAGCGTCGGCGACGCGAAGCGCAGACGCCCGGTCAGCGGCGGATGCCCGCTGCGGGGGAAGCGCACCGTGACGGCGTCGCCCTCCCTCACCCATTCGAGCTGGTCGGGGTACAGCGCGATGTCGATCCAGACGGTGGCGTTGTCCGCCAGCGTCAGCAGCGGCGTCACCGGCGTGACGAACGCGCCCTCGCGCGCGCCGATCTGCGTGACGTAGCCCGATCGCGTGGCGAACACCGGGACGCGGTCGACCGTGCGGTGGGTGCGCTCGATTTCCGCCAGCGTTGCCGCGCCGACATCGGCGTAGGCGAACTTGTCGCGCATGCGGAGGCGCTCGCGCGCCAGGCTGGCCGCCACCTGGGCATTCTGTCCGGAGCGGTCGGACAGGCTCTCGAGTAACTGGTCGCGGCGCTGCAGCAGCTCGATGTATTCGCGCTGGCGCTGCACCAGCTCGGGCGAGTAGATCTCGTACAGCAGCTGGCCGGCAGCGACGTGCTGGCCGACGGCCCTGACATACAGGCGGCTGAGCCAGCCCTCGATCTTGGGGCTGACCGCCCGGACCGAGGCTTCGTCGACCACGACGGTGCCGTAGGTATGCACCTCCCGCGCGAGGCGGCGCGACTCGACGCGCGCGAGCCGCACGCCCAGGCGCTGCTGCATGGCGGGATCGACCTGGACGCCGCCTGCCTCATGGCCGCCGTCGGCCTCCACGAGATCCATGCCGCAGATCGGGCAGGTCCCCGGATGGTCCTGGGCGATGTGCGGGTGCATGGGGCAGATCCAGCGCTTCTGCGCGGGGTTGCCGCCCCCCAGCTGCGCGACCGGCTCGGCCGCATGGGCGGCATGCATGACCGCGTCCCCGCCGGCCACCGGAGGCGCCCCGGAAAACAGGGCCACGCCGGCGGCGCAGAGCGGAACGAGCAGCAGCACCGCGTAGTACAAGGCACGCACAAGCGACGACTTCATGGCGGCGACTTCAGGCGTGTGGCCGCACGACGAACGTCCTTACCGGCACCTCAGGCCCTCCTCGGCTTGGCCTTGACGAGCTTCATCTTGCAGATGGGGCACTTGCCGGGAGCGTGCTCGTGAACCTCGGCGTGCATCGGGCACGTCCACACGCCTTCGGCCGCACCGGCGCCGAGGGACTGCAGCGGTTCGTGCGACGCGGCAGGCGCAGGGTGCGGCGCCCCGGCATGCGCCGGCGTCAGCGCGACGGTCGCAAGGAAAAGGAAGATGGGCGCGGCCAGGCGCGCGACAACACGGGTCAACCGTTCGGCATTCATGGGAAGTTCTCCGCAAGGCCGGCCGCGCCGTGAGGGCGCGCGGCCGGCCGGAATCATGGCACCGGGAAAGCGGCCCGACAGGCCGCTCCCCGGCAGGACGTGCTCAGCGCACGAGGATCTGCTCGCCGTGGCCCATCTTGGGATCGGCGTCGTTGCTAAACATGATCACGGCGATGGCGCCAGTGAGGGCAGCCTTCAGCGAGTGGGTCACGATCGCGTTGGCGCCCTCGACCGGGGAGATCAGGTCGAAGGTGGCCGCGTCGCCCGCCCCCACCACGAAGCTCTGGAGACCATGCTCCACGTTCTTCGGGTTGCCGCTGGGATACACGGCATCCCAGATGCCGGCGATCGGATGGAAGGACGAGAACTCGTTCGGGCCCGCATTCACGAAGTAGATGCGCACGCGCTCGCCCGGCTTGGCCTGCAGCCAGCGGGTTGCCGCGGGATCATGCACCGGGTCGTACTTGAAGATGCCGCCGTTGAACATGACGTTGCTCCACTTGTTCTGCATCATGTCTTCCTTGGCGTCCGGGTTCGGATAGAGCTCGGACTGGATCAGCACGTACTCGCGATCCGCCTTGGGCATGGCATTCGGATCCTTGGGATCGACGATGATCGTGCCGAACATGCCGCGCGCGATGTGCTGGATCATGGGATCGGCGCCGCAGTGGTAGAAGAACACGCCCGGGTAGTTGGCGGTGAAGGTGTAGTGCTTCTCCTCGCCCGGCTTCACCGAACCGAAGTCCTTGACGACGTCCAGCCGCGCCGCATGGAAGTCCATGGAGTGCGAGTTCTTGTTGCCCTTCTCGTTGACGAGCGTGAACTCGACCGTGTCGCCCTCGGTGACGCGCACCACCGGGCCCGGGACCTTGCCGTCGAAGGTCCAGGTGCGGTACATCGTCCCCTTGTTGTCGATCGGCTGATCCACTTCCTCAGCGTGCAGCGTGACCTTGACGGTTTTCGCCTCGGCCTGGAACGCCAGCATCGACAACGCCGCCGCCCCGGCGAGGGCCACCCCCAGCATCTTGTTTGGTTTCATTTGTTCAGTTTCCTCATTTAGTTGAACCACAGTTGCAGACATAGCGCAGATACGCCACCAACTCCTTGATTTCCTCGTCGTTCATGACGTTGCCCCAGGCGGGCATCAGCACGGACTTGTTGACCGCGAGCCCGCCGTCCTTGATGGCGTGAGCGATCTCCTCGTCGGGGATGTCGCCCATCCCCTTGGCATCGCTGTGGTCGCGGGGCTGCACCGCCATGTCGCGTGTGTTGACGCCACGGCCATTACGGTTGACGCCGTGGCACTGCACGCAGTACGTGTTGTAGTTGCGCAGCGCCCCCTCGGTGTAGGGCGCGCCGGCCGCGGCGGGCGCGCTCGCCAGGAAGCCCGCGGCGAGCAGCGCCGCCGTCGACACGAAGGCCGGGATGCGCAGACGGGTATTAGTGTTCATTTGCCCTCCGATGCACTGAGTTGCAGGATGTAGCCGGTCAGACGCTGCAGATCCGGCTCGGCCAGGTTGAGGGTCGGCATCCAGATGTGCGGATCGATCTTCTGCGGATCCTTGATGTAGCTGTAGATGTAGTCGGGCTGCAGGCGCTCGCCGGCCGTGTAGAGCTCGGGGCCGGACACGCCGCCGCTGCCCGGCTTCGCCGAATGGCAGGCGGCACAGCCGCGCAGCTTGTTGAAGAACATCGCGCCCATCGACATGCTCACCTTGTCGCCCTTGAACGCGCCCTTGGTCACCAGACCGTCGGGGCCGGTCAGCGCCATCAGCGCGTCGGCAGCCGCTTCGGCGTCCGCCTTGGACAGCTTCACGTGCGCGGTCAGCGTGGACTCGTCCACCACGTCCTCCTTGTCGCCGGCCTTGACGTGCTTGGTGTAGAACTCGCCGGTGGGGCGGATACGTACCGGCTCCTGCAGCCACTTGACCAGCCACGCCTTGTTGAACTTGCTGCCGGCGTAATAGAGGTCCGGCCCCTTGCGCGTCCACAGGCGGTCGAGCGTCATGCTGTCCGGCTTGGCAATGGCATGGCAGCTGATGCACTGCGCCTTCAGGATGCCTGCGCCAGGGTTGTCTGCCGCCAGCGCCGGGCCGGCGGCGAACGCCGCACCCAGCAATGCGGCGATGAGGGATCGCTTCATCATCGTTCCTTTCGCTTATTGAACGGCCTGGCCCTTGAAGCCGGGCGCGTCATGCAGGCCATACGGCTTCTTGAGGGACTCTTCGTAATAGAAATCCGGCACGAACTTCTTGTCCTTCCAGGCGTAGAAGGCGTCGTTGCGGCTGATCTCGTTGTATTCGATGACGGTCATCAGACCGCCCATCGGCTTGTCGCCGTTCATCGTGTGCGAGTCGACGTGGTCGTGCACCATCCAGCGCCCCGGGTTGTCGGCGGTCAGGATCAGGTCGTAGCGCTCGCCCGGGCCGACCATGATGGTGTCCGCCTCGTAGGGCATGGGCAGGGGGCGCCCGTCCTTGAAGGCGACCTTGAAGACGTGGCCGTGGATGTGGATCGAGTGGGTCAGCTCGCCCGCGCCGATCAGGCGAATCCGCACCACGTCGCCCTTGTTGACGCGCAGCGGCTGCGAATCCGGGAAGGCCTTGCCGTTGAGCGTGAAGTAATCGAAGACGTCGCCGGGGACGCCGCCGTAGCCGGGCTTGAACGCATACTTCGAAGCCCAGTCGGACAGCATCATGATGTAGTCCTTGGTCACCTTCTTCTCGATCGGCGTCGGCTGCTTGGGATCGACGATGAAGGGCCCCCACATGCCGCGCATCGCCACGTGCTCGTTGACGTTGACGTGGCAGTGGTACCACATCGTGCCGGACGGTTCCGCGACGAACTTGTAGGTGAAGGTGTCGCCCGGCTTGATTGCCGCCTGCGTCGTGTCGGGCACGCCGTCCATGCGCCACGTGCCCTTCTGCAGCATGCCGTGCCAGTGGATGGTGTGCGGCAGCGTGGTGAGATTGTTGACGTTGACGGTGAGCTCGTCCCCTTCCTTGACGTGGATCAGCGGGCCGGGCACCTGGCCGTTGAAGGCAAAGGTATGGAACTGCTGCTTGTCGACGAGGGTGATCTTGGTGTCCTCGATCGTCATGTCGAACGTGCGCTTTTCGGCCCACCCCGTGGTGGGCAGCGCCAGCGCCGCGACGGTGAGCGCCATGGCTGTGACAGGGGCCGCAACCCGGGACGGAAGACTGCTTCGTGGCATCGCCTATTCCTTTTCTAGTAGCGAGACGGGGGCGTCTCATCAATTGACCAATTGACCCGCAACGCTACTAGCGAGAGGCGTGCCAGGAATGTATCTGCATGATCCCTATGCGCTTTTCAGGTTTTCCATCGCCAAGGAGCCGGCGCGGTCGACCACAATGAACACACCGGAAACGTTCACTCTGAACACTCAAGAATCCGGCGTGGGCAAACAGGCGGGAGGGACGGGACGCATGCGCGAGGACGCGGGCCCGCACGGGGCCCGCGACGCAGTCTAGGGGTGGGCGATCGCGCCTGCGCGCGGCAGGCTCGCGGGGAACGCGGCCATCAGCGCGCCGTAGTCGGCCGGCCGCCAGGGACGGCCGGCCCAGGCGCGCCATGATGCGAGGCCTGTGTAGGCACGGATCCAGTCCGGAATCGCGGGCCCGGGCATGGGTCTCGCAATGGCGTATCCCTGCGCGAGCCGGCAGCCGAGCTTGAGCAGCAGATCCCCCTGCTCTTCGTCTTCCACCCCCTCCGCAACGATGCCCAACCCGAGCAGCTGTGCCGAGGTCACCACGCCGGCGACGATGGCCGTGTCCTTGGGATTGCGCAGGATGTCCCGCACGAAGCCCCGATCGATCTTGATGACGTCGGCGGGCAAGGCTTGCAGGTGGCTCAGCGGGGCGTTGCCCGTTCCAAAGTCGTCGAGGATGACCGTCACCCCGAGCCGGCGGCACGCTGCAAGCGCATCCCGCGCGGACGCAAGATCCACGATCGGCGTGTTTTCGGTGATTTCGATCGCCAGCAGGTGCGCGCCGACGGCATGACGTGCCAGGCTCTCCCGCAGATCGTCGATGAACTGCGGCATGAGCAGGTGGCGGGCGCCGACGTTGACCGCCACCCGCAACGGCACCCCCTGCGCCTGCCACGACGCTGCCTGACGCAGCGCCTGGTCAAGGACGTGACGGCCGATCCGGCGCAGCAGCGGCCCGCCCTCGACGCCGTCGAGAAAGTCGCCCGGCAGCAGCATCCCCCGATCCGGGTGGGACCAGCGCAGCAAGGCCTCGGCCCCGACCACGTCGCCCGTCGCCATGTCGACCTGCGGCTGAAAGTGCAACACCAGTTCCTCCCGCTCGATCGCGCTCCGCAGTTCGCCGGTCATGCGCGCATGACGGCTTGCCTCGGCCGACATCGCGGCCGAATAGACCGTCGCCTTGTCGCGTCCGGCGCTCTTCGAGGAATACATGGCCATGTCGGCGTGCCTCAGCAGCGTCTCGCCGTCGCCGTCGTCGAGCGGATGCAGCGTAAAGCCGATGCTCGCCGACACCCGGACGATCCGGCCCTCGACCTCGAACGGCTCGCGCACGGCCTCCAGAAAACGTTCCCCCAGCGTCTCCAGCTGGAAGACATTTTCGAGACCCTCCAGCAGCAGGCCGAATTCGTCGCCGCCGAGCCGGGCCAGCGTATCCGTCGGACGCATGGCGCCGCGCAGCCGGCCGACCGCCTGCCGCAGCAGCGCGTCCCCTGCGGCATGGCCGAACTGGTCGTTGACCGCCTTGAACCCGTCCAGATCCAGCACCCCGACCGCAACCAGACGCTCCCGCCGCCCCGCGCCGGCGAGCGCGTGATTCATGCGGTCATGGAACAGGACGCGGTTCGGGAGGCCGGTGAGCGGGTCACGCAGGCTCTGATCCCGCATGGTCATCGCGAGGTCGCCGAAGTGTGAAAACGCCTGGAAGTGGTCGAGGCCGATCCGCGCAAAATAGTTGACGTAGTCGGCCACGACGATGCCGACGCCCGCGTATCCCGCATGCGACCGTCCGAAGGGAATGAAGCCGACCTCCTGGCTGCCGGGCGGCAATACGCCCCCGGGCAGCCCGAGCGTCGCGGCGTCGGTCGCCTGCACGACAACCGGCTCGCCGGCGGCCAGGGCCTGCCAGCAGGGGTGATCCGGTTGCCGGGGGATGCAGGTCGGCCCTTCCCCGCTCCCGCCGTCGGCGAAGCAGGCGAGCGTCAGGCCGTCGCGCCCGGCTTCGAGCGAGGCGCCCCAGGCGGCGAGGATGTGCGTGTCCTCCGACACCAGCCCCTGACACATCCTCCGCAGGAGGCTGTCCCAGGTTCCGGTCGACCGCTCGCTCAGCACCGTGTCGATCAGCACGCGCGTCAAGGCTGCGCGGGTGGCATCCTCCTGGGACTGCGCGCGGGCATAGCCCTGCAACTGCAGTCCCAGATCCGCAAACACGATTTTCGACAAGACCCGCCGGAGCGGGGCCCGGTCTTCGGGCGGGACATCGGGCGCGTTCGTCCGCTGTTCCAGATGCTCCTTGTAGAGCGAGTAGCTGCCGGCTATCCAGGCCGGCGCGATGCCGAGACGTTGATGAATCTGGCCGACCCGCTGGATCGCCGCCCGGTACTCGGGCGCGAAGCGCTCCGCGAGGAGCCGCTCGAAATGCGTCGCCTGGCCCTCGAGCAATGCGGCGAGATTGCGCCCCGCGAGGATCGCCGCGGTTTCCGGTGCGCCGAACAGGTATTCGTAGAACGATCGGGCAAACAGTTCGGCCCCTTGCTGCAGCACCGCACGATAGCGGTCCAGCAGGTCGAAGTCCTCGGTCTCCAGGCGGAGAAAGCGGAAAAAAGCCTCATCGGCGCGCATGACGGGTTCCCGCGGGGCGGTTGCCGCGAGTCGAAGAAAAGTGGTTCATCGCGCCACCGCAGGCGGTCGGAGCCCGCGCGGGCGCGAGCGGGCACCCGAATCGCGGAATCGTGCCGGCAGCCTGAAGGCAGCGAAAACGCCTTGACGACTGCGGCTTCGGCTCGATGGGCGGTTGCTGGCGCCACCCGTCGGAAATGCGACGACGGCGCCACGGAGAGACTGCCGTTCTCGCGACGGCAGTCGGGATCAGAGCGGGCGCCCGTTCACGGGAATGCGCTCGCCCAGGCCCATGCTGTAGAAGTCCCAGCCCTTTCCGGCGCCGGCGTCGGTCGCGGCCGCCTGGGTCGACACGGGAATCCGCTGGCCGGCGCCGTTGTTGTAGAAATCCCAGCCCTTCCCGGCCGACGCTGCGCCCGGGGCGTTCGCCGACTGGGCCCCGACCGGAATGCGGTCGCCTGCGCCGTTGTTGTAGAAATCCCAGCCCTTCCCGGCCGACGCCGACAGCGCGGCCGTGGAGAGCAGTGCGCCCGCGAGGCCAAGAAGGACAGATGCAGTTTTGAGCGGCTTCATGATTGACTCCAGATGAATGTTGGGAGAGACGAGGCAAACGCTGCGAAACACGGAATCGGCCACAGGCCGACGCGCCGGGAATTCGCACCTCTGCCACGCTTTAGCGAGACCCGTGCCAGATTTGCATGTCATTGATTCTGCGCAGGTTTGGCGGATTCGGCGCCGTGCCACTGCCCAGCGGGGACGTTCACAGTCAACATCCACGAACGTTCAGTCGAACGCCAGCGACCTTCCTTCACGGGCTGCAGCGGGCTGCGGGTCGAACGATTCGAGGCGGGGATTCCGGATGCGCATCCTGGTTCGATCCGGCATGGCGCCGGCAAGTATGGCCTCGGGATCTCGGCGTCGCCCGCCGAGAGGGACTTCGAGCGAGGCGCGGTTCATCGAGCGTGGCGATGCATGCCATTTTTCATTCAAGCTGATTGCCGTGGAGGCGCTTGCGGCACGGCGGGCTTCATTGCGGAACGGCACGCCGCATGGCGCCCCATCGTCAGTGTCCCGCCCTGACCAGATTGATCTCGTGCTTCCAGCCGGCGGGGGAATGCCGTTCGTATCTTGCCGACCGGTGGCGAGGCGCTGTTTTCGTACAGGCGCAGATATCAGTCAATCCGCGCCAGGCAGGAATGACTGTTTGAGCAGGCCTTTACATCGGATCGTGGATTTTCGCATCAGGTCGGGCGCTGTTCTCCGGCGAAATCGACAAGCTGGGGGCCACGCCCCCTGGCTTCCCGTACGTGTCTGCGTATCCACCCCCCAGCGCCTGGTATAGCGCAGCGCTGTCGGCAAGCCGTTGGGCCTGTGCCGCGATCTGGTTCATTCGCATCTGCTGTGCCTGCTGCCTTGCGATCAGCACCTGAACGTAGCTGGCCGTTCCCAGCGCGTACTGGCGCTCGACGGAGGCGAGCGAAGCCTGCGCCGCCGCCTCCGCAGACGCTTGGGCCGCCAGGGTCTTGGCGTCGTAGTCCAGCGCCCGCAATACGTCCGCCACGTTGCGCAAGGCGTCGAGCACCACCCCCTGATAGTTCGCCGCTGCGGCATCCACTGCCGCCAATGCCGCCCGTTTTTCGGCTGGCAGCCCCGGGTTGAACAGCGGCTGCGTCAATTGACCGAGCACACTCCATACCGCAGAGCCTCCCCCGAACAAGGCCCCCGTGCTCAATGCCTGGGATCCGAGGCTCGCAGTAAGGTTGATCTGCGGATACAGCTTGGCTGTCGCCACGCCGTATTCTGCAGTGGCGGCATGCAAGAGCGCTTCGGCCGCCTCAATATCAGGACGACGGCGTGCCAACTCTGATGGAAGCACCACAGGCAGCTCGGACGGCAACTCGAACTCGTCAAGGGTAAAGTCCGGGATCTTCATGGCTCCAGGCGCTTGCCCGGCAAGCACCGCCAACAGATGCTCACCTTGCTCGAGCTGCTTGCGCAGCATGGGCAGTTCCGCGCGCGTCTGCTCGAGCTGGGCTCGCAGCGCAAGCAGATCGTCCGGCGCCGCCTGGCCGAGGCGTACCCGTTGCCGCGTTATCGCCAGCTGCTCGGCCTGGGCCTGGAGCATGGCTTCCATCGAGGCGATCTGGCCGGCGGTCCGGGCCCGGGCAATGGCGGCCGTGGCAATGTTCGCGGCCAGCGTCAGACGAGCACCGTCCAGCTCGTGGCGCCGAAAGTCCGTCCGGGCGGCGAGCGCCTCCAGTGACCGTCTGGTCCCCCCGGCCAGGTCAAAGCGGTAATGCACACCGACGCCGACGTCATACAAATTGAATTCCCTCGCGTCGCCACGCTGGCCCAGCATGCTGGGGCTCAGTCGTTGCCGCTGCCCGGTGGCGCCGGCGTCAATCTGCGGATAGCGCGTTGATCCCGCTTGGGCCGATTGGATTTCCCGCGCCTGCTGCAACGTCGCCCGCGCGGAAAGCAGCGTCGGACTGCCCCGAAAAGCCTGCTCGATCAGGGCATCGAGCCTTGGCGACCCAAAGCTCCGCCACCACGCCGTATCCACGTCCCCACCCACATCGAAGCGCTGCGCCCCCCCAAAGGCTCCGGTCGCGGATACGGTGCGTGCCGGCAATGGAACGCTTGTATAGGCGGAAACCTCCGGAGCCGCAGGACGCCTGAAATCGGGGCCTGCCGCACACCCGGCAAGGGCTCCGGCAACCACACACGACGCCATGATGCGCATCGAGCGGCGGCGCCCGCTTTTGCGTTCCGCCTCCGAACCGTAGGACCCGTCAGCGCTGCCCATAGAAGTGCTCCACAAACTGTTGACGGAAACCCTGATGGCAGGCGAGGCAACTCTTCTGCACGCTGGCGAACGCAGCGATGACCGCCTGCCCGTCGCCACGCTTCGCAGCCTCGCCCATCGCGACGGCCGCCTCGTGCGTCTGTCCGTCGAAGCTGCGGAACGTCCCTGAATCGGTCCCGGCCCAGGCCAGGATGCGCATCTTTTCTGCGAGCGGCGGCTCGGCGTGGCGGGCGATTCCCTGCGCAAGGTAGGCGACAGTGGTCCAGTCTTCCCTTGAGATCGCCCCGGTCACGCCCTGCATGTCACGCCCGAGCTTCTCCATCACGCCGCGGAGCGCCATCGGTCTGGCCGGCTCGACTGCCCGCGCTTCACGTGCGACGGGAAAAACGGCCGGCACCGTCACCAGAAGCACGGCGGAAGCCGCCAGAAGGAGGTTTGAAGAATGAGCCATGGTTGTTCCTTTTGGGTGAAGGCGAACCGGGTTTGCGCAACGGGCGCGCCCTCAGTCGAAGCCGCGCCCTTCTCCAGCCTCCTCGTACGTCACGCCGTCGCGGATGTGGTAGATGCGCTTGAAGGTCGGAATGATCTTTTCGTCGTGCGTGACGACGATGATGGCCGTCTCGAAGCGCTTGGCCATGTCGTTCAGAATGCGGATCACCGCCAGCGCACGCTTGGAGTCGAGTGGCGCGGTGGGCTCGTCCGCCAGGATCACCGGCGGACGGTTGACCAATCCACGGGCGATGGCCACGCGCTGCTGCTCACCGCCGGAGAGCTGTGATGGCATGGCGCGAGCCCGGTGTTGCACGTCCAGCGCGGCCAGCAGCTCCAGCGCACGTTCGCGGGCCTCGTCGTTGGGCACGCCGGCCAGCATGGGCAGAAGCGCCACGTTGTCGATCACTTCGAGAAATGGAATCAGGTACGGCGCCTGGAATACGAAGCCGATCTTGTCGCGCCGCAAGGCACGCAAGTCACGTCTTATCCAGCGATCCTCGAAGATGACGTCATCGCCCAGCATCATCCGCCCCGCCGTAGGATCGATCACGGCCCCCAGGCATTTGAGGAGCGTGCTCTTGCCCGAGCCGGAGGGGCCGATCAGCCCGACGACCTCGCCGGGGGCGACCGTCATGTTCACGCCCTTCAGCGCATCGACTGCGGTGTCGCCCTTGCCATAGCGCTTCGTGAGGCCCTCGATACGGATTCCCTTGTCGGCCATGTCATCCCCCGATCGCATCGGCCGGATCGACCTTGAGCGCCAGGCGGATAGCCACGACGCTCGCCAATGCGCATATGAGCAGGATGGCGAAGAAGCCGGCGATGGAGTCTCCCGGCATCAGCAGCACGTACTTGGGAAAGAGCGGTGCGGCATAGCTGGCCGTGATCTTGCCCACCACGAAACCGATCACGCCGAGCACCAACGCCTGTTGCATGATCATTGCGGCGATGACCCGGTTTCTCGTCCCTATGAGCTTGAGAACGGCGATTTCGCGGATCTTGTCCATGGTGAGCGTGTAGATGATGAAGGCGACGATGGCTGCGCTCACGACGGCCAGGATCACCAGGAACATGCCGATCTGCTTGGCCGAGGTTGCGATGAGCTTGCCGATCAGGATTTCTTCCATTTGCGTGCGGTCGTACACGGTGAGGCGCTTCCAGCGCTGGATCGGCTCCGCCACGTCCCGGGGCGCGAATCCCGGCTTGATGCGCACCAAGGCGGCGTTGACGTAGTGGTTGCCGGTTTGCGAGCCGATCACCGCGTCAAGGAGGCCGGGCGCCCCGGGTAGGCTGAAGGCGGGATCGGCTTCGGTCCGGCGGCGCTGCATCAGAATCGCGTCGTTGTCCTTGAGGAACTGCGTCTCCTGGGCGTCTTTGAGCGGGACGAACACCATCGGGTCGCCGTTCGACGAAACCATGCGGCGCGTCAGGCCGACCACGGTGTAGCGGTTGCGGCGGATCCTCAGCGCGTCCCCCAGCTTGAAGCCGGTCGCGATGTCCGCCACCGCCTCGTAGTGTCCACGCGTGATCTGGCGCCCTGCGACGAGATAGGGCGGCCAGCCCGGCGCGCCGCTATCACCCGCGGCGATACCGACCACCATCGCC
The DNA here is from genome assembly GCF_035621355.1 of Thiobacillus sp. SCUT-2. Lineage (NCBI taxonomy): Bacteria > Pseudomonadati > Pseudomonadota > Betaproteobacteria > Nitrosomonadales > Thiobacillaceae > Thiobacillus > Thiobacillus sedimenti. The sequence continues at coordinate 436,756 of NZ_CP141769.1, read as the reverse complement.
CTCACGTCCTTATCGCCTTGTCCGACCTGCATGGTCTGATAGGTGACGTTGGCAACCGTCTCGACTCCGGGCATGACGCGAATTCCGCGCCACAGGTCGTCGGGAATGCTCGACGATTCTGCGTAGGGGCCGAGGGTGTTTTTCTGCACGACCCAAAGGTCGGCGCCGCTGTTGTCGAGCAGGGCCTTGCCGTCGTCGACCATGCCGCGATACACGCCTGCCATGGTCAGCGTCACACCAATCAGCAGTCCCAGGCCGATTCCCGTGAAGACGAATTTTCCCCATGCGTGCAGGATGTCGCGACCGGCCAGGCTGATCACCGCACCGCCCCCGGAATGCGATCGACCACGTGGATCCGGCTGTTTGCGGTGAGCGTCTTTTCGCTATAGGCGATGATCCGGTCGCCTTCTGCGAGTCCATTCTTCACCTGCGTGCGGCCATCGAGATCCGATTGCCCGAGGACCACCGGCGTGAATTCGGGCTTGCCGTCGGTGAGCTTCCATACCCCGCGTCTTCCGTCGATCGTGCGGATGGCCGCATTCGGAATAGCCGGTGCCGATGCCAATTGCGGGAGGCGGATCGTGACCTCGGCCAGTTCTCCGATCGGCGGCAAAGGCGAGGCTTGCGTATCGAACCGGATCTTCGCCAGCATCTCTTCCGTCACCGCGTCGGCAAGTGGCTCGACCCGCAGCACATGGCCCCGCAGGATTTGGCCCTGCCGCGAACGCAATACGATTCCGGCGGCCTGTCCGGTGGCCAAGCCCTGCGTGCCGTTCTGATCGAAGTGCGCATCGACCCATAGAGCTGCGGGATCGACGACCTCGATTACCGCCTGGCCCGCAACGACGGTGGTTCCGGGATCCGCAGCACGTGCGACGACCAGGCCTGCGGCGGGTGCCGTCAGCCGCAGGTTATTGCGTTGCGCACGAAGCGCCTCCAGATCGGCGCGCAAGCGGGCGACGTCCTCGCGCGCCCCGCCCAGTGCCGCTTCGGCTACAGCCAGTTCTTGCTGCCTGGTCGCGAAGGCTTCCTCGGTGGTACCCCGGACATCGAACAGCAGCGCATAGCGTTTCGCCTGCGCAAGGGCAAACGAATGCTTCGATTCGGCTTGCTGCAGAGCGGCTTCGGCGCTCCTGATGGCGGCCTGTTGCGCGCCGATGCGCTTGTCGAGATCCACCGGGTCCATCTCCCCCAGCACCTGGCCCGGGATGACGCGGTCGCCCACATCGACATCCAGGCGCTTGATGCGCCCCGCGAACGTCGGGCCGATCTTGTACGAGTAGCGCGCCTGCACCGTGCCGATACCAAACAACGCAGGCGAGATTGGCCTCGATTCGACCGTTGCCACGGTCACCGGGATCGGTGCGAGCGGCCCCGACCGCAACGCGACGTAGATGAACAACGCCAGAAGGGGCGCGATGACGGCGACAAGACCGAGCGTGCGACGCTGCAAGCGGATGGGCTTCATTGCGCTCCCCCGATGCCGCGTCGATAGATCAGGAACACTCCCGGAGCATCCTGCCGGAGGCGCTTTGCATCGCCTGCCAGCAGGGACTGCATCACGAGGCCCTGGATGCTGCCGACGAACTGTACGATGGCGGCGTCGACATCCAGGTCCGGATACAGCTCGCCTTGTGTCTTGCCGGCCTCGAGAAGGCGGCGCAGGCGCTCGCCATAGTGATGGACCAAGGTCTGCACCATCCGCTTGGGCAGCGAATCCCCGGGCCGCTGCAGTTCGCCGAACAACATCCTCGGCACGCCGGGATGTTCGGATACGAAGTCGATATGGGCCATGAAAATCGCTTCCAGGGCGGCAATCGGGGACTCCACGCCTCGCGCCGCCTTGTCCACCCGGGCCAGCAGGCGTTCCGTGACCCAGGACATCACCGCTTGCAGGATGGCGTCTTTCGTCGGGAAGTGCCGGAACAGCGCCCCCTGGGTCAGCCCCATGCGCTTCGCGATCGCGGTGGTCGTAATCTCACTCGGGTTCTGTTCGGCCGCGAGGTCCACGACCGCTTCTACAGTCGCCGCGCGCCGCTCGTCCGCGGGAAGGTGTTTGGGATGTTCAGCCATCGCTGGAGCCACAAAGTAAGTAATCTATTACTATCTTAGCCAAGTGGACGATCCGATGCAAGGGGTATCGCCCGGAGAAGCCAACGATAGGGAATGGAGGCAGCGCTCCAGGCGCTGCCCGGCTCGCAAATGCGCGCGGACGCGAGCGGTGGCGCCCGAGAAGCAGGAACCGACGCGAGATCTGCCAGTCCCGGACGGTCAAGTGAACGTGCGGCAGGTGTGGCGTCTTGCCGAAATCACCGCAAGGGAGGCCGCCGGGGCGCGCTGCACCGCGGGAGTCGAACCGTTCGCGGATGTAGTGTCCCGCCGCCGTGGTTTACTCGGCCGAAGCGGCCTCTTCGCACCCACCCCATCGGCCGGCTCTCCAAGGACGCCACGGTGCGCGAGCGGGCGAGCCACCAACGCAACCTCCACCACATCTTCCCGCCAGCCCTGCCCAGCAAGCCGGCCCCACCCGCAGCCACGATACCGGGATCGCCAATCAGGACTTCAGGCAGGGGAGATCAGAATCAAGCCGGACGGAGCGCGCGCAGGACGGCTGCGAACAAGCTCGCAAAATCGATCTGCCGCCAACACGCGCCTGCCCGGCGGCCTGCAGCGGGCCATCCAATTGGCGCCGCCCCGCGTCCCGCGCTCGGCAAGATCGGAAACCCGGCGATTTTCTCGCCAGGCAGGCTCGCTGCTAGGGCGTGATCAATTTTGGATTCGGGCCGTAATCGTTCGCGCCTTCCTTGCTGTCGAGGAGCATGAAGACAAGCAGCACGATTGCCCCGATGAGCGGGACAAGAAGGATGAAGAACCACCAGCCGCTGCGCCCGATGTCATGAAGCCGCCTCACCGTCATCGACAGGTTCGGGATCAGCGTCGCCAGCGAATACAGGCCGCCCAACAACCCCATCCCCGCCGTCTTGCTATACGACCCGGTGAGAAGATCCGCGACCAGGAGCGCGATGCCGATGCCAAGGTTGAACAGAAAGAACATCCAGTATTCCTTGCGTCGCGAGCGGCCGCTGAAGTCGAAATACTTCTGCCATGCCATCAAATACCAATCCATGGATTCCTCCCTCCTCTTCCCCGCGCTGTTGTTTTTGACCGTCCGCCGCGCAGGGTCCGGCCGACGGTCATCACGAATCACGCTCGGATTGTTCCACACGAAACGGTCTTGTTGGCTTGGTGATTCGCCTCGAGTGTGTTTCCTCTACTTTCCCGCTGCCGGAGCAATCGCGGCCGAAGCCATTCTAGGTTGATCCGCCGGGAATTTCACATACGAGCTTGCTTGCAGATGGGGCGCGCCATTTGCGACGACCAGCAAGAGGCGTGACGTCACCTGACCGCATCTCGCGTGGCCGTCATGGACAGGCACCTGGATGGCACTACTTCGTGCGCTCGGCGGTTGGCTGGTATGTTCCCACCGTTGTGCGAAACGGAACGTTGAGGCGGTTCCAGCCGTTGATCGCAATGATCGCAAACGTGAGGTCGACGCGTTCCTTTTCGCTCAAGTGACGGCACACCTCGGCGTAGACCTCATCGGAAACGTCAGCCTGAGAAATCAGCGTGACCGACTCGGTCCAGGCGAGCGCCGCCCGTTCGCGTTCGCTGTAGCACTGCGCCTCGCGCCAGGCCGACAGCAGATAGAGCCGTTGTTCGGTCTCGCCACGCGCGCGCGCATCCTTGGTATGCATATCGAGGCACCAGGCGCAATGGTTGAGCTGCGAAGCGCGCGTCTTGACGAGTTCAAGCAGGCTGTCTTCGAGTCCCGATCGCTGCACATACTGCTCAAGCTCGAGCATGGCCCTATAGCCAATGGGCGCGACCTTTTTGTAATCAAGGCGTTGTTTCATGATGATCCTTTCTGGTGTCGAAAGACGCATGCTGGATGCACGCGGTTGGCCAGTCCCGCTTGACGGGAATCTTAGACGCGGGGCACACCATCAGCGAAAAGCAATGCTGCGACATTCGATGGCCAACGCAACCAGATCGCCAACTACGCCGATACGCAGGAGGAGATCAGCATCAAGATCCGCAACAAGCCGCTGGTGCCCACTTCACCGGCATCCAGGCGCAACGCCACAGCGGGCCCATGAAGTGTGGCGCGATGGCCGATGCCGCCGCGCTCAAGGCCAAGCTCGCCGCCAACTGCATGCCGGAGGCCATCGCGGGTAGGGATGGTGGAGCAGCCTGACGCGCTTCTCAGGCGCCGGGAATCGACGGCGGTCAAAGTCCGCATTTGCCGCGAGTCGCCCTGGTGTGAGTACCTCCTAACCCCGATCGGGCCGTTTTATCGACTCCATCGCCCGCGGCTTTATTGCCGTGTTTGCGGCTTTGGCCGTTGAGAACCTGAGCCGTCGTGGGAACCCGACGCGCATTTAGCACTCAAACGCGGAGAGTGCTAACATGTACGCGAAAGGGGTCCTGCACGCATGAATCAATCGATGTCTCTACCCGTTCCTGCCGCCTACAGTCTGGACAGCTACATTCAGACCGTGAACCGTTATCCGATCCTCAGCCTGGAGGAGGAGCAGCGGCTGGCGCGCGCCTGGCACGACGAACAGGATGTCGACGCGGCACGCCAGCTGGTGCTGTCCCACCTGCGCGTCGTGGTTAGCGTGGCGCGCCACTACCTGGGCTATGGCTTGCCGCACGCCGACCTCATTCAGGAAGGCAATGTCGGCCTGATGAAGGCGGTGAAGCGCTTCGACCCCGATCGGGGCGTGCGCCTGGTGTCCTTCGCGCTGCACTGGGTCCGCGCGGAAATCCACGAATACGTCCTGAGAAACTGGCGTCTGGTGAAGGTCGCGACGACCAAGGCGCAGCGCAAGCTGTTCTTCAACCTGCGCAGCCTGAAGCAATCGCTCAATGCGCTGACGGTGCAGGAAGCCGACGCGGTGGCGAAGGAGCTCAACGTCAGCCGCAAGGATGTTCTGGAGATGGAGACGCGCCTGTCGGGGCACGACGTGTCACTCGATCCGCTGGTCGACGACAGCGAGGACAGTTACAGCCCGCTCGCCTACCTGGCCAGCCCGGACGAGAATCCGGCCCAGGTGCTCGAACGCGAGCAGACCGAACGCCTGCGCCACCTCGGCCTGGCCCACGCCCTGGAGAACCTCGACGACCGCAGCCGCCGCATCATCGAGGCCCGCTGGCTGACCGAGGGCGAGGCGGCTACGCTGCACGAGCTCGCCGCGGAATATGGCGTGTCCGCCGAGCGCATTCGCCAGATCGAAGCGCGCGCCCTGCAGAAGATGCGCGCGGCAATCCCGGCCTGAGCAAGACAGTCCGGCCGCGGTGGCCACGGGCAGCCCGTGGCCATTTTTGTTTGTCTTCCTTCCCGCCGGCACCCGAGGTGCCGACCTTCGCCCCTGGCACGGCCGGCGCCACGACCACGCGCTCCGCTGTGCGGCGCTCGCCGACAAGCTGACCCCATCCGGGGAGCCCTGAAAACAGGCACCCGCCGGGCGCCCCACCCGGCACCGGACGCCAGCGCCGGGTGGTGTCGACCTGCCTGGAGGCCGGATCGCCGGACGCGAGGGAAACGCAGACGCGACAACGCCCTGCAAACCTTCGCAGGGCGTTGTCGTGTGGGAGAGAACGGCTTGGGCGTTAGAAGAAGGAGCCGATCAGGACGGACAGGATGCTGATCCACGCCCAGATGATCAAGGCCAGCACCACGACCATCGGAAAACCCTGAAAAGTCAGTACCTGTTTCATTATGCGTACTCCATTAAAGTTGCGTGATTTTAAATTATTCGTCCTTGCCGCTCAAGCGACGCGTCGGCAAGCGGGGGTCGTCGTCGTCCGTCAGGATGCGCTCGGCCGGCCCCTCGAGGTCGTCGAATTGCCCGCTCTTGATCGACCAGAACACGCCCACGACGATCAGCAGCACGAAGATGCCGGACATCAGGAACAGAAATCCCATGATGCCGCTCATTGCGCCACCAACTCCCAGGTCTGCTGATAGCGCACCTTGCTCTCGCGCCTCAGGCGCAGTTCGGCCAGCCAACGGCCGCCCGCCGGGAGGCGAAGCTCGCCGCCGTAGACGCCGCCGTCGAGTTCCACCAGCGACAGCACGACTTCCGGCTCGGCCGCGCCGGGACGCGCGACGCGCAGCTCGGCCACGACACCGTCGACGGGAAGGCCCGTCGGATTGCGCACCCGCACGCGAACCGACCGCTGGACGCCTTTGCTGTCCAGGCCGTCGACGTCGACCTGCCAGCCCAGCTCGGCCTCGCGATGCGCCTTCGAAAGTTCCGACGAAATCGCGGTTGCCGCTTCCTGGCTGTGCGGAACCACGCCGGAAAAGCCGCTGTAGATCGGGCCTTCCCTGCCGCCGAGCCACCAGCGCGCGACCGGTTCGGGCAGGCCATTGTTTGCGATGTAGAGGAAACCCGCCATCAGGACGGCCAGCCCCGCGAAGAACGCCATCAGCAGCTTGGGTACCCAGTGCATGCGTGCACCGCGACGGCGGAACAGCGTCAGCGCGAGGAGCACCAGTGCCGCCGCGAAAAAGACCGAGATGTGGATCGCCACTACGTCGAGCCCAGGCCAGTGCCCGATCAACAGCAGGAAATACAGCACGAGCGGCACGCCGCCCGCGATCACCGCGCGCAGGACGGGCGGCAGGGCGCGGAAGAAACCGCCGGCGGCATACAGCACGATGACCGCTGCGAGGCCGCCAAACAGGGTGAGTTCGGTCGTCATGTGGGTCTTCCCGGGGAATCGAAGCGGACGGTCTCGCTGCGGGCCTCCGCAGGCTTCCCGCGCGGCGTGATGATCAATTCGAAGTGCTTCGTGCGCGCCGCCAATTCGGGCGACAGCCGGACGCTGGCCAGCACGGTGCCGCTGTGGCCAGGCTTCACCGTGATCTCCTGGAAACTGCCCAGGTCCAGCGCGCCGGCGGGCACACCGCGGGCGCTGATCACGTAGGTCTGTTCCTGCCCCGCCTTGTTGGTGATGTGGATCTGGTAGCGGTTGCGGATGTCGCCGTTCGACAGCACGACATACAGCGGCAGACGGATCTGGTTGACGGTGCGGTCGTAGCTGCCACGCGTGCTGACGCTGTAGACGAGGAAGCTCGTCATCAGGATCAGCGCGACGCCGTAGCCGATGGTTTTCAGGCGCTTCCACTCGACCCGGGGCTTGGCGGGAACGGCGGCGGCGAGGTTCTTTTCCGAATCGTAGCGGATCAGGCCGCGCGGATAGCCGAACGAATCCATGATCGTATTGCAGGCGTCGATGCACAGCCCGCACGAGATGCACTTGTACTGAAGCCCATCGCGGATATCGATGCCCGTCGGGCAGACCTGGACGCAGAGGCCGCAGTCGACGCAGTCGCCGAGCCCTTTCTCGTGGCGTTCGGCGAGCGCCCGCTGACCCGCGCGCGCGCTGGCGCGCCCGTGGGCCCCCTCGCCGCGGCGCGCATCATAGTGGACAGCGAGCGTGTCGGCTTCGTACATGACGCTCTGGAACCGGCCGTAGGGGCAGACATAGGTGCAGATCTGCTCGCGCATCAGCCCGGCGGCGGCGTAGGTCGAGACCGTGAGCACGCCGGCCGTGATGTAGGCTGCCGCCGCCGCCTGCCCGGTGACGAAATCGACGACGAGCTGCGGCGCGTAGGCGAAGTAGGCCGCGAATGTCATCCCGGTCCAGAAGGACGCGAGCAGCCAGGCGAAATGGGTGCCACCGACCTTGAGCACCTTCTCCCGGTCCCAGGGTTGGCGATAAAGACGGATGCGCGCCGGACGCTCGCCCTGGATCTTCTGCTCGATCCAGATGAAGAAGTCGGTCCACAGCGTCTGGAAGCAGAAATAACCGCAGAACGCGCGGCCCACGAGACCTGTCACGAAAAACAGCAGGATCGCCGCGATGAAGAGCAGGAGCGCGAGCCAGAGCACGTCCTGCGGATACACCGTCAAGCCGAAGATCAGGAAACGCCGGCCCGGCAGATCGAACAAGACGGCCTGCGACGGTGCGTCGGACCGCGCCCACGGAAGCCACGGCAGCAGGAAGAACATCGCATAGGCGAACACCAGCACCGAGGTCTTGAAGCGGCGGAACCGTCCCTTCACCGAACGCGTGAAAATGGGAATGCGCTTCTGATAAAGCGCAACTTGTTCTTCTAAACCTGTTTGCATGGCTCGACCGTTTGGAATGGCAGGAAGCAAAAGCCCCCGATATCGGGGGCTTTGCACAACTCGTTCGACCGTCTTATTGGCCGCCGCCCAATTCGTGAACGTAGACCGTCAGAACCTTGATTTGTTCGGCAGAGAGGCGACCGCCCCACGTCGGCATGACGCCTTTGTTCAGACCGTTGCTGATGACGGTGCGAATGGCGGCCACCTTGCCCTCCGCGGTGTCCGCGCCCGGTACGTCGGCCCACAGCCAGACCTTGTCGGTCAGGTTCGCCGAACCGATCACCTGGCGGCCCTTGGCGTCCGCGCCGTGGCAGTAGTAGCACGCGGCGGTGTCGCTATGGAACAGCGTGTTCCCCGCCGCCGCCTTCGCCGCGTCGTGGCCGATCCCGGAAAGGCTCGCGACATAGTTGGCCAGGTCGTCGATCTGCTCGGGCGAGAGCACCTCGCTGAACGTCGGCATGTAGCCGTGGCGACCGTTGGTGATGGTTTCGTTGATCTTCGCGTACGTGCCGCCGTAGAGCCAGTCATCGTCGGTCAGGTTGGGGAAGAAGCCGATCTTGCCCTGACCGCCCTGCTGGTGACAGGGGGCGCAGTTGTCGGAAAACAGCGCCTTGCCCGCGGACAGGATGAAGCCGTTCATGTCCGGGTCCTTGGCAATCTGCTCGTAGGACATGGACGCGACCTTGTCGAAATACGGCTTCTGCTCGGCATCCGCCTTGTTCAGCTTTTCCATCAGCAGGGCCCGCGTGTTCCAGCTGTGGGTCTTGGTCTCGCCGTCGCTGTTCACGTAGGTGATGCTCGACAGGCCGCCGATCCAGCCCTTGCCGAACGGCCAGGACGGATAGATGATCCAATAGATGATGGCGAATGCCACCGTCACGTAGAAGGTGTAAACCCACCAGACCGGCAGCGGATTGTTGTATTCCTGCAGGTCGCCGTCCCAGGCGTGGCCCGTCGTTTGCACAGTTTGAGATTGTAGTTTTTGCTCGCTCATTGCTTGTCCTTTGTGCCGTCCTGATCGTCAAGGAACGGTATGTCGCGATACGACTCCAGTTGGTCGCTGCGCTTCTTGCTACCGTAGGCGTAGATCACGATGCCGATGAAGGTGACGAAAAAAATGACCAGTCCCAGAGGCTTGGTGTGCTCGGGTTTCGAGAACCACATCAGGAAGTCCATCGCAAGCCTCCGGTCTGTCTGGATCAGCGGTCGTTGATGAACGCGTCGTCCTTGTATTTGCTGAAGTCGACCATGGTGCCGAGAACCTGCAGGTAGGCCACCAACGCGTCCATCTCAGAAATACCGGAGCGATCCCCATCGTAGTTGCCGAAGTTGGCCTGTTCGATGAGGCTCTGCTGCGCATTGGGGATGTGCAGCTCCTTGGCGACGGTTTCACCGAATTTCGCGACGTTGGCCTTGTACTCGGCGTCGGTCAGCGAATACGGCACGCCCACCTTGCGCAGCGCCTTCATGCGGTCCGTGATGTCAGAGATGTCCAGCGGCGTCGCCTTCAGCCACGGATAGTTGGGCATCACCGATTCCGGCACCATCGAACGCGGAGCGGTCAGGTGCTGCACGTGCCACTCGTTCGAGTACTTGCCGCCGACCCGGGCGAGGTCGGGGCCCGTGCGCTTGGAACCCCACTGGAAGGGATGGTCGTACTGAGATTCGGCAGCAAGGGAATAATGCCCGTAGCGCAGCTTCTCATCGCGGAAGGGACGGATCATCTGCGAATGACACAGGTAGCAGCCTTCGCGCTGATAGATGTCGCGCCCGCGCAGTTCGAGCGGCGTGTAGGGGCGCACGCCGTCGACCTTCTCGATGGTCTTGTCGATGAAGAACAGCGGCGCGATCTCCACCAGGCCGCCGACGCTGATCGCCAGCATCGTCAACACGGCCATCAGGCCGATGTTGGTCTCAATCCATTCGTGTTTGAAATTGAAATTCATGTTTGTCTACTTTCTTCCCGAATCACGCGTGAGCCAGCTTGCCGGCGAGCTTGGCTTCCAGCACGGCGCTTTCGCGCTTGCCCTGACGAATGGTCATGAACATGTTGAAAGCCATCAGCACCATGCCGGTCAGGAAGAACATGCCGCCGATCGCACGCATGGCGTAGAAGGGATGCATGGCCGCGACCGACTCGACGAACGAGTACTGCAGGTTGCCGAACTGGTCGAACGCACGCCACATCAGGCCCTGGGTGATGCCGGAAATCCACATCGCGACGATGTACAGGACGATGCCGATGGTCGCCAGCCAGAAGTGCCACTCGACCAGTTTGCGGCTGTACATCTTGGTGTCCCACAGCTTCGGCATCATGTGATACAGGGAACCGAAGGAGATCATCGCGACCCAGCCCAGGGCGCCCGAATGCACGTGGCCCACGGTCCAGTCGGTGTAATGCGACAGCGCGTTCACTTCCTTCAGCGACATCATCGGGCCTTCGAAGGTCGACATGCCGTAGAACGACAGGGCGACGATCATGAAGCGCATGATGGGGTCGGTACGGAGTTTGTCCCAGGCACCCGACAGGGTCATGATGCCGTTGATCATGCCGCCCCAGGAGGGCATCAGCAGCAGGATCGAGAACGCGGCGGCCAGCGACGAGGTCCAGTCGGGCAGCGCGGTCCAGTGCAGGTGATGCGCACCGACCCACATGTACATGAAGCCCAGCGCCCAGAAGTGGACGATCGACAGGCGATACGAGTAGATCGGACGACCGGCCTGCTTCGGCACGAAGTAGTACATCATGCCGAGGAAGGCGGCGGTCAGGAAGAAGCCCACCGCGTTGTGGCCGTACCACCACTGCGTCATCGCATCCTGCACGCCCGAGAACAGGCTGTAGGACTTCATCGAGAACAGGTTGATCGGCATCGCCAGGTTGTTGAAGGTGTGCAGCAGCGCGGTGGCCAGGATGAAGGCGAGATAGAACCAGTTGGCGACGTAGATGTGCGGCTGCTTGCGGCGCATGATGGTGCCGACGAACACGGTCAGGTAGGTCACCCACACGATCTCGATCAGGATGTCGATCGGCCACTCCATCTCCGCGTATTCGCGCGACTGGGTGTAGCCGAGGACGTAGCTGATATCGGCCAGCGCGATCGCCGCCATCCAGCCCCAGAACGTGAAGCTCGCCATGCCGTCGGAGACGAGCCGGGTCTGGCAGGTGCGCTGGACCACGTAGTACGAGGTGGCGAACAGCGCGGAACCGCCGAAGCCGAAGATCACCGAGGTGGTGTGAACGGGGCGGAAGCGTCCGAACGAAAAGTAGGGGCTGTCGAAATTCAGAAACGGCCAAGCCAGCTCGGAGGCGATATACACGCCCACGAACATGCCGATGACCGCCCATACGATCGACATGACGGCAAATTTCTTGACGACATCAAAGTTGTATTGCTCCGCACCGGAATATGTGGTTACCGCCATGGCCCGCTCCTGTTGTACCCGAAATAGCGCTTATTGCCGCGCCTCAAACAGCATATGCTTATATTAAAAAACTGCGGGATTATATGCTAGCCGCCGCGGGTCCCGCAAGCCGGCAAAAACGGCTCATGGCGCAGCCAACAGCGCCTTCAGGTCGTGGGCGATATCCGCGGCGCTGCTGCCATAGGGAATCAGCAGCCTTAGATTGCCTTTGGGATCATAGACATACGTTCCTGCACTGTGGTCGATCAGGTAGTCGTCCGCGCCCTTCACCGAAGTCTTTTGATAGACCACTTTGAATTCATTCGCCAACGCCGCCAAGGCTCCGGAATCCGTGTACATGCCCAGGAAGCTCGGGTCGAATGCCGGCACGAACTGCCTGAGAAGGGCGGGCGTGTCGCGCTCGGGATCGAGCGTGACGAAGAGGACCTGGACCTGCGCCGCCTGCGGTCCGAGCTGCTTGAGCGCGGCAGCGAAGTCCGCCAGCGTGGTGGGGCAGACGTCCGGGCAATGAGTGTAGCCGAAGAACAGGGCAACGACCTTGCCGCGAAAGTCGACCAGGCTGCGTACGTGGCCGTTGTGATCGGTCAGCCGAAAATCCCGCCCGAAGGTGGCGCCCGTGATATCGGTTGCCTTGAAGGACGGGGCATGCGAAGCCGGCTGGCAGCCGGCGAGGACGAACGCGGCGGCCGCGCAAAGCGCGGCGAGCCAGGTCTTCACGCCTTGACCTGCTCGAACAGCTGGCCGGGAATGTCGGCAAGGCGGTACTTGCCGGATTCGACGGCCTTGGCGAGCTTGTCCAGCGTGGTGTCCTGCAGGAGGTCGATGATCTTCTTCTTGACCGGGACCCAGCGGAAATGCAGCGGGCACGCGGTTTCGTCGCTGCACTTCTTGAGTCCCAGGAGGCAACTCTGGGTGAAGGCCGGGCCTTCTGTCAGCAGCAGGATCTGCATCAAGGTGATCTTGTCGCCGCCCTCGCGCAGGCAGAACCCGCCCAGGCGCCCGCGGAAGGAAAACAGCAGATTGCCCTTGGCGAGGCTCTGCAGGATCTTTGCAAGATAGGGCGCCGGGACGCCCAGTTTGGCCGCGATATCCTTGTTCAGCACCGGCGTGGCATCAGGCTGGGTCGCCATGTAGATCAGCGCCTGGACGGCATACTGACTGGTGCGGGAAAGGATCATCGGGTGCCCCAAGAAAACGAACTGGGCACAATATAAAACAATCCTGTCCGAATATCTATATAAACCCGCAATTCCCCATTGGAATCATAGGGGTATTGGGATGTAGTGATCGACGAGCATGATCGCAAACAATGCGCTCAAATACCAGATGGAGTAGCGGAAAGTCTGCCGCGCGAGCGCGTCGCTGTACGCGCGATGCAGGCGCCAGGCGTACTGGATGAAGCGGGCGCCGAGGAGCGTCGCGCCGATCAGGTAGATCCAGCCGCCCATTCCGGTGCCGACCGGCAGCATGGACACCGCAAACAGCAGGAGCGTATAGAGGAGCAGGTGAAGCCGCGTATACGGCTCGCCGTGCGTGACGGGCAGCATCGGCAACCCCGCCTTGGCATATTCCTCGCGGCGGTACAGCGCCAGCGCCCAGAAATGCGGCGGGGTCCAGGCGAAGATAATGAGGAACAGGAGCAGCGCATCGTGGTGAATCTCCCCGGTTGCCGCCGCCCAGCCGAGCACGGGCGGCATCGCGCCGGATGCCCCGCCTATCACGATGTTCTGCGGCGTCGCCGGCTTCAGCAGCACCGTATAGATCACCGCGTAGCCGACGAAGGTCGCGAGCGTCAGCCACATCGTCAGGGGATTGACGAACTGGTTCAGCAGGAACAGGCCTGCGCCCCCCACCGCGCCGGAAAACATGAGCGTTTGCGTGCTCGTGAGTTCGCCGCGCGGCAAGGGGCGCGCGCGCGTGCGTGCCATCACCGCATCGATCTTCTGCTCGACCAGGCAATTGAACGCCGCGGCCGCACCCGCCACCAAGGCGATCCCCAGCGTTCCCGCCCACAAGGCTTGCCACTCCGGCCAGCCGGGCACGGCGAGAAACATGCCGATCACCGCGGTGAACACGATCAGGCTCACGACGCGCAGCTTGCACAAGGCCAGAAACTGCTGGCAGCGGCACGCCGCGCCCTGGATCATCAAGGATTCCATGTTCATCTCCTGCGTAACCGGAAATTCAGCCATACCATGCTGGACAGCAGCAGTGCCGCGCCGGCGTTGTGCGCCACCGCCACCGGCAGCGGCAGGCTGAAGACGACATTGCTGATGCCCAGCGAAACCTGCAGTGTCAGCAGCGCGCCGACGACCCCACCCATCGTCGCCTGCCCGGGCGTGCGCAGGAGACGCACAACCAGCCAGCCAAGGTACAGCGTCACGAGCAATGCCATGACCCGATGCGTCCAGTGGATGGCCGTGAGCGCGGTGAGGGGAAGCAAGGCGCCCGTCGCGGTTTCGCCGAGCTTGCGATGCAGCGTGAAGCCCTGCTCGAAGTCCATTGGCGGCAGCCATGCCCCATGGCAGGTCGGAAAATCCGGACAGGCCAGGGCCGCATAATTCGTGCTGACCCAGCCGCCCAGGGCGATCTGGACGGCTACCAGAAGCAGTCCCAGAAAGGCCGCCCCCCGCAACGCCTCCCCGCGGCGCGCCCCCAGCACGGGCCGGCGGCGTTCGCGCAGCCACAACCACGTGAGCAGCGACAAGGTGGTCATGCCGCCCAGCAGGTGGGAACTGACGATCACGGGCTTGAGCAGCTGGGTCACCGTCCACATGCCCAGCATCGCCTGGAACACGACGACGCCAAGCAGCAGCAGCGCGAGCGCCTTTCCGGCCCCGTCGCGACTCCGCCGCCAGGCAAGCAGTGCGATGACCAGGATCAGCAGGCCGAGCGTCCCCGCGAAATACCGGTGAACCATTTCCTTCCATGCCTTCGCATGCGACACCGGCCCGTCCGGTTGCCTGGCGAGCTGCGCATCGATGGCGGCGGCGGCACTGTGGGGCGTGATCTTGCCGTAGCAACCCGGCCAATCGGGGCAGCCCAGGCCGGCATCGGACAGGCGCACGTACGCCCCAAGCGTCACGACGCCGAAGGCCAGAAGCAAAGCGGCGAGGATGATTCTATGGTAGGTCGTCACCGCATTCGCTCAGCCAATCTGGGACGCCTTGAGAAGCAGGCGCAGGTCTTTCATCATGCCCTTCGCGTCGACGTGCGACGGGAATCGCATCATCAGGTTGCCAAGGGGGTCGATCAAATAGATATGCGCCGTGGCGCTGCCCTGCGGCGCCGGAAACTGCGCCGCGAAGGCCGGAGACGCCGGCCGCCAGACATGCAATCCGGGATGGGCCGCAAGCACGGCGGTGTCCGGCGGAGCCGTGTCGGTCAGCACCCAGAGGCGCTCGATGCGCGACTGCTCCTTGCCCTGAGCGATGCGCGTCTGCCGCATCAGGTACAGCTGCCATGCGCATGCGGCGTCGCAATGCCCCGGCCCCACACGCACCATGACCCACTTGCCGCGAAGTTCGCCGAGATCGAAGGCGTGGCCATCCGGCGTCTGCCCGGCTGTCTGCTGCAAAGGCGTGACGTTGAGCAGATCGCCGTAATTCGAGTGCGCCGACGGCCGCCATCCCGCGTAGGCCAGATAGGCTGCGACCACGGGCGCCACGAAGACGCCCACCACCAACAGGAACTTGCCGCGCGAAGTCAATCGCATGTCTGAAGCCACCCTCCGCTCATTGTCTCTACCCTCGTCAGCTGTCGTCGCCGGCATGCCGCCTGATGTTGAGTACCAGCCAGAGCACCGCAAGCGTCGCCGCCAGCCCGTACCACTGGATCGCATAGCCCTCGTGCATCGTGACGCCGGCATCGGGGCGCGGCCAGTCGCGCCGCAGGCCGTCTGCCAGCGCGCTGGTCTGCAGCAGCATCACCGGCTGCAGACGCAGGCGGGTCGAGGCGGCATAGCGCGCGAAGTCGAGGTTCTGCCACACGCGCCCCTGCGGTGCCGTCGGCGCCAGCTCGAGATAGCGGCTATGAGGGTCGACCGCGATGCCCTCCAGGTGCACGGTGCCTTCGGGCGTCGGCGGGAACGGAGGCTGCGCGCGGGATCGTCCCACGGCCACCCAGCCGCGATTGACCAGGATGGCCAGCGACCCGCCCTCGATCATCAGGGGCGTGAGGACGTGATAGCCGGCAACGCCTTGATAGATGCGGTTGTCCAGCAAAATCGTGTGCGCCGCATCGAATACGCCGCGCACTTCGAGCTTGCGGTAGAGCACGCTTTCCGGATCGAGCGGCTCGCCGCCGACATGAATCGGGGCCTCGCGCAACGCCACGTCATAGCGGTCCTGCAAGGCGCGCTTCGCCTCGGCCCGTCCCAGCTGCCAGTTGCCGAGTTCGAGCGTCAGGACGAAAAAGAACAAGGCTGCCAGCGTCGGCCACACGCCAGGCGAGAACTGCCACGACCCGACGCGCACCTTCAGCAAGTGCACGGGACCCTCGATCCGGATAGACTGGAATTTTTGCGAGCGTCCCGCCCCATGCGCATCATTGCCCTGCTCTTCATCGTGTTCATTTTGGCCAGCCTGGCCAGTGCCCTCTACTACCTTGTCAAGGACAAGGGAGGGTCGGATCGCACGGTCAAGATGCTCACCGTGCGCATCGCGCTCTCCCTCACCCTCTTCCTCCTGCTGATGGCGGGCTATTACTTCGGCATCATCCCGCAAAGCGGCTTGCGATAGCCCGTCTTGCCCCCGAAGCCCTTGCTAGGCGCGGCTTCCCGGTGCACGAGCGTCCTAGATCAGCCAGTAGACCAGGATGAACAGCAGCACCCACACGACGTCGACGAAGTGCCAGTACCACGACACCGCCTCAAATGCGAAATGGTGATCGGCCGTGAAATGCCCGGCCATCGAGCGCAGCAGCATCACGACGAGCATCGTCGTGCCGACCAGCACGTGAAATCCATGGAAGCCCGTGAGCATGAAGAACGTCGCGCCGTAGACGCCCGCGCCGAGGGTCAGGCCCATTTCGGTGTAGGCATGGTGATATTCGTAGGCCTGCAGGAACAGGAAGGTCACGCCCAGCGCCACCGTCATGGCGAGGCCGATGATCAGCTGCATGCGGTTGTTCTTCTTGAGGCCCCAGTGCGCCCACGTCACCGTGACGCCCGAGCTCAGCAGCAGCAGCGTGTTGATCGCCGGAATGCCCCACGCTTCCATCGGTGTGAACTTGAGGCCATCGGCGGTCAGACCCGGCCCGGCAGTGGGCCACGTCGCCTTGAAGTTGGGCCAGAGCTGCTGCATCGTATCGGACTCGCCGAGCCACGGCACCGACAACACCCGCGTGTAGAAGAGCGCGCCGAAGAAGGCCGCGAAGAACATCACCTCGGAAAAGATGAACCAGCTCATCGACCAGCGGAACGAGCTGTCGACCTGCTTGTTGTAGCGTCCCGCCTCGCTGTCCCGGATCACTTCGCCGAACCAGCCGAACATCATGAAAAAGAGGACCGCGACGCCGGCGACGAGCACCCAGCCGCCGTGGTTGACATCGTGCAGGGTCATGACGCCCCCGATCGCCATCGTCAGCAGGGCGACGGACCCCACGATCGGCCAGAGCGATGGTTGCGGCAGATAGTATTTGTCGGTTTGGGCCAGGCTCATCTCGTCTCCCCTCGTCTTCTATTGTCGGTTCACTTCACGAACTGCAGCACCAGGTACACCACCAGCAACACCGTCAGTACGAACGTCACGCCCCCGATCAGCCCCGCGATGATCACCTGTGCCGGCGTCAGGCTGCGCGCGTCGGCGTCGTAATCGCGCCGCTTGCGGACGCCGAAAAAGCTCCAGAACACCGCAAGTGCCGCCTTCACCCCCCCAGGCTCAGCCATGTGGCGCGCCCCCTCGCAACGCCGCCGCCTGTGCCTTCGGGTCCGCGTTGAAGAAGGTATAGGACAGCGTAACGGTGTGCAGGTCCCGGTCCATCGACGGATCCAGCACGAACAGCACGGGCATCCGGCGTCGCTCACCCGCCGCCAGCTTCTGCGGCGTAAAGCAGAAACACTCGATCTTCCTGAAGAACGCCCCGGCGCGTTGCGGCCCATAGCTGGGCACCGCCTGTCCGACGATCGGACGGTCGCTCGTATTGACGACGTCGTATTCGACCTGCACGAGCTGCCCCGGATGCACCCTGAGGCTGCGCTGCACGGGCGTGAAGCGCCAGGGCAAACCCTCATTCGTGTTGGCGTCGAATTCGAGATTCACCCAACGGCTCGTGTCGACCTGGGTGTTCTTCACCAGCGCCTGCTCATCGCCGGAATTGATTCCGGTCACTGCGCAGATCTTGTAGTAGAACGGCACCAGCGCAAACCCGAAGCCGAACATGCCCACCGCCACGACGACGAGCTTGAACAACATGGTGGACTTGACGCTGGCCATATGCCCTATTTCAGCCCGTGATAGAGGGTATACAGGAAAAGGCCGAGCGCGATCGCCGCCAGGATGCCTGCCGTGAGGTACTTGCCCTTTCCCCGGTCAGCCATGCCGTTCGCACCGCCACTCATTTGACCACCGGGGCGGTTTCGAAGGTGTGGTAGGGTGCCGGCGAAGGTACCGTCCACTCCAGGCCTTCCGCGCCCTCCCAGACCCGGTCGCTCGCCTTGGCGCCGCCCTTGATCGTCTTCAGCACGACCGTCAGGAAGATCAGCTGGCTGAATCCGAAAATGAAGGCCCCCACCGTCGCGATCTGATTGAACTCGGTGAACTGCAGGGCGTAGTCCGGAATGCGGCGGGGCATGCCGGCGAGGCCGAGGAAGTGCATCGGGAAGAACACGATGTTCATGCCGATGACCGACAGCCAGAAATGCGTCTTGCCGAGCGTCTCGCTATACATGTGGCCGGTCCATTTTGGCAGCCAGTAGTAGATCCCGGCGAAGATCGAGAACAGCGCACCCGACACCAGCACGTAGTGGAAATGGGCCACGACGTAATAGGTGTCCTGCAGCTGGATGTCGACCGGCGCCATCGCCAGTACCAGGCCGGAGAAGCCGCCGATCGTGAACAGGCAGACGAAGGCGATGGCGAACAGCATGGGCGTCTCGAAGGTCATCGAGCCTTTCCACATGGTCGCCACCCAGTTGAACACCTTCACGCCTGTCGGAACGGCAATCAGCATGGTCGAGAACATGAAGAACAGCTGCCCGGCGACCGGCATGCCGACGGTGAACATGTGGTGCGCCCAGACGATGAACGACAGGATCGCGATCGATGCCGTCGCGTAGACCATCGACGCGTAGCCGAACAGGGGCTTGCGCGCAAAGGTCGGAATGACCTGGGAGACGATGCCGAACGCGGGAAGGATCAGGATGTAGACCTCCGGATGGGCGAAGAACCAGAAGATGTGCTGGAACATCACGGGGTCGCCGCCACCGGCCGCGTTGAAGAAATGGGTGCCGAAGTTGCGGTCCGTCAGCAGCATGGTCACCGCGCCGGCCAGCACCGGCATGGTCGCGATCAGAAGGTACGCGGTGATCAGCCAGGTCCAGCAGAACAGCGGCATCTTCATCAGCGTGAGGCCCGGCGCGCGCATGTTGAGGATGGTCGTGATGATGTTGATCGAACCCATGATCGACGACAGGCCCATGATGTGAACGGCGAGGATCGTCAGGTCATACGACACGCCCCCCTGGATGAAGAGCGGGGGATACATGGTCCATCCGCCCGCCACGGCGCCGCCGGGCAGCCAGAACGAGCCGAGCAGCATGACGCCCGCGACCGGCAGCAGCCAGAATGCCCAGTTGTTCATGCGCGGGAACGCCATGTCCGGCGCCCCCAGCATCAGCGGAACCTGCCAGTTCGCGAACCCCGAAAAGGCCGGCATGATGACGCCGAAGATCATGATCAGCCCATGCATCGTGGTGAGCTGGTTGAAGAAGTCCGGGTGCATCAACTGGAGGCCCGGCTTGAAGAGTTCGGCACGGATCAGGAGGGCCATCGACCCCGCCATGAACAGCATGATGAGGGCGAAGAACAGGTAGAGCGACCCGATATCCTTGTGGTTGGTCGTCGTGAGCCAGCGCATCAAACCGGTGGGATGCGCGTGGTGTCCGTGCTCGTCGTGGGCGTGTGCTGCGTCAGACATGTCTGTGCTCTCCTCTCGGTTGTTCACTGCGCGGCGGGCGCGGCGGCGACGACGGCCCCGCGGGCGGCCGCGATGTCGGCGGGTTGCGCCGCATCACCCATCTTGTTGTTCCAGGCGTTGCGTTCGTAGGTCACGACGGCGGCGATTTCCGCGTCGGACAATCGGTCTGCGAACCCGACCATGGCAGTGCCCGGGCGCCCGCCGTGCAACACGATCCCGATGTGGGCAGCGATCGGGCCGGTGGCGACCTTGGAGCCGTTCAGCGCCGGGAAGGTGCCCGGGATCCCCATCCCGTTGGCCTGATGGCAGGCCGCGCAGTTGGCCTGAAAGACCTTTTCGCCGCGCTCGACCAGTTCGTCACGGCTGAATGTCTTGCCGTTGTCGGCCGCCGCCGCCTGCGCACTGCCCTTCTGCTTGGCCACCCACGCGCGGTAGTCGTCCTCCGATACCACCTTCACCACGATCGGCATGAAGCCGTGGTCCTTGCCGCACAGTTCCGCGCACTGGCCGCGGTAGGTGCCGATCTTGTCCGCCTTGAACCAGGCATCGCGAATGAAGCCCGGAATGCCGTCCTGCTTCACGCCGACGGCGGGAACCCACCAGGAATGGATCACGTCGTTGGCGGTGACCAGCAGGCGCACGCGCTTGCCGACGGGCACCACCATGGGGTTGTCGACTTCCAGCAGATAGTGCGGATCCTTCTCGGCGGTACCGTTGATCTGCTCGCGCGGGGTCGCCAGCGTGCTGTAGAAGTGGACGCCGTCGTTCAGGTAGTCGTAGCCCCACTTCCATTGGTAGCCGGTGATCTTCACGGTCATGTCGGGGTTCGACGTATCCTTCATTTCGATCACGACCTTGGCGGCCGGATATGCCATGCCGACGAGGATGATGAAGGGGATGACCGTCCAGATGATTTCGACGGTCGTGTTTTCGTGGAAATGGGCCGCCTGGTGGCCGGACGACTTGCGATGCTTGACGAGGGAATAAAACATCGTGGCGAACACGACGATGAAGATGCCGATGCACACCATCATGATGAGGTTGTGCAGGTGGAAGATATCCCGTGCCACCTCGCTCACCGGCGGCTGCAAGTTGTACGCGTAATCCGCCAGCGCCGACTGGCTGGCAGCCCCCATCATCCCGACCAAGGCGGCCCGTTGCCACATGCTCTTCATCGCGTCCCCCATCCTCTCGACATTGTTATGGGTCGTGGTTGCGGTGTGTGGAGTGTTATTCCCGCAACTTTCTGCGCAAGGTTGCGGCCAGTCGCAGCCGTGCCTCGTCGCTCAGGTACTGTCCGACTTCCGTATCGCGCCCATGTGAACTCAGGCGCAGGTGGCAGTTTCTTCCGGGCGATGCGCATTCGCATGTGACGCGTGCCCAGCGGCGGTTCATTTCGCGGTGGTCCGCGCGGGTGCCGGCCTGCCATTCCAGCACCACCTTGTCCCCTTCGATCGTGATCGTTTCGTACGCCCCTTCGCGGGTGCGCAGTACCTCGTGCGCCCAGGCCAGGAGGCCGATCTCAAGTCCGGCAAACGGCAGGATCGGCCAGTAGCCCAACAGCGCGAAGCCGCTTGCCGTTCCAAGACACACCATTGCGAGCGTCCAGAACACGACGCGCTGCTCGCCACGTGTCAGCGACTGGTTGGGGCGGGAGCGGAAGACGAACGTGGCGGACACGCCCTCTTCACAGCCGTTCGAATCCACCTTATCCATGTCGGGACCGAGGAAACCGTGTGCGGCATCTTGTCGCAGACAGTAACACGACGCGCTCGCCCGGGACAAGACAAACGAACGTACTAACTTATTGATTTCTCGATAGAATATCGTTATTACCGACTATTCTAAGATACTAATTATTGAGGAGCAGATCGAGCCAGGACGACGGATCCGCGGCGGCGGCGCCGGATACGCAAAACGGCTGCACGCCGAGACACGGCCCCGGCAGCCGCGAACGGAGGGCGGCGATGTTTTCCGCGGCATACGGCATCTCGCGTTCGATGTGGTTGCCGACCCAGCCCGCCCACGGCAGGCCGCGGCGGACGATGGACTCCGCCGTCAGCAGCGCATGATTGAGGCAGCCGAGGCGAAGCCCGACCACCAGCACGACGGGCAGCCCGAGACGCTCCGCCAGCCCGGCCATGTCCTCCCGCTCGTTCAGGGGCACGCGCCAGCCGCCGGCCCCTTCGACCACCACGGCGTCCGCGTGTGCCGCGAGCCGCTCGTAGGCGGCCGCGATGACGTCGAGGTCGATGCGCACACCCGCCAGGCCCGCTGCGATGTGAGGCGCGACCGGCTCGGCGAACGCATACGGATTGACGTCGCGCAGGCCGGCCTTCACGTCCGCCGCTTCCACCAGCGCGGCGACGTCTTCGTTCAGTTCGCCCGGCACGCATCCCGCCGCCACCGGCTTCATCGCGGCGACGCGCAGGCCCTGCGCGCGCAGGGCGTGGACAAGCGCGACCGCGACCCGCGTCTTTCCCGCGCCCGTGTCGGTGCCGGTGACGAAGAAGCCCTTCATGCGCGTCCCATCCTGCGCCGGCGCTCGCCGATGGCGAGCTGGATCACCTGGCGCCCGTCCTCGCGCCGCGTCTTGTCGCCGGCCCAGGCATGGCCGTAGATCACCTCGAAGGTCGCCGGCAGACGCCCTGCGCTGCGGTTCGTCTCGTAGGCGCGCTCCAGCCGGCTCCATGCCGACTTGCCGAGCAGGCCACGCCGCCGTCCCGCGGCCGCGTTGTGGGCACCGATTCCCTTGAGGTCCCGCATCAGGGTCCGGAGATCCGCGTACGTCAGCGTGAGCATCTCCATTTCCATCACCGGGCTGGCGAAGCCGGCGTGGATCAGCATGTCGCCGATGTCATGCAGATCGAGAAAGCGGTTGACGTGCGGCGCGTCGTCGATCGCCGCGAAGGCAGCACGCAGTTCCTTCAGGGTATCGGGTCCGAAAGTCGCGAACACCAGCAGGCCGCCAGGCGCGAGGACGCGATGGAAGCCCCTGAACGTCGCCTCGAGATCGTGTGCCCATTGCAGCGCAAGGCTCGACCAGACCAGATGCGCGCTGTTCGCGGCAAGCGGCAGGCGCTCCATGTCGGCGCAAACGAGGCCGGTGCTCGCGGATGGCCGAGCCCTCAGGCCCGCCAGCATCCGCCCGGCCCAGCGGGACTGCGGCAGCCGCGCGCGCGCCTGCGCGAGCATCGCGGGCGCGATGTCGAGCGCACACAGGTCGGCCTGCGCATAACGCGCGCGCAGATGGGCGAGCCCGTAGCCGGTGCCGCAGCCGACGTCGAGCACGCGTTCCGGCTGCAGGCGCATGTAGTCGAGCCGCTCCAGCAGGCGATCGCACACCTCGCGCTGGAGCACGGCGTGCGCATCGTAGCTGGCCGCGGCATGGTCGAAGGCGCGCCTCACCTCGGCGAAATCGAGCGCCTGGAGGCCCGCATGGGCCCCCTCATCCGCCGGCGGCATCGCGCGTTCGTCAGCCATGGGCAAAGCGCGCGATCGCGATCGCGACCTCGTCGACGTGGGAGAGGTGCGGCGCGTGCGCGGCGCGGGCCAGTTCGACATGCTGCGCGGCCGGCAGCGAATCGGCGAGCCAGGCGCCGGCCGCCGCCGGCGTGAGGGTATCGAGCGCCCCGTGCAGCACGAGCGTCGGCTGGGTCAGGCGCGGCAGGTCGGCGCGCAGGTCGGTCTCGCGCAGGATGGCCAGCCCCGCCGCCAGCGCGGCAGCCTCGGCCGGCGGCGCGGCGAGCACGGTCTGCCGCAGCTGCTGCAGCAGCGCCTTCTGCCCCGGCATGCCGCGCGTCTGCAGGCTGAGGAAGCGGACAAGCGTCGCTTCCGGATCGCTCATCAGCGCCGCGCCGAATGCCTCGAGTTCGCCGATCGCGAGCCCCCCCGCCCAACCGCCGTCCGCCACGAATTTGGGCGTCGAGGCAAGCAGAACCAGGCGTCCGATCGTTTCCGGATGATCGAGTGCCGCGCGCATCGCCACTTGCCCGCCCAGCGACCAGCCGACGACGACCGCACCCGCCGGCAGCTGGCGCGCAAGGTCGTCGCCCCAGGAATCGAGCGTATTGTCGGCGAGCGCGGCGCGCCCGCCGTGCCCCGGCAGGTCGAGCAGGCGCAGCTCGAAATCCACCGCCAGCCGCGCGGCCAGCGCGTCGAAGACGCGCGCGTTCATGCCCCATCCGTGCAGCAGGGCAAGGACCGGCCTAGCTGAGCGCATGCAGGGCATCGACCAGTCGCGCGACGTCGTCGGCGGCATGGGCCGAAGACAGCGTGATGCGAAGACGGGCGGTGTTGGCCGGCACCGTCGGCGTGCGGATCGCGGGCACCCGCAGGCCCCGCTCGCGCAAGGCCTGGGACAGCCGGACCGCCTCGGCGTTGGCGCCCACCACGAGCGGCTGGATCGGGGTCGCCGAAGGCATCAGCGTCCCGCGCTTGAGATCGGCGAGGCCGGTGCGCAGCTGCGCGACGTGCTGCTGCAGGCGCGCACGACGCGCATCGCCGCCTTCGATCTGGCGCAGGCTCTCGAGGAGACAGGCGGCCAGGACGGGCGGCGACGCCGTGGTATAGATATAAGGGCGCGCCTTCTGCACGAGCCAGTCGATCACCGTCTGGTGGGCCGCAACCGCCGCGCCGGACACGCCCGCCGCCTTGCCGAGCGTGGCGAGATAGATCACGCGGTCGCTCGCGCGGGCGCGTTCGGTGAGGCCGCCGCGCCCGCCATTCAGGACACCGAAGCCATGTGCGTCGTCGAGATAGAGCCAGGCGTCGTAGCGCTCCGCCAGATCGAGCAGCGCATCGACCGACACCACGTCGCCGTCCATGCTGAACACGAGATCGGAGACGATCAGCCGCTCCTGTGCCCGGCTCGCGGCCAGCTGCCCCTCGAGCTGGGCGAGGTCGCCGTGGCGGTAACGGGTGAAATGCCCCCCCGCCAGCTGCGCGGCGTCGACGAGCGACGCGTGGTTGAGCTTGTCGGCGAACACTTCGCCGTGGCGGCCGACCAGCGCCGTCACCACCGCGAGGTTGGCCATGTAGCCGGTGGAAAACAACAGGGCGGCCGACTTGCCGACGAAGCGGGCAAAGGCGTCCTCGAAATCGTGGTGGAAACGGTGATGGCCGCTGATGAGGTGCGCGGCCCCGGCACCGACGCCGCATTGATCGAGCGCGCCATGCGCCGCGCGAACGATGGCGGGATCGGCGGCGAGGCCGAGATAATCGTTGCTGCAGAAGGAGACGGCGTCCTGGCCGTTGATCGTGACGTGCGCGCCCTGGGGTCCTTCGAGGACCGCCCGGCGGCGCTCGAGATGATCGGCGCTCAGCGCCGCCAGCCCCTGCTGCAGGCGGGCCAGCGCAGCGAAGCTCACAACGGCTGCAGGCCCAGCGAGTCGAACAGGCGCTGGTCGCGCTCCCATTCGGGATTGCCGGTCGTGAGAAGCTTCTCGCCGTAGAAGATCGAGTTGGCGCCGGCGAGGAAGCACAGCGCCTGCACCGCATCGCTCATCTGCTGCCGTCCCGCCGACAGCCGCACGAAGCTCTGCGGCATGCAGATGCGCGCCACCGCGATGGTGCGCACGAACTCCAGCGGGTCGAGCGCGTCGGTGCCGGCGAGCGGCGTGCCTTCGACCTGGACGAGCAGATTGATCGGCACCGACTCGGGTTGGGGGTCGAGCGAAGCGAGTTGCGCGATGAGCCCCGCGCGCTGGGTGCGCGACTCGCCCATGCCGACGATGCCGCCGCAGCACACGTGGAGATCGGCCTGGCGCACGCGCTCGAGCGTGTCGAGGCGGTCCTGGTAGTCGCGGGTCGTGATGATCTCGCCGTAGAACTCCGGGGCGGTGTCGAGGTTGTGGTTGTAGTAGTCGAGGCCGGCTTCCTTCAGCTGCTCCGCCTGGCCCTCCTTCAGCATGCCGAGCGTGGCACACGTTTCCAGCCCGAGCGCCTTGACTTCGCGGACCATGTCGAGCACCGGCTCGAGCTCGCGCTGCTTGGGTCCGCGCCATGCCGCGCCCATGCAGAAGCGGGTGGCGCCGGCTGCCTTGGCGGCCTTTGCCGCCGCCAGGACGTCGTCCAGATCCAGCAGCCCCTGGTTCTCCACGCCGGCGTCGTAGCGCGCCGACTGCGGGCAATAGCCGCAGTCCTCGGAACACCCGCCGGTCTTGATCGACAGCAGCGTCGACAGCTGGACCCGGTTCGGGTCGAAGTGCTCGCGATGCACCGTCTGCGCCCGGAACATCAGATCGGCGAACGGCAGCGCGAACAGCGCCTCGGTCTCGGCCACCGACAGCCGGGCGGGGGGATGCGTCATGTCATTCATTGATTGCCACCTCGATGGTCATGTCCTGCCACGGCTCGCGCGCGGCCTTGAAAATGTCGTACAGCGCCCAGGGCACGATGATCACCACCGCCAGTCCCATCACCAGCATCAGTCCCTGCCAGCCGCCAAGCACGTCGTACAGCGGCTGCCCGAACACCATCAGCGTGCCCATCACGCCGTAGAAGCGATAGCCGGCCCACTTGTTGTAATGCGCGGCCCTGGAATTCGGATGATGCGCGACGGTCGCGTAGACGAACATCGAGGCGCCCAGCCAGATCATGATCGGCGGCATCGACAGCACGAACGGCAGGAAGCCGATCTTCTGGCTGGCGAGCAGCTTGCCCAGGAGCAGCGCCGACAGCGAGATCAGCATCACCGCGACCGTGATAATGTTGAAAATCTGCGCCGAGAAGCGGGACGACGCGGCCGAGATCACACGTTTGGCTTTCATGATGGCGGCCATTTTCGGGGCCGGGCGCGCCACTGTCAAACTTCAACCCAAGGACAATTGAACATCCGATCATTATTTAGGCAGGCCTTTCCGCAACACTGCCTGCTGTGCGGCGCCGTCGCGGGGCCCGAGCCGTTGTGCGCCGCGTGCCTGGCGGACCTGCCCTGGCACGGCGCGCCGCAGTGCCCGCGCTGCGCCACCCCGACCCCGCTCGGGCAGACCTGCGGTGCCTGCCTCAAGCGCCCGCCCGCATTCGACCGCACGTCGGCGGCGCTGGCCTACGCCTTCCCGCTGGACCGCCTGATCCCGCGCCTGAAATATCAGGGGCAGCTCGCCGTCGCGCCGGTACTCGGCGCGGCGCTTGCGCGCGCCGTGGCCGACGCCCCGCTGCCGGACCGGCTGATCGCCATGCCCCTGCACCCGGCCCGTATCCGCGCGCGCGGCTTCAATCACGCCACCGAGATCGCCCGCGAGGTCGCGCAGCGCGTCGGTCTGCCGCTCGACCTGGACAGTTGCCGGCGCAACCGCGACACGCCGCCGCAACAGGGCCTCAAGCACGATGCACGGCGGCGCAACGTGCGCGGGGCGTTTTCCTGCGAGGGCGACGTTCGCGGATTGCACATCGCACTGGTGGACGACGTGATGACGACCGGGACCAGTCTCGACGAGCTCGCCGCGGCGCTGAAACGGGCAGGCGCGCGCGCCGTCGACTGCTGGGTCGCGGCCCGTACCCTGCCGCCCGCCGACGCCTCGGGCTAGATGCCCGCGGGCGCCTCAGCCGTATATTTCCTCGACCGCGAAGATTCGCCGGTGCTCGCGTATGGCGTAGCGGTCGGTCATGCCGGCGATGTAGTCGGCCACCGCGCGCGCGCCCTCGAGCGACTCGCGTTCCTGGTGCTCGGGCGGCAGCAGGCGCGCATCACCGGTGAACGCCGTGTAGAGGTCGGCGATGATGCGCCCGGCCTTCGCGCTCATGCGCGCGACCTTGTAGTGCCGGTAGAGGCGATGCAGCAGGAAGCGCTTGAGTTCGCGGTGCTCGTCGAGCAGCGCCGGGCTGAATGCCGCGAGCGGCGGTGCGGCGCGCACCTCGTCGATGGTCGCGACGCCCGCATTCTCGATGTTGACGCGCGTCGTGTTCACGAGGTCGAGAATCATGGTGTTGATGATGCGCCGTACGGTTTCCGTCACGACGCGCCGCCCCTTCAGGCCCGGGTGCCGGGCGCGCACCTCGGCGAGGTGGCGCGCGAAGATCTGCACTTCGGCGAGCTGCTCCAGCGTGATGAGGCCGGACCGCAGCCCATCGTCGACGTCGTGGTTGTTGTAGGCGATCTCGTCGGCCAGGTTGGCGATCTGCGCCTCCAGCGACGGCTGCCGCCGGTCGATGAAGCGACGCCCCAACTTGCCCAGCTTCTCGGCATTGCCGAGCGAACAGTGCTTGAGGATGCCTTCGCGCGCCTCGAAGCTGAGGTTGAGGCCGTCGAATTCGGCGTAGCGCTCCTCGAGCAGGTCGACCACGCGCAGCGACTGCAGGTTGTGCTCGAAGCCGCCGTGCTCGCGCATGCAGGCGTTGAGCGCATCCTGGCCGGCGTGGCCGAACGGGGTGTGGCCGAGATCGTGGGCCAGCGCCACCGCCTCGACCAGATCCTCGTTCAGATGCAGGAGGCGCGCGATGGTGCGGCCGATCTGCGCCACCTCGATGCTGTGGGTGAGGCGCGTGCGGAACAGATCGCCCTCGTGGTTCACGAAGACCTGGGTCTTGTATTCGAGGCGGCGGAAGGCGGTGGAGTGGATGATGCGGTCGCGGTCGCGCTGGAACTCGGAACGCGGCGCCGCAGGCGCTTCGGCATGAACGCGCCCCCGGGACTGACTGGAATGCGCGGCATAGGGGGCGAGCGACGTTTCCATCCGGTCTCCTTCAGTGCGGCCTGGCCAGCACGCCGCTCAGCACATCGTGAGGGACATCGCCGGTGATCACCGCCTCGCCCAGCTTCTTCAACAGCACGAAGCGCATCTTGCCGCCTTCGACCTTCTTGTCGTGGCCCATGTATTCGAGGTATTTCTCGAAACCGAGATCGGGGGCGACGTCGGGCAGCCCCGCCGCGCGGATCAGCGTGCGCGTGCGTGCGACGTCGGCCTCGGCGATCCAGCCCAGGCGCTGCGAGGTCTGCGCCGCCAGCACCATGCCCGCGGCGACCGCCTCGCCGTGCAGCCAGTTGCCGTAGCCCATGCCGGTCTCGATCGCGTGGCCGAAGGTGTGGCCGAGGTTGAGGATGGCCCGCAAGCCGCCCTCGCGCTCGTCCTGCGCCACCACCTGCGCCTTGATCTCGCACGACCGATAGATCGCGTGCGCGATCGCCACCGGGTCGAGTGCGCGCAGCTTTTCCATGTTGGCTTCCAGCCAGCCGAGAAATTCCGCGTCCCAGATCAGGCCGTACTTGATCACCTCGGCCAGCCCGGCGGAGAGCTCGCGCGGCGGCAGCGTCTTCAGCGTGTCGGTGTCGGCCAGCACCGCCTTCGGCTGGTAGAAGGCACCGATCATGTTCTTGCCGAGCGGATGGTTGATGCCGGTCTTGCCGCCGACCGAGGAATCGACCTGCGACAGCAGCGTCGTGGGAATCTGGATGAAGGGCACGCCGCGCTGGTAGCACGCGGCGGCGAAACCGGTCATGTCGCCGATCACGCCACCCCCCAGCGCGATCAGCGTGGTCTTGCGCTCGGCGCGTTCGGTCAGGAGCGCATCGAAGATCAGGTTCAGCGTTTCCCAGGTCTTGTACGCCTCGCCGTCGGGCAGCACGACGCTCGCCACCTGCACCCCGGCGCCCTCCAGCGTCGCTGTCAGCTGCGCAAGGTACAAGGGCGCGACCGTCGTGTTCGTCACCACCATCACCCGCTTCTGCGCCAGGTGCGGCACGATGAGATCGCCGCGGGCGAGCAGGCCGGCGCCGATGTGGATGGGATAGGAGCGGTCGCCGAGGTCGACGGTGAGCGTTTGCATGGGGCGAAGCGAGGGGCAGGAGGTGGGGACGGCACATTGTAGCAACCGGCGCAGGCTGCTGCATTCGCGGACTCCGCGCGCAACAGGCCCGCCGGCGTTATGATTTCGTTCGTTTCGTCGAAACTTCCGCGCCCCCCCCACGACAGAGCTGCTCGCCCTCATGTCCGACTCGATCCTGCTGCTGTCCCCCGCGTCGCCGTTCGCTCCCCGCTCCGGTGCCCAGCAGCGCACGGCCTTGCTGCATGCCGCGTTGGAGCGGCTCGGCGATGTCGACGTCGTGCTCCTGGAGCCCACCCCGGGCCCCACTCGATTGAGCCCGCCGGCCCCGGGCATCCTCGCCCATGGACTGTGGCACCAGTCGCCGCTGGGCATCGGAAAATTCGCCCCCGACGACAGGCTGCAACGCATGCTCGAAGCCGGCGACGTCGATCTTCGCCGCTACCGCGTGATCGTCAGCCGCTATCTCAACCCCGCCAGCAAGCTTCGCCTTCCCCGCGGCGCACGTACCGTGGTGGATCTCGACGACTGGCGCTACCACTACGGAGGGCATGCGCCGGCCCCCCTGGCCAGGCTCAAGTCGGGCTATGCGGCATGGCTGGCGCGGCGCCAGCTGCGGCGCTTCGACGCGTTCTTCTTCGTAAGCCGCCGCGACCAGGCGCGACACCCTGACCTGTCATCGGCGCTATTGCCCAACATCCCCTTCGATCCGCCTGGCCAGCCGTTTCCGCAGTCGGACAGCACCACGCTCCTGTTCGTCGGGTCGCTCTGGTACGGACCCAATCGCGAAGGAATCGACCGCTTCCTCGCACATTGCTGGCCCGTCATCAGGGCCGCCCGGCCGGCGGCCCGCCTGCTCCTCGCGGGCGCCGCGCCGCCTGCGCTCCGGGCGGAATGGGAACGGTACCCCGGCGTCACCGCGCCCGGTTTCGTCGACGACTTGGGCGAGGCCTACCGCAATGCCGCGCTCACCATCGCGCCGATTCATTCGGGAGGCGGCACGAACATCAAGATCCTGGAATCGATCGCCTATGGCCGTGCCTGCGTGACGACGCCGCATTGCGCCGAAGCGTTCCAGGCGGACCTGGCCGGAGCGGGCCTGGGCGTCGCCCGCGACGAGTCCGAGTTCGCCGGGCTCTGCCTTGCCTGGCTGGGTGCCCCCGGCGAGCGCCAGCGACAAGTCGAGCGGGGACGCGCGTTGCTCGACCGGCACTACACGCGCCGCGTGTTCGACGAACGCGTCGCACAGCTTTGCGCGACGGACGCACCCGCCGCCGCGCAGGGGAACGAAACCCGATGAGCCCCGCTTCCCCGACCGCCACGGTCGCCTGTCGTCTGTGCGGGACCCCGACTCCTGCCCTGTTCTCCGCCACCGTCCTGAACCGATACGTCGTGCCCTATCACTACTGCCGCGGATGCGATCACGTGTTCGTCGATCAACCCACCTGGCTGGAGGAGGCGTACACGGAAGCCCTCGCCGCGGAGGACACCGATGTCGCCGCGCGCAACATTTTCACGGCGCTGCGACTTGCGGCATTCTGCTATACGGTGCTGGGGGACCGCGGCGAGGGCAAGTTCGTCGATGTCGGGGGAGGATACGGGCTTCTCACCCGGCTGATGCGGGATCTCGGCTACGATTATTACTGGTCCGACCGCTACGCGAAGAACCTCTTCGCGCGCGGCTTCGACGCGAACGTACGGGAAGGCGCGAGCACCGCGGTCAGCGCCATCGAAGTCCTTGAGCACCTCCCCGATCCGCGCGCGTTCATTCGCCGCACGCTGGCAGAACAGCGCAGCGACACCCTGGTTTTCACGACCGAGGTGTTCGCCGACGGGCACCCACCTGCTCCTGCGGACTGGAGCTACTATGCCTTTTCCACCGGCCAGCATATCGCGTTCTTTTCCCGCCGCGGGCTCGACCGCCTGGCCCGGCAACTGGGCATGTGGTATTACCCGGCGGGGCGCCTGCACGTCTTCTCGGCAAGACGGCTGCCGCGCTGGAAGCTCTGGCTCGCCAGCCGCATGCCGCTGGCCGTTCCCCTCGCGCTGCTGGCTGCCGCGCGCCTGGGATCGCGGCGCGGCCGCGACCAGGTGCTCGTGCGCAGGCAGAACACCGGTGCCCAGGCATAGACCTTGCTGATATGCTTGCCATGCATTCTCCGCACTTCGCCCGCCGCGACAAGAAATGAGCCTGGGCAATTCCATCCGCCATGGCGCCAAGTGGGTATTCATCGGAAACACGGGCAGCCAGCTGATCAACTTCGCGCTAGGACTGATCCTGGCCCGCCTCCTGTTGCCGGCCGAATTCGGCATGGTCGCGACCATCCTGATCTTCACCAGCCTGGCCGGATTCGTTGCCGGGGGGGGGATGGGCCAGGCGATCGTCCGGGCAAGGGAAGCCAGCAAGCGCGATTACGACCTGCTGTTCACGCTGCAATTGCTGATCGGCATGACGATCGTCGGCATCTTCTTCGCCCTCGCACCCTGGTTCGGGCGCTGGTACGGCAATCCGCTGTATGCCGACCTCCTGCGCGTGGCAGCGCTTTCCTTTCTCGTGCGCCCGTTCTTCAACGTACCGAGCAACATGTTGCACCGGGAAATGCGCTTCAAGGCAAAGACGGCGGTCCAGCTGGTCAACCTGGTGTTCTACAACGGCATCGCGCTGAGCCTGGCGTATCTGGGCCACGGCCCCTGGAGCCTGATCCTCGCCGGGCTGTTCGGGTCGATCGCCGGTGCGCTCCAGTTCTCCTGGTATGCGCGCTGGCGTCCCGGCCTCTGTTTCGACTTTGCGCGTGCCGGGGAACTGATGCGGTACGGCGTCCTGGCGTCCAGCAACAATATCGTCTGCTATATACGCCGGCAGTTGCCCACCTTCATTCTGTCGCGCAGTCTGGGCGCCGCGGGCGTGGGTCTCTACAACAAGGCCGAAAGCCTCGCGGCGCGCCCGCACGGCTTCATCACCGGTTCGGTTTACGACGTGGTGTTCCGGGCGCTGGCGAAGGAGCAGGACAATCTCGACAAGTGCCGGTATCTGTTCTTTCGCAGCCTCACGCTGGTGGCCGTCTACGCCCTGCCGTTCTACGTCGGCTTCCTCTGGCTCGCCAAACCCCTGGTCGTCACGCTGTTCGGCCAGCGCTGGGCGGATTCGGCCGCGCCGCTGATGATTCTCAGCCTCGCCGCGCCGCTGATGATGATCGAGAACCTGGCCGGTGCCGTCCTGGCGGCGCGCAGCTGGCTGGACAAGGAACTCGTCGCGCAGCTCATCATGATCGCCGTTGCCGCAGGGGCGATCCTCGCCGGCCTGCCATACGGCATGACCGGCGTGGCCAGCGGCATGGTCCTCGCGCAGCTGTATATCACGCTTCACATGTACTGGCTCGCCAAGCGGTCGCTGCGCGCCCGCTGGCGCGACCTGGCGCGTGCCTTCGTGCCGGCGGCGCTGCTCAACGCCATCCTGCTCGCCGTCCTCTGGCTCGTCGACCGCGTCGTTCCGCCGCCGGTGCGGGCCGTCGATGCGCTCTATGTGCTGACCATGGCCGCCACCGGCGGCTTGGCATACCTCCTCTGCTTCCTCTATCTGCCGATTCCGGCCCTGGCGACCGAAACGGCACGCTGGAAGGCCCGGCTCAAGCTCACCAAGGCCCTCGCATGACCTGGATCGATCCGCTCTCGCGCGCGCTTCACCGCCAGGCCGGGCAGCACGGGCCGGTCATCCTCATGTATCACGCCATCACGCCGGGAAAGCTTGCCCCCGAATGGCCGTGGGCCGTGTCCATGCAGCGCTTCTGCGATCAGCTCGATTTTCTCGCCGGCGAGGGCTATGCGACACCGACCGTGGCGGAGCTGGTCGCCGCCCCGGCCACGGCCTGGCGCGGACGCACGGCCGTCATCACTTTCGACGACGGCTATCTCGACAACCTCGCCGCGTGCGAAGCCCTGCACCGGCGGGGAATGCGCGCGAGCTGGTTCGTCGTCTCCGGCGCGCTGGGCCGCACGCCGCACTGGCGGGATTCCGGCCGGCCGGCCGGGCGCATGCTGAACGCAGCCGAACTGCGCGACATGCAGGCGGGCGGCATGGAGATCGGCTCCCACACGGTGAACCACGTCCGCCTGACGAGCGTGGACGACCCGAGCCTGAGGCAGGAACTGGCCGATTCCAAGGCGGCCCTGGAAGACGCGCTCGGCACGGCGGTGACGAGCTTCGCCTATCCGTACGGCGCCTGGGACGCGCGCTGCGCCGCGGCCGCGGCACAAGCGGGCTATGCCACGGCGTGCACCACGTGCTCGGGGTGGGCCTTGCGCGACGCCGACCCGTACCGCCTGCGCCGCCTGACCGTCTTCAATACCGACACGATGAGCATGTTCGTGCGCAATCTGAGTTTTGGCGACAACCAGACCAGCTTTCGCAAGTTGCTTCGGTACGAGTTCGTCCGCTTTGCCCAGGCTTTCGCGTCCCGTCCATGAGCCCGCGCATCTCCGTCGTCATTCCCTGCTACAACGGCGCGGCGTTCCTGCACGAGGCCATCGACTCGGCGCTGAGCCAGATCGGCGTCGACCACGAAGTCATCGTGGTGAACGACGGCTCGACGGATGACTCGCGGGCCATCATGGCGCGCTATGGCCCGCGCATTCGCGTCGTCGACCAGGCGAACGCCGGACTGCCCGCGGCGCGCAACGCCGGTATTCGCGCGGCGCAAGGTGCGCTGTTTGCATTTCTCGACGCGGACGACTGGTGGGCGCCTGATTTCCTGGCGAAACTGTCGGCCGCGCTGGATGCGCACCCGCAGGCGGCGATCGCGTACTGCGGATGGAAGAACGCCGGCTTGCCGGGCGGGCGTGGCGAACCCTTCATCCCGCCCGATTACGAGGCCATGCCCGACAAGACCGCAAAGCTGCTGTGCAGCCCGCGCTGGCCCGTGCACGCGGCCATGATCCGGCGCGAACATCTGTTCGACGCCGGCCTCTTCGACCCGGCGCTCAAGCGCTGCGAGGATTTCGCACTGTGGCTTCGCAGCGCGATCCCGCATCCGCTCGTGCGCGTCCCGGAGGTGCTGGCCTATTACCGGCATCACGGCAACC
Source organism: Thiobacillus sp. SCUT-2 (assembly GCF_035621355.1). Lineage (NCBI taxonomy): Bacteria > Pseudomonadati > Pseudomonadota > Betaproteobacteria > Nitrosomonadales > Thiobacillaceae > Thiobacillus > Thiobacillus sedimenti. Next base: position 402,152 of record NZ_CP141769.1, on the reverse strand, counting down.
AGATGATCGCCGACCAGGCGCGCATTGCGCTCGCCCACTTCGACGTCCAGCAGGCCTATCTGACGGCGCATCCGGAGATCGCATCGCGCTTCAGCCGTCGGGCCCTGCGCGCACTGACCGACGGCGAACTCCTGCTGCGCGGCTACGCGTGCTACTGGCAACGCGACCTGCCCGCTGCCCGCCGAATTTTCCGTGCGGTCATGAAGCACGGCTATGGCAGACTTGCCGACTGGAAGTACATGCTGCCGGCCTGGCTGCCGGAATCCTGGCATCGCCGGCTGTTGGGGCTGCGCGAAAGCATTCCGCGTGCCTTCGATGGACCGATCTGAACCGTTTACCGCCGCCATGCCATGTCCCTGCTGACCTTCGCTTTCTGCACTTACAACCGGGCGGACCGGCTGGATGCGCTGGTGGGCGCCATGCGCGAGCAAAGCTGCCCGATTCCGTTCGAGATCCTGGTGATCAACAACAACAGCACGGACGCGACGCCGGATACGCTGGCGCGCCTGGCGGCCATGCCGGGAATCCGCCTGCGCTGGGTCAACGAGCCGGTGCAGGGTATCGTCGCCGCGCGCAATCGCGGAATCGACGAAGCGCTCGGCAGCGACATCCTGGTGTTCATCGACGACGACGAACTGCCCTGCCCGGGTCTCCTCGACGCCGCCGCCGATGCGATCCTGAACGAGGGCGCCGAATGTGCGGGCGGGCGGGTGGAAATGGACTTCCGGACGACGACACGCCCTGCATGGCTGGAGGACAACCTGCTCGGCTTTCTCGCCGCCGTCGACCATGGCCCCGAGCGCTTCTGGATCGAGGACGCAGGGACACCCGTGTGGACCGCCAACGTCGCGTACGACATGCGCCTGTTTCGCGACGATCCGTCGCTGCGCTTCGATCCCCGCTACACGCGCGCGGGCAAGGACATCGGCGGCGGCGAAGACGCCGCGATGCTGAACGCCCTGCTCGCCCGCCAGGCACGCATCCGCTATCGCCCCGACATGGCCGTCCTGCATGCCGTCGAGCCCTGGCGGCTCGATCGCCGCTATTTCATCAAGCTCCATTACCGCGCCGGCGTGCGTCACGGCCGCTACGAGCTGCCGCGCTACCGGCATGCGCCCCTCGGCGTGCCCCCCTTCATGCTGGCGCAGTTCCTCAGGCACGTCGGCCGCACCGCAAGGCTGGCGCTCAGCGGCAAGCCAGGTCTCGTCCGCCAGGCGATGAACGCGGCGCATGCGCTCGGCAGCCTGCAGGGCTATCGCAGCCGGCAGGAGGGTTGAGCGCATGACCGACGTCGCCATCCGTTTCGACGATCCCTCCGCGGTCAGCGATCATGCGCTCGAGCGCGCCATCCTGCAGGTCCTGGCGGCGCACGATGTCTGCGCGACCTTCGCGGTCATCCCGTGCGCCGGACAGCGCCGCCTGACCGCCGCATGCGCGCCGCATCTCGTCGAGGCACAGCAGCTCGGGCGGGTGGAAATCGCCCAGCACGGCTTCGACCATGTGCCGTGCCGCCCGGGCGACATGCCGCCTTCGGAGTTCTGCGGGCTCGATGAACCGGCGCAGGCCGAGAAGATCTCCACCGGGCAGGCGGTGCTCGAAGCTGCATTCGGCTGCGCCATCTCCGGCTTCGTGCCCCCGTTCAACACCTTCGATGCCACCACTGCCGCCGTGCTGGAGCGGCAGGGCTTTCGCTACCTCTCGGCCGGCGGCGAGCATGGCTGGGTCGAATCCGGACCGCTCGCGCAGTTGCCGCGCACCTGCCAGCTCACCGAGCTGCGGCCCGCACTGGCCGACGCGCGCCGGCGCCCGGCAGGTGGTCTCGCCGTCATCGCCGTGATGCACCACTACGACTTCAAGGAATCCGGACATGCCGACGCACCGCTCACGCTGGAGGACTTCTCGGATCTGCTGCACTGGCTCCGCGGCCAGCCCGGCGTACGCGTGAACACCCTGGGCCAGCTGGCCGCGCGGCACGACGCGGAGGTCTGGCGTCGCGCCGTGCGCAGGAGCCGCTGGGTGCAGCGCCAGCACTGGCGCGTCCGCGCGCTTTTCCCGCACTATGGGCTCATGCCGCACGCGCTGTTCAAGTACGTTCGCCTGACCGGAAGCTCGACGTGACCTCGCCACGCCCGCCCACACCGCCGCGGCAAGGGCCGATCTTCATCGTCGGCGCGCCGCGATCCGGCACCACGATGCTGCAGTACCGGCTGCGCAACCACCCGCGCATTTCGCTGCCGACCGGGGAATCGCATTTCTTCATCCCGCTCTACCGGAACCAGCATCGCTTTGGCGACCTGTCGCGGCTCGAAAGCATCCGCGCGGTCCTGCAGGCCATGCTCGCGCAGAGCCGCAATTTCCTCGAGACCGATCTGTTCGGCCTGAAATTCGACGTCGACAGGCTCGCCGGCGAACTGCACGCCGAGGGCCGCCACACGATGCCCGCGATCATCTCCGGCGTGTTCGAAAGGAATGCACGCGGCGAGGGCAAGTCCCGCTGGGGCGACAAGACGCCTTATTACGTGATGCACATCCCGAAGCTGATCGAGTGGTTTCCCGACGCGCAGATCGTCCATCTGATCCGCGACGGCCGCGACGTCGCGCTGTCGCTGTTCGGCAGGCAGCACGACTTCTACGTCTACAACGCCTACTTCGCCGCGGAATACTGGGCGAGCTACGTCGAGAAAGGGCGCGCACTCGGCGCGGAACTGCCGTCCGCCCAGTACATGGAGATGCGCTACGAGGACCTGCTTGCGACCCCCGAGCACACGATGCGTCAGCTCTGCGACTTTCTCGGCGAAACCTACTCGCCCGAGCTGTTTGCGGTCGCCTCGGTCGACGATCCCGGCAAGACGCCGCTGGTCCACGCGCCGCTGAAGGCGGACAACGCCGGGAAATGGCGCAGCAGGATGTCCGCCGCGCAAGTCAGGGCGTTCGAGAGTGTGGCGGGCGACACGCTGCGCGAGCTCGGCTATGAATTGACGACCGCGGGCACCCCGCCCGCGCTTGCGGTGAAGGCGGCGTACCGGCTTCACAACCGTTTGCTCACGGGGTTCTGGAGGCGCGCCAAGGGGATTCTCGCGTGAGCACGCTCACTGTCCTGATCTGCACGCACAACCGGGCCGCCCTGCTCGGCCAGACCCTGGCCTCGCTCAATCGCGCGGCGCGTCCGCGGATGCCCGTGCAGATCGTCGTGGCGGCGAACGCCTGCAGCGACGACACGGTCGCGGACATGCAGGCCTACCAGGCCGAGTGCGCCGCGCGCGACTGGCTGCCGCTGCGCCTCATCGAAGTGCCCACGCCGGGCAAGTCCCATGCGCTCAACGCCGCCATCCCGACCATCGACAGCGACCTGCTTGCGCTGATGGACGACGATCACCGCGTGGATCCGGCCTACCTGACGGCGATCGATCAGGCCGCGGACAGATGGCCCGATGCGGGCATCTATTGCGGCAAGATCCTGCCGGACTGGGACGGCAGCGAACCCGCCTGGGTCCATGACGATGGCGCGTACCGCATCTACCCGTTGCCGGTTCCGCGCTACGACCAGGGCGATTCGCCGCGGCCGATCACGGCCGAGACGGGCCCGATTCCCGGCGGCGGCAACCTGGTCCTGCGCCGCCGCGTGTTCGAATCGACGGGGCCGTTTTCCACCGAGCTCGGCCCGCGCGGCCACGACCTCGGCGGCGGCGAAGACAGCGACTACGTCCTGCGGGCGCTGGCCCGCGGGGAACGCTGCCAGTACGCGCCGCACGTCGTGCAGTACCACTTCGTCGACAACGAACGGCTGCGGCTCGGCTACCTGCTGAAGAAGAGCTTCCAGCGCAGCCGCTCCGCGGCGCGGCTGCGCGGCCGCGGGACGGTTCCGCTTTACATGTGGCGCAAGCTCGCCGAGTACGGCGCGCATGGCGTGTTCAGCCTGTCGTGGGCGAAGCGGCGCTTCTACTGGGTGCGCACGGCGGCGGCGCTCGGCGAGATCCGGGGCCGCCGGGAATCGGGCCATCGCGGCAAGGGTCTGGATCTGCCGCCCGACCGCGGCCTCGTGCTCACCGAGTCGCTGGCGCTGTTCACGGCCGTGTGCGGCCTGATCGCGTGGTTCGCCAGCGGCGGGGCCCGCTGGGCCGGCCTGTTCCCCGCGCTGGGCGTCGCCGGGGTCGGCACCGGCGCGCTGCTCGTCAAATCGCTGCTGGACTTTTCGCATACCGGCCCCCGCATCCGCGAGGAAATACTCCGGCATTACCGGCGCTACACGCTGCTCGCGCTGGCGCGACTGACCGCCTGGGCGTTCGCGCTGATGCTCTTCAGCGCGGGCGCCGGCGTGCTGGTCTATTTCATGCTCGCCACCGCGGTGCGGGCCGAGTGGTCACCCTGGCTGGCCGTCGTCGCATCGCTGTTCGGCATCGCCGGCGGCTTCGCGCTTCAATTCGTTCGCAAGCTGCGCTTCAATCCCGGCCTGCTGGCGGCATCGATGCACTACCGCATGAGCCGCCTGTACGGCCTCTGGCACACGCTGACGCCGGCACGCCTCGCGCGTGTTCAGGCGGCTGCGACAGCGATGATCGGATTGCTCTTCGTGGGCGCATCCTGGCAACTGGCGAAGGAAAACCGCCTGGACGCCCTCGTCGCCTTGTGGGCCGCCACGCTGTTCTTTGCCGGCGCCATCCTCTGGGCCGCCTGGCAGCCCGAAGCGCGGCCGCCGCGCAAACGCGCCGTGCGCGCCGCCGGCGCCCCGCCGAATATCCTGATGATCGGCTCCGATACGCTGCGTGCCGACCGGCTCGGCGCCTTGGGATATCGCCGCGCCCTGACGCCGAACATCGACCGGCTGGCCGCAAGCGGCGCACTCTTCGCCAACTGCTACGTCCCGTGTGCGCGCACCGCGCCGAGCCTGATTTCCCTCCTGACGGGGACCTGGCCGCATACCCATGGCATCCGCGACAACTTCGCGAGCGACGACGACACCCGCCTCAAGGTCGAGACGCTCCCGGGACTGCTCGGGAAAGCCGGGTACCGCACTGCCGTGATTTCGGACTGGTGCGGCGCCGACATGGGCAAGTACTCGTTCGGCTTCGATTATTCCGACCTGCCTGAAGACCAGTGGAACCTGAAATATCTCATCCGCCAGGGCCCCAAGGATCTACGGCTCTTCGTCTCGCTGTTCACGCATAACAGGCTGGGACGCCTGCTGCTTCCCGAACTGTATTACCTGGGCGGCGTGCCGCTGACGCAGCCGCTGGGACGCCGCGCGCGCCGCCTGGTGTCGCGCCTCGCATCCGGCACCGGGCCGTTCCTCCTCAACGTGTTCTACTCGACCACCCATCCACCGTTCGCATCGGAATGGCCGTGGTACACGCGTTTCGCCGACCCGGCCTACGCAGGCGAATCGAAGTTCGGGATGGCCCGGCTCACCGACCCGTTCGAGATCATCCGCCGCCAGGGCGCGCCGCAGGAGGAATTCGACCTCGGCCAGATCGTCGATCTCTACGACGGCTGCGTGGCCGAATTCGACGACGAGGTCGGAAGAATGCTCGCGCATCTCGACGCGTGCGGACTCGCAGGCGACACCCTCGTGGTCGTCTACTCGGACCATGGAATGGAATTCTTCGAGCACGACACCTGGGGCCAGGGCAACTCGGCCGTGGGCGAGGCCAGCCCGCGGATTCCGCTGATCGTCCGCGATCCGCGCCGGGCGCCGCGCGGCAGGATCGACAACGTGGTCCGCTCGATCGACCTCGCGCCGACGCTGCTGGAACTGGCCGGACAGGCTGTCCCTCCCGGCATCGAGGGCGTTTCGCTCGCCGGCTGCCTCAGCGAAGGGGGCGCCTGCCCGGATCTCCATGCCTTCAACGAAACTGGCATCTGGATCGCGAACATCCCCGGGCTGCCCGATACGCACCTGCGTTACCCGGACCTGCTCGAACTGATGGAGATCCCCGACCGGGAAAGCGGCACGCTGGCAATCAAGGCCCAGTACTGCGATACCATTCTTGCGGCCAAGGATCGCATGATCCGGCGCGGGCGTTGGAAGCTGGTCTACCAGCCGCTGGAAGAGGGGCCGTCCTACCGGCTGTTCGACCTCGAAACCGACCCCGAGTGTCGACGCGACCTCGCCGCCGAGCGCGCCGAGCTTGCCGCTGCCCTGCAGTCGACGCTCGACGGCTTGATCGGAGCCGTCTCCGGCCGGCCGGAGACGCGCGGCGGGGAAACCGCCGCGGACGCACCCGGGCAGCCCCCCGCACGATCGCCCTGACGGCCCGCCGTACCTCCATGCCTTCGCCGACGCCGGCGCCGCAGCAGCGACGACGCCGGCACTGATTTCGTCACGCGCGCCGGCGGCGCCGGCATGCCCTCCTCCGGGTCGCCGCGGAATGCCCGCGATCCACCGGCCCCCCCGCGAGCTGCCGCCTCCCCGCGTGCCGAGCATCCGCTCGGACAGCGTCTATAGTGTTTCCGAGGAGGCGGCGCAGCGAGCGTCCGGCCAGACCGACTGTTTCACCGAAACGGAAGGAAGACACGTGGGCGTCGCAAAATGGAAGATTTCCAGATTTTCTGGCTGGATGCGTTCCTGCCTCGTTGCGGCGACCGGCCGCATCGCGCTCCTGTTCCTCGAACGCAAGCAGGCCCAGCTCTATACGATCCAGCCGGCCCGATCGTTGATCCCTCGGGGCGGCAACGCCGCTTCCACGGCAGCCGGCGATGCATCGATCACGTCCCGGCTGCTGCACCCCGCGACACGATATGTTCGCCCCCGGCCACTTTATTCGAACCGGGAACTGCAATGGAGCGAGCGTCCGCAGGATGTCCCGCCGCTCGAGCTCTATTCGATCCCGGCAGCGATCGCGACCCGGTCGGGCGTCGTCGGCACGCTTGACGGAAGCATCATCGCCGAATCGGCCGAGCAGTTCACCGTCAACCGGCATGAGCCCGACGGATTCATACGAGTCCACGCAGACCGCTTCGTCTTGCGGAAAGTCAGGGCCGCCCGGATGTTCCCGGGCGACTCGGTTCTTCTGGCAAACCGGCACACGGACAATTACGGGCACTTCCTGCTCGAGTGCCTTCCGAACGCTCGCCTGCTGAACGAGATTCCGGATCTCGCCGACGCGCGTCTCGCGATTCCGGAGACCTCGAATCCGGCGCTGCGGGCGGCGTTCCACGAATTGCTGGCGCTGGCCGGCATCGCGAAGCAGCAGGTCGTCGAGTTCGGCGGGAACGGCGAAATCGGGGTCTTCGAACGCTTGTTCTACGCGTCGCCCATCACCGGCCACCCCACCTGGAAGTCGGAGACGGCAATCCGGTTCTGCGAGCGCCTGGCCGAAAGGGCGGCGACGCCGGGCGCCCGAAGCCCCGGCGCCGGCCTTCTGTACGTGTCCCGGGGCGCCGCCTTCAAGCGCCGCCCGACCAACGAGGGCGAAATCATCGAGATGCTGGTCGCGAACGGATTCGATGTCGTCTATCCGGAGACAATGAGCGTCCGCGAGCAGATAAGCGCGTTCTCGCAAGCCCGGATCGTCGTCGGAATACTCGGGGCCGCGATGACGAACATGGTGTTCTCCCCCCGTCATGCCCAGGTGATCGTGCTGATTCCGGACAGCATAACGGGGCATTTCTTCTGGGACCTCGCGAGCCTGAAGCACCAGGGGTATTACGCGCTATTCTGCAGGACGGTCAGCCAGCGGCGCGGCTACGGCGATGCCGATTTCTACGTCGATCCCCACGATTTGCAAGCCGCCCTGGCGCTCGCCCATCGGGCAGCCGGGCGGGCGGACGCAGGATCAGTCGGGGCAGAAGCGGCAATAAGGATTGTCGGGCGAGCCGATCTTGGGCTCGGCTGACGGGCCGCTTTCGGGCGGCGTGACGCCGGGCGCCGGCGCACCCTGGCCGGCTGCCGGATCGTCGGGCTTTGCCACGGAGGAACCGGCCGGCTCGGCCGCCACCGGCTCCGGATACGGCAATTTGCCGCCCAGTTCGGCATAGCGCCGCTGCAGGCTCTTCGTGTCGGGGTTGTGACGCAGGCCCTCCGTCACGGTTTCCAATGCCTTGGCCCGGTTCTTCTGCTTCTCGTAGAGATCGGCGAGCGCCAGGTAGGCGCGCGGCTGCCCGGGGTCCGCCTCGATCGATTTCAGCAGATCCCCGACCGCCTCGCCCGTCCTGTTCATCATCGACAGGGCAATGCCGCGGTTCATCAGGATTTCGGGGCGGAGATAGAAATCCGGGTGGGTATGCACAAGCATGTAGTCGAAATTGCGGACGGCCGCCTCCAGCGTGCCGCGCCGATCCTTGTTCTGGGAGGTCATGGCGGATGCGCGGTTCACGAAATTGAGCCCGGCGCAGTAGTGATGGACATGCACGAAATCGCTCCCCATCGAGGCACGCCACACCTTCGCCGCCTCGGGATGCTGGGACTCGCCGAACTTGGCGGCGCAGTATGCCGGCAAGACGGCCATTTCGGCCTGGCTGGGGGCCCAGTCGGCCGACGCCGGCGGAATCGCGAGCAGCATGGCGGACAGCGCGAGCAGACATTTCTTGAAACGGTTCATGACATCGGTTCCTCTGTGATTCGGCCATGCCTTCGATCAGCGGGCCGTCCTGATTTCGTGGAGGGCCAGCCAGTCGAACAGCGTATTCAGCCCCCGCCACTCCAGCCGGAGCACCTCAGGGTAACGCGGATACAGTTCACGCACATGATGCGGCAGCGCCGCGAACCCGGCGGGCTGGATCGCCCGTCCCAGCATCTTGTTCTGGTATCCCCGCACGCTGTAGCGCACGCGCCGCCTGAAATATTTCTTCCACTCCCGCGGCAGCCAGGGCGATACCGAATCGAACTCGAACCCGGCCTCGCGGGCGACGACCACCCGTGCGTTGTCCCAGCGGCTGTCGCCCCGCAAGTCCCATTTCAGCATCGCCCCCATCAGCGCGTCCTCGCCGATGGTGCCGATGGGCATTTTGATGGCCTGCGCGCGGATGCGTTCCACGAAGCCGGCTCGCAAGCCATATAGATTGCCCGCCACGCCGCTGTCCCTGAGCATGTCGCGCTGGAATGCCTTGACGCCGCGCCCGCTTCGCGGCAATGCCGACACGCCGTTGGCCTGCGGATGCTGCGCCAGCGCCCGCGCCATGGCATCGAGCGCGCCGGGGGTCGCGCGGACATCGCCGTCGATGAAGAAGCACGGTGTGTCGGCATGCGCGACGACCTCGTGGACGAATACGTTCCACGCGTTGGCCTTGTCGCCCAGGGCGATCGAGACGAGGCGGACATCGGGGTGATCGGCAGCGTATTCGCGCACGAGCGCTTCGGTGCGGTCCGTGCAGGCGTTGGCCAGGACATGGCAGGCAAGCGGCCGCGAGGCAGCCGCCTGGAGGCTGTCGAGGCAGGCAATGATGTTGCGCGCCTCGTTGTGGGCAAACACCGCAACGGGCCAGGGGTGCAGGGTTTCGCTCATGGACGCGCTTCGGGGCCGGACGCCATCATGTCAATTGCCGGGTCTTTTCAGCCACCCGCTCCCAGGAGAATTCACGTTCCACTCGCTGCAATGCGCGTGCTCCCCATTCCCGCGCCAACGCCGGCTGCGTCAACAGGGTCCGCAAGCCCGCGGCGACCGCATCGACCGACAGGCCATCCACCCGCAAACCCGTCTCGGCGTGCAGCACGGCCGATCCCGTGCCGCCGGCGGTTCCGGCCAGGCTCGGCTTGCCGCACGCCGCCGCTTCGATGAATACCATGCCGAAGCCTTCATTATCGCCATTGATCGCGCGGTTGGGCATGGCGAATGCATCGCAGGCGTTCAGCCAGCGTGGCAGATCCGCCTCGCTGACCGCGCCGATGCGATGGACGACGCCCTGCAGGCCGAGTTCTTCGACCAGGGCGTCGAGATAGGCGGCGTCTTCGCCGATGCCCGCGATGACGTAGCGCACCGGCACGCCTTCGCCGTGCAGCGTGCCGACGGCCCGGATGGTCTGGTCGAAGCCCTTGCGGCGCGACAGCCGGCCGACGGAAAACACCAGCCTGTCGTCTGTGCCGATCCCCAATCCTTCACGCAACCCCGCGGTATCCAGGCCGGGCCGGAACACCGAGACGTCGACGCCCGGATAGATGAGCGCGATGCGGCCGGGCGCGATGCCCATGCCGACCAGCGTGTCACGCGTGTGCTCGCTGTTTGCGACGACCCGGTCGGCGTGCCGCAGGGCGAACCGCATGGCCCGGAACTTGGCCCCGTGCCCCCAGCTGGTGAGCTCTTCGCCGTGCGCATAAACGACCACGGGCCTGAACGTCAGCCGCGCGACCGCCCAGGCCACCAGCCCCTCGGGCAGCGCGCGAAACGCGTGCACCGCATCAAACCGGCGCGTGAGCGCCAGCCCCATCGACTTGACGAAGAAACGGACGTACATCGCGAGCGACTCGGGACGAAGCCAGGCCACGCGCCTGAGGCCCAGGCGGTGAATCGTGTTGGGATGCACCGCATCCACGGCCGGCGCGCCCGCGACGTCGGCGGTCACGATATGGATTTCCCTGCCGCCCAGACGCTTGTACACCTCGGCGGCCCACACCGCAGTGCCGCCCTTCGTCGGCAGGAACAATTCGGTCAGCACCAGCAGCCGGCTCACCTCTTCACCCCTTCAGCATCGACAACACCGCGCGCAGGCTCTGCCAGCCGGGTTGCTCGGCCAGCGTCGGCAGCACCGCGCGGATGGCCGCGATGCGCCGGCCATCCCTGGCCAGCGCGCAGCCAAGGTTGTAGCGCGCACTCCGCATGCGGCTTGCGACGGCCTGCCGCAGCGGTTCAGGAAACGCAGCGGCCAGCCGCACCAGGTCGGACAGCGTGCGCACGTTCTCACGCTGCGCGGCCACCGGGTCGCGGCGCGTGGCGCTGCCGCCATGAATCACGTACACCCCCAGACTGCGGCAGACCACCCCGATGCGGCGGCTTCCCGCAACCAGGCGGGTCAGGAAATGCACATCCTCGCACACCTTGAATCCGGCCGGATAGCCGCCCAGTTCGATGAACCGCGCCCGCGGCACGGACAGCGTATGCGTGTCGCCGAAATGGTCGGCGACGAAAGCCGCCATCTCGGCCGGCGCCTCCATCACCGCGCGCGCCGCCCCCGCGGCCTTCGCCTGCATGCTCCGCCCCGATTCGTGCTGCGCCATCGAGGTGGCGAGCAGCCTGCCCTCGGCATCGCGATACTCGTAGTCTCCGGTCAGGCAATCGAGCGCGGGATCTTCCTCGATCCACGCGGCGTGCAGCGCGATGCGATCGGGCGCATACCAGTCGTCGGCGTCGAGAAATGCCAGCCAGTCGCCCGTGGCGGCCGCGGCGCCCGCGTTGCGCGCGGCCGACACGCCGCTGTTGCGCTGCGCGATCAACCGCACCGCGTCGCCGAACCGGCGCGCGACCTCCGGCGTGGCATCGGTCGAGCCGTCGTCGACCACGATGATTTCATGCACGGGCCACGTCTGTGCGCGCACCGATTCGATCGCGCGCGCCAGCGTTGCGGCGGCGTTGAACGCCGGGATGATCACGGAGAAGCGCGGGCTCATGCCGCGCGCCCCAGCCAGCCGAGCGGCAGCGCCAGGCCGGTCAGCCGCGCCGCGCGGGCGAAGCGGGGAATCTCGTCGAGGCGCGCGCACCAGGCCGCGAGGCGCGGGCGCAAGCGGGTCTCGACCCAGGCCGGGTCGCGCGTCCGCAGTGCGTGCGCAAGCTCCAGCGGGAACAGGAAGCGCAGCCCGGGGCACGCCGTCAGCGCGCCTTGCAGCGCCGCCTCCAGCGCGGCCAGGCTGGCCGCCTCGGCCCGCAGAAAATTGAAGCGATGCGTTTCGGCGAGGCAGGCACGCCCTTGGCGGGTCCGCGCCGTCAGGCTGTCCGCCAGTCTCTGCGCCCCATGTCCCAGCGACGGTTCGAAATACGCGTCGCGCACCAGGTAGGTCTGCCCCGCACCCGAACGGCTTCCGCTCAGCATGGTCGCGTCGATGCCGTCTGGCTGGCCCGCGGCGTTGCGGCACGTGGCACGGCGGCCCGGCGTGACGACGACCTCGACGCCGGCCTCCGCCCACGCCCGCTCGACCACCTCGTTCCAGACGAAGGTGGTGGCAACCGCCACCCGGGGCGGGGCGCCGAAGAGGGACCCGTAGGCGGCCGCCTCGGCCGCCACCGCCTGCCCGATGGTCGCGGCGTCCAACGCCCGCGACGGCAGGCGCGATGCGTCGATCCAGCGGCTTTGCAGCGGCGACGGAAGCTCCTCGGTCATGGCGGGCTCGGCGGCACCGAGCCACGCACGCACCCCGGCGTCGCCCCGTGCCGCGGCCATCAGCGCCGGCGGCCAGTAGTGGCACTGGCCGTGCAGCTGCGGCGCGAACACGCCCGCCTGCATTCCCGCCTGCATCGCTGCACGCACCCCCTCGAAGCGGCCGTCGGCAAGCGACAGCTCGTGATAGGCGCTGCAGCCGCTGGCGGCGATGCGCGCCCCGTCCGGCACCGCCAGCACGACGCCGAGGGTCATCGCCGCCGGTCGGCCCGTCCGGTCGCGGATGCGCTGCAGGAGGGCCGCCAGCCGCCCGAGCAGATCGGCCTGCCGCAGCGGCCCGGCGCCCCAGTCATCGCTCTCGATGATCAGCACCGGGCATTTCAGCACGGGCTCGCGCCAGCGCGCGACCAGCGGTACGGCGAACGCGAGCAGCGTGGCGAGCCACAACAGCAGCAGCATCGCGAGTCCCGCGGCCACGAAACTCATCGATAGCCCATCCGCGCAGCGACATCGGCCACCTGCGGCAGCACGCGCTCGATCTTTTCGCGGTTGCGGCCATCCTTCCACTTGTCGAGCCGGATCTCGGAAAAGGCGTTGTAGGGCATGCCGAGGACCTGGGCACAATGGGCCTCCAGGCGCGCATCGAAGGCCAGGCCGCATCCCTCGAACACCCGTCGGAAGGTCGTGACCGGGTCGCGCAGGAAATCCTCGTAGAACACCTCGATCCACTGCCCGGACGGCACGCCGGCCCGCGCGTCGAGGATCGCACGGTTGATGGCTTCGTACTGGAACGCGGCCACCGCCTCGACCGGCGCGGTTGTGTACTTGCGCCAGCCTTCGGCGAGAAAGAAACACCACTGCGTCAGTTGCCCGTTCTCGACCGCCACCGTCTCGGGCAACGCGGCGGACCAGGTCGCGAACTCGTCGGGCTTGCGCCAGCCCTCGATCAGCGAGTTGAGGTTGTCCCCCGGGCTGCGCTTGACGTAGACGAAGAGGGCGTCGGGGAAGAGCGCGCGCAGATAGGGCACGCACAGGCCGTTCTGATTGTTCTTGTCGACCCAGCGCTGGCACCCGGTCCAGCTGTAGAAATAGCGGCTGACGGTGTCGCGGTCCGCAGGGCTGGCATCCGCCGCTTCGAGCGCGTGGGTGTCCCAGCCCTTGGCGGACAGCGGGTGCAGGCCGGTCCAGTAGTCGTGGGTTTCGCGCTGCAAGCTGCCGATCTCGCGCGACTCCGAGAGCGTCTTGTAGACCAGGGTGGTGCCGGCGCGCGAGCAGCCGACGACGATGACCGGCCGCCTTGCCGGAATCCGCTGCAGGTCCCACCGCAGGCCGCGCGCGGCACGCTGCACGCGGCGCGCATGGAACGCCAGCGTTTTCGCCACCTTGTCAGAGAATTCGCTCAAACTCATGCGCTTTATGTCGTTATCGGACGGAGCTCCGGGCGCCCGCCGCCGGGCGACGGAATTCGTGCCAATCCACCGGCTCGTTTATATTTGGCGGACATTATCCCGTATCACGCGGACACGACACACCATGGATGGCATTTTCGGCTGGTTGGGCGACCACGGCGCACATCACGACCTGATTCGGCACATGGGGCGCGCGGCCTGCCTGTCGCCGGAGGGGCTGCTGCACGAACACAGCAGCCAGCTGCTGGGTGTTGCGGCATGCTCGCGCTTCGGCAAGGCGGACATCCACGTCGAGAATGGCCTCGCCGCGGCGCTGGCCGGCCGGCCGCGCTTCCTCGACGACGAACTCGCATTCATCGCCCGCGAGCAGGGCCCGGCCAACGCCGTCGCGCACGGCTGGGTGCGCCATGGCGAACAGCTGCCGCTGCTGATGCAGGGCAACTTCGCCTTCGCCGTGCTCGAGCCGCTCAAGAAGCGGGCCTGCCTCGCGCTCGATCGCGTCGGTGCCGAACGCCTCTGCTACGCGCATCGCGGCGGCCATCTCGTCTTCGGCAGCAGCGTGCAGAACGTGGCGGCCCATCCCGGCATCGGGCGCACGATCGACCCCCAGGCGATCTACGACTACCTCTACTTTCACACCATCCCGGCGCCGCGCAGTCTCTATCAGGGCGTGCACAAGCTGCTGCCGGGGCAGATCGTGACCCTGAAGAACGGCCACCTGGATGCCCGCTTCTACTGGCATGCCGACTACACGCCGGTCGACGCCGACTTTGCCGCGCATCGTACCCATTTCCGTGACCTGCTCGACCAGGCCGTGCGCGACACCGATGCCCCGGCGACCGCGGCGTTCCTGTCCGGCGGCACCGACAGTTCCACCGTGGTCGGCACGCTTACCGCTGCGCGCGGCGCCCCGATCGACACCTTCTCCATCGGCTTCGACGCCGACGGCTTCGACGAAATGGAATACGCGCGCTGCGCCGCCGAGCGCTACGGCAGCCGGCGCCATGAGTACTATCTGAAGCCCGCCGACATCGTCACGGCAATTCCCGTCATCGCGCGCGAGTACGACGAGCCGTTCGGCAACGACTCTGCGGTGCCGACCTATTTCTGCGCCCGTACCGCGCGCGACGCGGGGTTCGAGCGCATGCTCGCGGGCGACGGCGGCGACGAGATATTCGGCGGCAACGCCCGCTATGCGAAGCAGCGGCTGTTCGAGAACTACTTCCGCCTGCCCGCCGCCTTCCGGCGCGGCGTGATCGAGCCGATCGCCCACGTCCCCCTGCTGTCCGGCCGCTTCCCGCTTGCCAAGCTGAAGAGCTACGTCCGTCAAGCCAACATGGGGCTGCCGCTGCGCCTCGAAAGCTACAACTTTCTCCACCGCACGCCGCTCGACGAAATCCTTGCGCAGGATTTCATCCATGCCGTCGATCCCTCTGCAGCCGATGCGGCGCTCGTCGACGTGTATGCGCGCACTGCGTCGGACCACTACATCAACCGCATGATGCACGTCGACCTGAAGTTCACGCTTGCGGACAACGATCTCCGCAAGGTTGGCACGATGACCGAAGCGGCAGGAATCGAGGTGCGCTATCCCCTCCTCGACGACCGGCTCGTCGCTTTCGCGAACCATCTGCCGGTGGACTACAAGGTGCGCGGCCAGACCCTGCGCTGGTTCTTCAAGGAAGCGCTGCGCGACGTTTTGCCGGAAAAGATCATCAGCAAGGCCAAGCACGGCTTCGGCTTGCCGTTCGGCGTGTGGTGCACGCAGCACGCGCCGCTCGGCGAACTCGTCGGAGACAGCCTGTCGGACTTCAAGGCACGGGGATGGATGCGCCCGGCGTACCTGGATCACATGTCCGGCATGCTGCGCGGCCCCCATGCAAGCTATTACGGCGTGATGGTCTGGGTCACCATGATGCTGGAACGATGGCTGCAGGCGAACGGACATTGATGCGCGCATCACGCCTCAGAAATCGAAATAGATGAATTTCTGGCTGCTGCCGCCGAAGAGGATCACCATCAGTGCAATGCCCGCATATGCGGTGCCGCGCAGCGTGAAATGCAGTTCCCCCCAGCGCCGCAATCCGCGCTTAAGCGCCCGCTCGATGGCGGGCTCGACCAGGACCAGCAGCAGGCTCGCCCAGACGAGCGCCTGCACATAGGTGCGCACCGCCGGCGCGCCGGCGGCATCCGCCATTCCCAGCATCGCGGCCGTGATGGTCCACGCATCGTGGAAGGTCGGCGCACGAAAGAACACCCAGGTCAGCCATACCAGTGCAAGCGTCACCGGCCAGCCCAGCCAGGACAGGGCGCGCGCGGCGGCGGAGCCTTCGAGCACGCCGACCCGCGTGCAGGCATCCAGCAGCACGCGGTGCAGAACGAGATAGCTCCCGTGCAGGAGCCCCCAGAACACGAACGTCCAGGCGGCGCCGTGCCAGAGCCCGCCGAGCAGCATCGTGATCATCAGGTTGGCCAGGTTGCGCGCCTTGCCGCGGCGGTTCCCGCCCAGCGAGATGTAGAGGTAGTCGCGCAGCCAGCGCGACAGCGTGATGTGCCAGCGCTGCCAGAACTCGCGCACGCTGCGGCTGGTGTACGGATGCAGGAAGTTGCGTGGCAGCACCACGCCGAACATGCGTGCCAGGCCGACCGCCATCTCGCTGTAGCCGGAAAAGTCGAAATAGATCTGCAGTGCAAAGGCGGTGGCCGCGAGCCAGGCGGCGTAGAGGCCGAGCGCCTGCGGCTGCCCGAACAACGCGTCCGCCAGCGGCGCCAGGTTGTCGGCGAACAGCACCTTCTTGACGAGTCCGGCCAGGAAGATCAGGGCCCCGAGCTTCACTTCGCGCGCCCTCAGCGGCTGCAGATCTTCCAGCTGTTCGACCAGTTCGGACGCCCGCAGGATGGGCCCGGCGATCATGTGCGGGAAGAAGGTCACGTACATCCACCAGGCGCGAAACGATATGCGGTGGGTCCACTCGCCCCGATAGACGTCGATCATGACCGACAGCATGTGGAAGGTGTAGAAGCTGATCCCCAGCGGCAAGGCCCAGTGCACCCACGCAGGCGGCGCGGCGGGGACAGGCAGCTCGAGCCAGCCGGCGAGGCCTGACAGCGTGTCGAGCGCCATGCCCAGATACTTGATGATGCCGAGGAAGCCGAGATTCAGCGCCAGCCCGGCCACCAGCAGGCGCTTGCTGCGGGTCGCCGACAGGGCCGAATAGAGCCAATAGTTGAGGCTGACCGATGCCGTGAGCAGCAGCAGGTAGGCCGGCTTCCAGGACGCGTAGAACAGGAGGCTGCCGGCGAGCACGATGGCCGCACGTTCACGATAGCTGCGCGCACCTGCGTAGAAAAGCAGCAGGACGGCAAAAAAGAGCAGGAAGGTCGGGGAGCTGAACAGCACGGCCTAGCGAAACCCCGCCATGGCAAGCTGGCGGGCCAGCTCCGCGCTGTATCGCTGCGCGCCGTGATCGTTCAGGTGGCCGGCGTTGATGAAATCGGCGGCCCGGTAGCCGACTGGCTGCGGCAGCACGACGACACCGCGCTGCCGCAGCCGCGCCAGCAAATCGCGGTAGGGCGCGGCATCGGGGCGCGCGTCGACGAAGGCCGGGCGGCGATCGCGGAGAGGCGGCAGCGTGACGAACACCTGCACGCCGCGCATCTGCAGCAGTCCAATCGCATGCCAGAGGAAGGCCTCGACGGCCGGGCTCGGCGGAGACCAGGCAGCCTGCTCCTGGCTCGCGACCTGGTTGGCGTTCTGGGCCGCGCCAAAGCCCGGCCGGTAGCCCAGGCGGCCTGCGGCGGCGCCGCCGACCGGATCGACCTCGCGCACGCTCGCCTCGACGAAGCGCAGCGCCTTCTCGGGCTCGCGCAGCTGGCGCAGGTTTCCGGAGTAGGACCACAGTCGCACCAGGCTGCCCAGCCACTCGCGGTAGCGCGCGGCGTCCCACAGCGCACGACGGTCGGCGAGGAAGCTTGCATAGCCGAGCGAATCGCCGTCCTGCAGCGCGCTTTCGTCCAGCCCCAGCACCACCGCCCGGATCGCCCCGCCGCCCAGAAGTCCGCGTGCGTCGAGGCGGCGCAGCGCACCGTGGTAGACGACGGCGTTCGCGCCGGGCAGCCCGAGGTTGAAACCGTGGAGCGGCGCGCCGGGCCATGCGCGCGCCACGGCGAGCGGATCGATGCCGTTGTCGACGCGGCTGTTGCCGATGAAAAGAAGGGCAGGCGGGCGCTGCTCGAGCGCATGCAGCTTGTCGTAGGCGCGCCCCACCGCGAACACCGACCGGTACCGGAGCAGCACGGCCTCGCTGTGCAGCGCCGCTTCGGCCAGCCCGAGCAGCGCCGCCGCCAGCCAGAATGCGGCGCCCAGGCCCGGCGGCAGGCGGACCCTTGGCCAGTTCACATCATGCCCTCGGCCCGGCGTTCTCCGTACCGAACCGGCTTGCCGGATGGGGCAGCCCCCTGCCGTGGACGCCGGCCGGGGCCGGCGCGACCTTGCCGAGGGCGCCTGAGAACTTGGCCGCGAGCACCAGAATGATCATCAGATGGTAAGGCAGGTCGAAATGACTCATGCCCAGGAACGCCCCGGCGGTCGCGTAGCCGACCAGGCTGACCTGGATCATGGCCGCCAGGTCGGCCGCCCATTTCTGCTCGGGGTCACGCTTGCATCGCTTGATGATCTGCCGGGCGCGCATCCACGCCAGCACGCCCAGCAGCATGAAGAGCGCAAACCCGATGAAGCCCTGCTCGCCCATCATCTCGAAGTAGATGCTGTGGACGTCGTGGACGTTCCAGGGATCCGGTGCGTACTGGCGGAACGTCGGGGGGCGGAACATGTCGAATCCGCCGCCGGTGATGCGATCCTTCGCCACGTTGAACGCGGTATGCCAGGCGTTGATCCGTCCCTGCGCGGACTGGTCTTCCTGATACGTCTTGATCGTGTTCATGCGGTCGTACCAGGCCTGCGGCATCACCGACGCCATGACGGCCACCGCGATCGCCATGTAAAAGCCGGTCACGATCTTGTTGCGGCTCTTCACCCACAGGAACAGGCCCATGGCGGCCATCGCCAGCATGCCGCCACGCGACTGGCTGCCGATGGCCGCCACGCCGGTCAGCACCATGGCCGTGGCGAGGCCGATCTTGACCCACTTGCGGGGCTCCTGCAGGTGAAGATAACGGATGAGGGGGACGGTCATCACCAGCGCCAGTGCCATTTCGTTGTTGCCGGCGATGAAGGTTCCCGTCGGCCCCTGAACGCGGTAGACGCCGCCGTTGATGATGGTGAAGATGCCGCCCTTGACGCCGTAGAAGCCGAACGAGAGGACGATCACCCACATCAGCCAGTGCAGCTTGTAGCGTTCGTTGATGATCAGCGTCGTCAGAAGGACCATGAGCATGATCTTCCAGACCTTGTTCCACTCCAGCCAGGCGAGCGCGGGATAAAACGCGAAGAAGGTGGTGAACAGCATCCACCCCGTCAGCAACAGCAGGACAAAGATCTCGCGCGTCCACGGCATGTCCTTCTTCTCCCTGGACGCCATGAACGCGAGGATGGTCACCGCCCCGACGATCATCGAGAAGGGCATGTTGTAGGCGAATCCCCAGGCCAGCCGGTGGGGGTTCATGTACCCCAGCCACGACCACAGCAGGATGCCCAGCCACGGCCTCCTGAAGACGAACGGCAGCAGGCTGAAGATCAGGCCGGTGATGAACAGGTCTCTCATGCGGATTCGGCTCTCTGCATTTCGGGCGGACTGCGTCTGCCCACGATATCCATCATCGGCGCATCTGCAAAGCAGCTTGCGCCCATGCCCTCGAAACCGGGCGCGGCGACACCCGGCCTCGCCCGCCGCAGCGACAGGCCGAACCCGGCCGGGCGCCGCGTCATGATGCGGTGCCCCCCGCCTGCGCCAGCGCCTCGTCCAGGCGCACGTGGCTGACCACGTAGCGATGCTTGCCGGACGCTTCCGGCGCGATCGACTCGCGCAGGTTCAGCTCGACCGCCAGCGCATCGCCCAGGCGCGCCCGCAAGCCCCGGACCACCGTCTCGCGCGCCGCGTCGTTCCAGTGCGCGTCCGGCACCAGCTGGACCTCGACCCGGTCGACCGCATGCTGCACCAGCTTGAACTGGGCCACGCCCGGAACCGCCCGCAGCACATAGATCGCCGCCAGTGCGTGCATGATGCGGCCGTCGGCCGCGACGAGGAAATCCGTCTGGCGCCCCACGACGGCATCCAGCACGGCAAGCCCACGGCCACCGGGATCCCTGCGCCCGCTCCGCCGCACCACGTCGCCCGTGCGATAGCGGATGAAGGGCTGCGCCGCCGACACCAGGGAAGTAATCACGGCCTCGCCCTCCTCGGCCGGATTGCCTGCCGCGTCGAGGACCTCGATGAGGTGCGTCTCGCTCATCTGCAGCAGGACGCCGTCCGGCGACTCGAGCGCCATCAGGCCGGCATCGCGCGCGCCGTATTCGACCGACACCGGCACGCCGAATACGCGCTCGATCAGCTCGCGCTGATGCAGGAACAGCGGCTCGCCGGTGCTGCTCACCACGCGCAGCGCCGGCAGGCGCGGCTTGACCGACCGCGCCTCGGCATGCGCGGCGAGCAGGGCCAGGCTGCTGGCGTAGCCGTAGATCGCCTTGGGATTCCAGGCCTCGATGGCTTCGAGATACACATCCATGCGCGCCGGCGACATCTCGAACGCGTTCAGCAACAGCTGGTTCACGAGGCGGTCGCGCAGCGTCTTGACACGGTCGGTCGCGTTGAGCTCGACCGGTGCGCCCCACAGGTAGACCTCGCGCTCGCCCGGCTGCACGCCCCACCAGCGCCGCGCCCGCAGGCGCCCCGCCGCATCCGCCGCCTGGCGGGCGCGGCCGAAATAGAACATCAGCGGTTCGCCGCTGGAGCCGCCTGTCGTGTACGGGAACACCCCGCCGGGCACCCCCCGCCACACGAGCGCATCGATGTGACTGCGCGCATCGCGCTTGTCCATCGTCGGCAGCCGCGCCAGGTCGCCCGGCCCGACCGCACCGGCGCGGACGGCCTCGGCGAGGCCGGCTGCCTGCAGCCGCTGCGCGTGCCAGGGGCTGTGCGCCAGCGCCGACTGCAGCAGCCCGTTGAGCCGCGCGCGCTGGTATTCGCGCATGTCGTCCGGCGAGAGCCACTGCGTACGCTGCAGCACCTCGAGCAGCGCGAACGTCGGCCGGCGCATCACCGCCTCCTGCACGCGGAACACGCTTCGCGCCAGCCAGGCCGGTACGCTCATGCCGATCCCTCCCGGGGCAGCGCCTTGAAGCGCATCAGCAGCTCGTCGCACAAGCCGGCCACCGCCGGCGAGATGTCGGGCGGGCTGCGGTGCCTGACGGAGCGCGCATGGATGCGCGCCGCGATCGCGGCATTGAAGCCGGACAGGCCGAGAAAATCGTACACCGCGGCCACTTCGCGCATCGGCTGCTGAACCAGCGACTCGTAGAACACCACCCGGACGCGGGGATCCGCGGCGAGCTGCTGCTCGAAGAAGATCGCATTGCGGTAGAACCACATGATCGCCGCACCTTCCGCCTCGCTGGCGTCGGGCCGATACAGTGCGCGCAGCCGCTCGCGGGTAGTGGCCGACATGCCGCGCCCGCGCCAGTCGCTCGCGTCGCCGTGCGCCAGCCGCTGCCATTGCGGCACGAAATTGCCGAACGACTTGATCGCCGAATCGACGCTGTCGCGCCAGTCCCTCACCATCCAGAGCGTTTTCGCCGGGTTGAAGCGCTCCATCAGGAACGGGAGCCGATCGAGCTCGCACAGGGCCTTGATGACGAATACCGGCGCCACGCTCTGCCGCACCAGCTGGCCGATCACCTCGCAATCCCGCATTTCGTAGCGCTCGAAGGCACGCGGGTCGGTTTCGTGGAACACCTGGGTGGCGGCACTCGCATCGAGCACGTCCATCAGGAGGTTGGTGCCCGAACGCTGCATCCCCGCGACGAAGACGTGCTGCGCCACCCGGCGGGGAAGCAGACGCTGCCGCACCGCCTTGGCGTGCCGCCAGATGGCATGGCGAAGCCGTGCAGGCACGCTGCGCGCGTCGTGTCCGGTCGCAGGCCGAGGTGCGCTCATCGGCGTGCGGCCGTCGGCATGTGCCGATCGGCAGGCGACGGGGAGGAAAGCAGGGGCGCGAATGCGCGCAGCAGCTGGGCGACGCGCGCATCCCACTGGTTGGCGCGCGCGTATGCAAGGATCGCATCCCGGTCCCAGTGCGCGTCGAGCGCCTCGTCCAGCGCCGCCTGCAAGGCGGCCGCATCGCCAAACGGCACGATGCGCCCGAGGCCGGGATGGCAGACGACTTCCGCATTGCCGCCGACGTCCGTGGTGACGACGGGCAGGCCGCATGCCATGGCTTCCAAGAATACGTTGGCCCAGCCTTCATTGCGCGTCGCGAGCACGAAGACGTCGGCGGCCGACAGCGGCCATTTGAGGGCTTCCGGCGGCAAGGCACCCAGAAAATGCACGCGGTCGCTCAGGCCGAGGCGCGCTGCCTGCGCCTCGAGTTCGGCGCGCATGTCGCCTTCGGGGCCGCCGCCGCCGACGACGACATAGTGCAGGTCCGGATGGCGCTCGATGAGCATCGGCAGGCAGTCGATGACGCGGTGCATGCCCTTGCGCTCGACCAGCCCGCCCACCGAAACGAGCACCTGCGCCCGATCGGGCAGGTCGTAGCGGGCGCGCGCCGCATGACGATCAACCGGGTGAAACATGCCGAGGTCGACGCCGTTCCCGATCACCTCGGTCTTCTCGGGGGCAGCGCCGAGATCGAGGGCGAGGCGCCGGAGCGAGTCGGACACCGCAAAGACCCGCGTCGCCGCGCCGAGCGCGCGCGCCAGCCGACGGCGCAGTCGTGTGTCGCGGCTGTGCGGCACCTCGGTGCCGCGAAGGGTGATCGTCACCGACAGGCCAAGCCAACGCCCCAGCGTGACGGCGGCCGCACCGTCCGGGTAGGCGAAGTGCGCGTCGATGAGCCGTGCCCCTTCGCGCTTCAGGCGTCGCAGCAGGAAGAAACTGGCCAGCGCCATCGACAGTCCGTCGAACCGGCGGAGGATCCCCGGGGCGGCGAGAAAGCGCGGGTGATACACGCGGATGCCCTGCTGGATTTCCAGTGCCGGCGCCTGAGGACGGTAGCCTGGGCGCACCCGACGGATCAGGGCCAGCCCGGGGAACCAGGGCTGCGGCGACACGACGGCAAGCGGGCGGTGCTGCGCCACGCGGAACATGCGTTCCCGGATGAACAGGCCGGCGCCAGGGCGCGCGACGCTGGGAAACAGCGTACTGAACACGACGAGATCGATCGCCCCCGCCGCACCGGCACGTGCCTCAGCCAAGCGCCGCCTCCCATCCCGGCCCGGCGAGGCTGCCGTACACGCCCCGATAGCGCGCCACGCTGGCGGCCCAGTTGCGTTCGGTCTCCACGAAATGGCGGCCGTTCTTCTTCATGCCATCCCAGCCCTGCTCGTATTTGAGCAGCGCCACGACCTTGCTCGCCAGTTCGCCCGCCTGGCCCGCGCGAAACAGCACGCCGGTCTTGCCGTCCTGGATCAGTTCGCGGTGCCCGCCGACGTCGGAGGCCACCATCAGCCGGCCCTGTGCCATCGCCTCGAGCGGCTTCAGCGGCGTGACGAGCTCGGTCAGGCGCATCGGATGGCGCGGATACACGAGCACGTCGATCAGATCGTAGTAGCGGTTCACGTCGGCATGCGGCACGCGCCCGGTGAAGACGACGCGATCCTTGAGGTCGAGCGCCATGACCTGCCGCTTCAACGCCGTGTCCTGCGGCCCCCCGCCGACCAGGAGCACCTTGACGTCCGGCACCTGCCTGAGAATCGCAGGCAGGGCGGCGATCAGCAGGTCGAGCCCCTCGTAGGCGTAGAACGAGCCGATGAAGCCGAGCACGCGGCTGTTCCCGAGCCCGAGCTTCATCTTCAGTTCGGGATCCGCCTTGCCGCCCAGCGCGAATTTCTCGATATCGACCGCGTTGGGGATGACGGTGATCTTGCCGGGCGGGATGCCGCGCCCGACGAGATCGCCGCGCAGGCCCTCGCAGATGACGGTCACCGCGTCGGCCCGCTTGACGGCCCACGTTTCCAGCGCGCGCGTCAGCCGGTAGCGAAGGCTGCCCTCGCGCGTGCTGCCGTGGTCGACCGCGGCGTCCTCCCAGAAGGCGCGGATTTCGTAGACGACGGGAATCCCCAGCCTGCGGCCGACGCGGATCGCCGGAACGGCGTCGAGCACCGGCGAGTGGGCGTGGATGACGTCGGGCTGCAGTTCACGTGCCAGCCCGAGCAGGCGCTTCTCGATCGCCGCCATCGCCGCGAACGGCTCGCCTCCGGGCAGCCTGGTGAGCAATCCCGCCGGCTTCGGCGTGCGATAGAAATGCAGGCCGTCGGCGTCCTCCTCGGGCACGGTGCAGTCGATCTGGCGGGGGCCGGAAAGATGCCAGGTCTGCCAGCCCAGCTTGCGCTGGTTGCGCAGAATCGCCGCGCTGCGGAAGGTGTAGCCGGAATGCAGCGGCAGGGTATGGTCGAATACGTGCAGGATCTTCATGCCGCCTCGCGTTGTGCCTCGTCCATCCCCAGCACCTGGCCGAGGAAGGCATCGAACATCAGGACCGTCCACAGGATCACCGAACAGTCGCGGCGACCGGACTGGTGGGCGTCGACCACCTCGCGCAGGTAGTCCCGGTTGAAGAGGCCGGTCGACGCCAGCCGCTCCCCGAGCACGACACTGCGGATGGTCGCCGCGAGCGGCCCGCGGAACCAGGCCGCCAGCGGCACCGAAAAGCCCATCTTCCGGCGGTACAGCACGTCGTGCGGCAGATAGGGCTCCATCGCCTTCTTCAGCAGATACTTGCCCTCGGTCCCGCGCAACTTGAGATCGGTCGGCAGGCCCGACACCCAGCCCATCAGCTCGTGGTCGAGCAGGGGCTCGCGCACCTCGAGCGCATGCGCCATGCTGGCGCGGTCGACCTTGGTGAGGATGTCGCCGACCAGATAGGTCTTCATGTCGAGATACTGCACCAGCGACAGCGGATCGTCGGTCGGCGCCACGGCCGCGTGGCGACGCAGGACCTCGACTGCTTCGTAGCCTTGCAGCTCGCGCTTGAACGCGGGCGAGAACAGCTGCCTGCGCTGCGCGTCGGACAGCAGCGAGACGCCGTGGAAATAGCCTTCGACGGTGTCGCGCGCGAGCGCCTCGAAGGTCGTCTTGGCGCGGAATACCCGCGGCGCCCAGTCGGCCTTCGGGTACAGCCGGCCGAGCGCGCCGAACAGCGGGCGGCGCAGCATCAGCGGCATTACCGAGCGCATCCGCTCCTCGTAGCGGAACCAGCGATAGCGCCGGTAGCCGGCGAAATGTTCGTCGCCGCCGTCGCCCGACAGCGCCACCTTCACGTGCTTGCGCGCCAGCTCGCAGACCCGGTAGGTCGGCAGCGCCGACGAATCGGCGTAGGGCTCGTCGTAGACCTGCGCGAGCTTGCCGACCAGGCTGAAGTCGTCGGCGGCGACGGTCTCCACATGGTGCCGCGTGCGGTAGCGGTCGGCGACCTGCTGCGCGAACGCCACCTCGTCGAAGGCGGGATCGTCGAAGCCGATCGAGCAGGTGTTCACCGGCGTGGGCGACTGCGTCGCCATCATCGCGACCACCGCGCTCGAATCGACGCCGCCGGAAAGAAAGGCGCCGAGCGGCACGTCGGCGATCATGCGCAGGCGGATCGACTCCTTCAGGCGCTCGACCAGCTCGTCCATCGCCGCCGCCTCGTCCTTCACGGGGACCGGCTCGAACGGCACGTCCCAGTATTGCTTCGGCAAGGCGCGCGCCGCTCCGCGCCTGAGGGTGAGGGTGAAGCCCGGCGGCAGCTTCTGCACGCGCTTGAAGATGGTGCGCGGCTCGGGGACATAGCCGTACGCGAAATATTCCTCGACCGCCAGCGGGTCGATGTCGCGTGCGAGGCTCGGATGCACGAGCAGGGCCTTCAGCTCGGAACCGAAGATGAATTCGCCGGTGTCCAGGAAGGCATAGTAGAGGGGCTTGACGCCGAAGCGGTCGCGCACGACGAACAGCGTCTCGCGATTCCGGTCCCACAGCGCGAAGGCGAACATGCCGCGGAAGCGCCGGACGCAGGTCTCGCCCCAGGCCTCCCAGGCATGGACGATGACTTCGGTGTCGGAATGGGTGCGGAAGACGTGGCCCAGCGCCTCGAGCTCGGGAACCAGCTGCTGGAAATTGTAGATCTCGCCGTTGAACACGACGACGACCGAGCCGTCCTCGTTGAAGAGCGGCTGCTGGCCGCTGGCCAGATCGATGATCGACAGTCGCCGGTGCCCCAGTCCGAGCCCCGGCTCGAGATGCAGCCCGCCCTCGTCGGGGCCGCGATGGAACTGCGCTTCGTTCATCCGATGCAGCAGCTCGCGCGAAATCGCGTTCGAGCCGCCGATGTCGAATATGCCTGTAATGCCGCACATGTGGGTTGCTGTCCGTGTCCTGTCGATTTATCGGGCGCGCCGACGGCCCTTCAGCGCCGACGCCCCAGTGTCTGCTCGTACACCGCAGCGTAGGCCGCCGCCATCGCCGGGATGCTGAAGCGCTGCTCGGCCGCGCGCCGTGCATTTCGGCCCTGTTCGGCGATGCGCGCCGCCGCGCCGTCGTCCCCCAGATAATCCAGCAAGGCCTGTGCCATGCGCTCCTCGCCGCCCGCCTCGACCAGCCGGCCGTTGATCCCGCTCTCCACCAGTTCGACGCTGCC
Source organism: Thiobacillus sp. SCUT-2 (assembly GCF_035621355.1). Lineage (NCBI taxonomy): Bacteria > Pseudomonadati > Pseudomonadota > Betaproteobacteria > Nitrosomonadales > Thiobacillaceae > Thiobacillus > Thiobacillus sedimenti. The sequence continues at coordinate 375,717 of NZ_CP141769.1, read as the reverse complement.
GCCCACCGCGGTGGCGACCACCGGCAGGCCGCTCGCCAGCGCTTCGAGTATGGTATTGGAGATGCCCTCGTTTTTCGACGGCAGGACGAAGACGTCGAACGCCTGCATCAGTGCGGGGATGTCGTGGCGCTCGCCCGGCAGCCAGGCCCGATGCGCCAGGCCGGCCCCCCGGAGCAGTTCGAGGCAGGCTGCGCGCGCAGGACCTTCGCCGACGATGACCAGGCGTGCCCGTTCCGCCTGCGCCGGACGCTCGCGATGAAGACGGATGAAGGCGCGCGCGAGCATGGGGTAGTCCTTCACCTCGACCATGCGGCCGACCGAGCCGAGGACCGTGCTGGAGGCGTCGGCAAACGCCGGCGGCAGGATGGCGGGGCGCGCGCCGGCGCGCGGACGGAATCGCGCGCTGTCGACGCCGTTGTAGATCTGGTGGAGCTTGCGCGGCGGCACGCGGACGACCTCGCGCAACCAGTTCTCCAGGTCGCGGCTCACCGCAACGTAATTCGACACGAAGGGGCGCGCCGCGCGTCGCAGCAGGTTGTACTTCCGGCTCCGTCCGTGCAGGTCGAACATGTCGCGTCCGTGCTCTCCGTGCACGGTGGCGCGGATGCCGGCCGCCGCCGCGACGAACTGCGCCTCCAGCGCAGCGAGGTTGCGGGTGTGGACGAGGTCGGGACGCAGTTCGCGCAGCAGGGTGCGGAGCCGCCCCATCCAGCCGAGGCCGCGGCCCGGGGGCCGCCGCAGGGCGTGGAACCCGACCTCCTGCGCCGTGATGCGGCGGCGGAAATCGCTGAAGTCGGTCAGTGCGACGACGCTGTGCCGATAGCGCTCGGGCGGCAGCGTGTTGAACAGGTTCACCATCCCGTTTTCCATGCCGCCGGTATCGAAGCGGTGGACGATGTGCACGATATGCGCGGTCACGGCCCGTCGACCCGATCGAGCGCACGCGCGATCTCCGGTTCCATGTCCGCCGCAAACCGGGCCAGCGTCGCCGCCGCGCCCTGGATGCCCGTTTCCGGATACGGCGTGGCGATCAGCACCGACAGACCATCGTCGCGGGCCAGCCGCACGCGGTCGAGCGCCAGCACCAGCTTGGCGTAATAGTCGTTGACGACCGTGTTCCGGTCGATCAGGTTCCACTGCCACACGAGTATCCGCTGACCATCGCTGCCGAGCATCTTCGCCTGCCGGACCTGTCGCGTCCTGCCGCCGATCCGCACCGTGACGAGGCCCTCGCCGACGTTCGCCCACGCAGGGTCCTTCTGCCTGATCATGAAATTCTGCGAGTTGATGAGCTCGGCGTCCTGCCGCTGCGTCACGTAGTAATCGAGCTCGAGCATGACCGCCTGCCGCCCCTCGGCGAAGGTTTGCCGCAGCTGACGGTCGGCGCCGATCCAGTGGGGCACCCAGGTCGTGAACGGCGGCGCAGGGCGCCAGCCGCCCGCGGGCTGGACCGCGAGTGCGGGCAGGTTCGGCAGCGGGCGCGTCTCCAGCCAGTGCGCGTAGACCGGCCACAGCCCCGCGAGCACGAGCGCCGCCAGCGCGACCGGCAGCAGCGGCCGGCCGGTGCCACGCTCGGGAGCGGCATTCCGCTGCGGAGACGGCTGCGCCGGCATGGGAAGGTCGTCCTCGCGCCAGAAGCTGCCGACCCAGAACAACAGCAGCATGACAATGCCGAAGAAGACCCAGCCGTAGATGTAGTGATCGACACCGAGTGCGAGCTTCATGTCGGAAAGGTGGGCGATCATCACGATCAGGTAGGCGCGCCCGCTGTTGGCGAACACCGGCACCACCATCGCGGCGAGCGAGAACAGCAGGCGGCGCTTGAACGAACGGTAGGACAGATAGGCGTACAGCACGCCGAGCGTCACCGAGGCGATCAGGTAGCGCAGGCCGGAGCACCCTTCGACGACCGACCAGTTGCCGCTGGGAATGCTGAAGAACGTGCCTTCGCGGTAGACCGGAATGCCGGTCGCCCGCAGCATCGACACCGTGAAATCGGCGGTCACGTTCATCAGGGGGTGGATCAGGAACTCTCCCATCGGCACCGCGAAGAACAGGAACATCAGCGGAAAGAAGGCTGCCCGCAGAAACGCTTCCCCGAGCAGGATCCAGACCGCGGCGACCAGCATCGCGACGAAGGCATATTGCGCGACGACGGCGACGCTGCCAGCGTCGGCCAGCAGCCAGGCCGCCCCGGCACCGGCCAGCAGGACGAGCCCGCGCAGGTCGGGGCGCGGGCGAACGCGGGCAAGCGCCTCGCGCTTGCGCCAGATCAGCCAGAGACTGATCGGGAAGATCAGGTAGCCGTGGGCGAAGGTCTCCGAACGCTCCCAGATGGCCGCCATCGCGTGAAAGGTCGGCCAGAAGATCGCGGCCAGCGCCAGCAGGACGAGGGCCGTCACCCCTCCGTACAGGGGCCAGGTGCCGCGCGGCGCGGCTGCAGGCAGGGTATCGGGCAAGGCACTCATGCGGGGCAGGTCTCCAGAAGGGGGGCGGCCGGTGAAGCCGCCTCGAGCAGCGGATCGACGGCGGACACGTTGCGGGTCCAGTCATACTGCGCCAGCACGCGCGCGCGCGCCTGCGGCACGGAAGCCCGGAGACGCAGCGCCGCGACGACTTCCGCGGCGAACCCGGCTGCGTCGGCCGCAACCACGAAATCGCGCCCCGGCGCACCATGGATCCCTTCGGCCGCCTGCGGCGTGACGACTACGGGACGGGCCATCGCCATCGCCTCCAGCACCTTGTTCTGCACGCCGCGCGCGATGCGCAGCGGCGCCACGGCGCAGGCCGCATGGGCAAGCCAGGGGCGGACGTCGGGTACGCTGCCGGTCACCACGACGCCGGGCTGGCGCGCCAGCGCAAGCACGTCTTCGGCAGGCCGGCTGCCGACGATCGTGAACTGGGCCGATGGGACCGCCTCCCGGACCGCAGGAAAGACCCGCTCGGCAAACCAGCTGACGGCATCCACGTTCGGCCAGTAGTCCATCGCGCCGGTGAACACCACGCTGATCTGCCCGGCCGCATAGGGATCCGGATAGTCCCGGACCGGCGAAAAATACTCGGCGTCGACGCCATTCTCGAACACGCCGATGCGGTCGCATGCCGCCGGCACGCGCTGCCGCAGCAAGGCCGCCTCGGCGGGCGATACCAGCAAGGTCGCGTCGAAACACCCGGCCACCCGCGCCTCCCACGCCGCCAGCTTGCGGCCTTCGCGCGCATACAGCCACGACAACGGCCAGCGCTGGGTCGGCGCGTATTGCGTCCACTTGTCGGAATCGACATCGACCATGTCGAGCACCCGGCGCGCAAGCCCGGGCGGCATGAACTGCGCCATCGCCGAGGAGAAGGCCAGCCCGCGCGTCACGGTACCGTCGGCCGCCAGGGCGGCGGCCCAGCGCCTGAGCGCGCCGCTCCGGTAATAAGGCAAGGTCAGCGCCTCGCCGGTCAGCAGGCCCGCCAGGCTCGCCAGCCGCGCCCGGCGCGGGTGCAGCGGCACCAGCCTGACCGACGCACAGTAGGGCCGCAGCGCCTCGCGATACTGCCAGTCGGCGGGATCGTCGACGAAGGCGCCGAGATGAACGCGGTAGCGCGTGCTCAGATGGCGCAGGAGGTGGAACGAACGGATCTTGTCGCCCTTGTTGGGCGGATACGGGATGCGGTGCGCGAGAAACAGCAGGCCTTCGCTCATGCGCTTCGGGCTCGCGAAGCGAAGCCTCTGCCCCCTCTCCCGCAAGCGGGAGAGGGTTGGGGATAACCAGCGACTTGCCCGCTTGCGGGCTTAGTCGATTGGTCAGAGGTTCCATCAGAGGGCGGCACGGCGGTGGCCAATGCGCGGGCAAGCAGAATATTCACGCTGCACACTACCCCAGGTTCTTGACGATGTGCGGCCCGATCACGTTGGCCAGCGCCAGCGGCATCTTCTTCCAGGCCTGGATGAAAAGCCGGTATTTCGGGTTGAGCGGGTTGACCTCCGGAACCTCGGTGTCCTTCACCAGGAAATATTCGTAGTACAGCGGCGTCGGCTCGAAGCCCCAGTTCTTCTTGAAGTCGAACGAGCCGGTGCCGCGCTTGCTGCGCCCGAAGTCGAACACCTTGAGGCCACGCTCGCAGGCACGCCGCATCAGGTCCCAGTACATGAAGTCATTGCCGGCGACGGCACGGGCCGCGTCGACGCCGCCGCCGTAATACGGCAACACCTCGTCGCGGAAGTAGAACGACAGCACGCTGGCGATCAACTTGCCGTCCTGCGTGATGGTAAGCACTTCGCAGTCGCTGCCGAATTCTTCCTTGAGCAGCCGGAAATACTTGCGGGAGAACACCGGCGTGCCGAGGCGATGAACGCTCGCCGAATACGCCCGGAAAAAGCGGGACGTGTCGCCGTCGATTTCACCGACGAGGCCCGCCTTGATGCCCTTTCTGACCATGGCGCGCTGCTTGCGCGGAATCGCGTTCAGGTTCGCATCGACCTCGGGCGCGATCACCTTCCTGAAGGTGACGTACAGGTCCTTGGTCGGCCAATGCGCATGCTGCGGCGCCTGGTTGCGATATTCCAGCGCGCCGACGCCGAGCCGCTGCGCCAGTGACTGTGCCGCGGCGTCGAGGGCGCGGAAGGCGGCGTCGTGGTCGGCCACGATGCCGCCGTAGGCGCAGAACGGCAGGGACCCCAGGCCATGGCCGAACAGGCGGCTCCTGATTTCCGCCAGCGGCAGCACGCCGACGATCTCGCCGCCGCGCTCCGCCAGCAGGAAATGGGTGCGGTGGCCGAACGCCGCCTCGATCACGCGCCGCCAGCCCGCGCGATGGAAGAACGTCGCGTCCGGATGCGCATTCACGTAGGCATCCCAGCGCGCGCCTTCCTGCGCGCCCAGCATGCGGACGCTGACGCCCGCGCCCACGTCGGCCGCCGGAAGGGGATCGGCCAGCCGGTTCATTGGCAGCCGCCCTCGAGAAACACCCGGTCGACGCGATCCCATTCGAAATCGCGCAGCAGCCGGCGCAGCCGGCCCGGCATCCGCCTCAGGTTCACGTAATGACGGAAGCGCGTCTTCGCCGGCAGTCCGGACTGGCGCGGCTGCTCGGCATCGAGCTCCCACGGATGGAAATAGAACATGCACGGCGCCCCGTCGCACGCATTGACGCGCCTGAGCATCCAGCGCGAAGCCGCGTAGGGCAGCAGGCGGAACCACCCGCCGCCCGCGGCCGGCAGGTTGCGGCCCAGCAGCGGCAGCGTGGTCGGCGGCACTTCGAGAATCCCCTCCGCGCCGTTCGGACGGTGCGGGAAACGCGGTGCGTCGGGCATGCCGTAGTGGTCGTGGCGCACGGGGTAGATGCTCGAGCTGTAGACATAGCCGGCGCTTTGCAGCGCCTCGACCGCCCACCAGTTCCCGCGGTTGATGGAGAAGCTGGGCGCGCGATAGCCGCGGACGGCGACCCCGCCGAGGTCCTCGAGGATGGCCTTGGCGCGGCTGACGTCGTCGCGGAACTGCGCGGGCGTGAGGTCGCTCGCCCGCTGGTGGCCGTAGCCATGGCTCGCAAGCTCGTGGCCGTTGTCGACGATGCGGCGCACGACCTGCGGATGGCGCTCGGCGATCCAGCCGAGGGTGAAGAAGGTCGCCCTGGCACCGGCCTCGTCGAGCAGCGCGAGGATCGTGTCGACGTTGCGCTCGACGCGGCACGGCAGCGCGTCCCAGTCCTCGCGTCGAATGTGCGGCGCGAAGGCCGACACCTGGAAATAGTCCTCGACGTCAATCGACATGGCGTTCTTCATCAGCCCACCCGGATCCCCGTCAGGGCGTGCGTACCCTTCTTCTGCGGCAGCCAGCCCTGCAGCGCGTGCGCGATGCGCATCGCCGCCCGTCCGTCCCAGTATTCCGGAATGCGGCCGGCCTTGCCGCCGCCTGCCATCACGTCGGCGAACGCGGCCCGGATCGCCTCCGGGTTCGGCCCGACGAGGGTGTTGGTGCCTTCGTCGATCGTGATCGGGCGCTCGGTGTTATCGCGCAGCGTGAGGCAGGGCACGCCGAGGGCGGTGGTTTCTTCCTGGATGCCGCCGGAATCGGTCAGCACCAGCCGGGCGTCGCGCATCAGGCCGAGCATCTCGAGGTAGCCGACCGGCGGCAGGATATGCAGGCCGTCGAGCTTTGCGGTCAACCCGAATTTCTCGACGTTGCCGCGCGTGCGCGGATGCAGCGGCATCACCACCGGCAGGCGTCGGTTGATCTCGCCGACGACGTCGAGCAGCGCGGCGAGCGTCGCCGGATCGTCCACGTTGGAAGGCCGATGGAGCGTCAGCACCGCATACTGCGGCAATGCGGCGCCCAGGGTTCGGGCCGCCGGCACCGCGCGCTCCAGATTGCGATAGAGGGTGTCGATCATGACATTGCCGACGAACTCGACGCGCGACGCGTCGATGCCTTCGGCCTGCAGGTTGGCGAGGGCCGTGCGCTCGGTCGTGAACAGCAGGTCGGAGATCTGGTCGGTCAGCACCCGGTTGATCTCCTCCGGCATGCTGCGGTCATAGCTCCTGAGGCCGGCCTCCACATGAATCACGCGGACGCCGCGCTTGGCCGCGACCAGCGCGCACGCGAGCGTCGAATTGACATCGCCCACCACAAGGACCGCCTGCGGCTGCACGCTTTCCAGCACCGGCTCGAAGCGCTTCATCACCTCGGCCGTCTGCACCGCATGCGTGCCCGAGCCGACCTCGAGGTGGTGGTCCGGCGGCGGGATGCCCAGGTCGGAGAAGAAGCTGTCGCTCATCGCCGCGTCGTAATGCTGCCCGGTATGCAACAGCTGCGCGCTGATGCCGGTCTCGGCGAGCGCTGCCATGACCGGCGCGATCTTCATGAAATTGGGGCGCGCACCCGCGATGCACAGAACCTGGGTCATGGCCGGATCGTCAATGGGTGGCGTCGAAATTTTCCGGCTGCGTGCCGTCGTCGTCCGTCGTCGGGTGGCGTTCGCTGACCGTGTAGAGGATCTTGCGCACGATCGGCAGGATGCGATTCACCGAGCGCTCGACCTGGTCGATGCGCTGCGCAAGCCGCGCCGTGTCTTCCTGGTGCAGCAGGCCCGCAGGCTGGGCGGGCTGGGAAGCGCCGACACCGGTGGCCCCCTGGAATTCCTGATGCGCAACCTCGCTTCGCAGGTCCGAGATCACCTCGCCCACTTCCGCCTCGCCGAAATGGCTCTTTTCCTCGAGAAATCCGAACAGGAGCAGACGGTCGCACGTCGTGTTGATGCGGCGCGGGATTCCGCCGGTGAAGCGATGCAACGCAGCGAACGCCTCGCTGTCGAAGCCCGGCGTGCCCTGCCAGCCCACCGTGCGCAGGCGGTGCTCGATATAGCCGCGCGTCTCGTCCGCATCGAGCGGCCCCAGGTGGTAGGAAGCCACGACGCGCTGGCGCAGCTGCTGCATGTCCGGGCTCTGCAGGATGCCGCGGAACTCCGGCTGCCCCAGCAGGAAGGTCTGGATCAGCGAGCGGTCGTCGTTCTGGAAATTGGACAGCATGCGCAGCTCTTCGACCGCGCGCGGCGTCAGGTTCTGCGCCTCGTCGACGACCAGCAGCGCGCGTTTGCCCTGCCGTGCCGCCGTTCCCAGGAAGGTCTCGAGATTCTTCAGCAGCGCCGACTTGGTCAGCCCCTCGTGCTCGAGGCCGAAGCTCGCCGCCACGCTGCGCAAGGTGTCCTCGGCATCGAGCTGGGTCGACACCAGTTGCGCCGCAACGAGGTTGTGCGCCTCCAGCTGCCGGAACAGGTTGCGCACCAGCGTCGTCTTGCCGGCCCCCACTTCGCCGGTGATGACGATGAACCCCTCGCCGAGCGAGAGGCCGTAATCCAGGTAGGCCATCGCCCGCTTGTGGCCCTTCGACCCGAAGAAGAAGCGCGGGTCGGGATTGAGCTGGAACGGCTTGGCGCTAAAGCGGTAATAGTCTTCGTACATGGACAATCCGTTATCTGAACACGCGCATCCCCGCTACCCGTACAGCAACGCCCGTGCCATTCCGCCGGGCCGCTCAGAAGCGCATGTTGACCAGGGCCGTGAGCGCGTTTTCGTCGTAGGTTGCACTGGCAAGGTTCGAATCGCGATGGGTGTGGCGGAATATCAACGCGCCGTCGAGCTTGTCGTCGAAGCGACGGTTGAGGCCGAGACTGACACTGAGGATGTCGTCCTGGCGCGGCGCCCCGCCCGTCACCAGCGCATCCGCGGTGTTGCGCGTCAGCGAAAGCCCGCCGGTGGCCGTGGTCTGGGCCGACAGGCGATAGGACACGGAACCGATCACCGCCTGCACGCGATCCTCCGCGCCAGCCAGCGCCTGGTAGAGACGCCTGGTGTCCGTCAGCACGAGCCCGTAGCTCAGGCGGCCGACGTCCCATGACACCCCCGCGCGGGCGTTCTTGATCACGTAGATGCCGCTCGTGGTCGCGATGTTCAGCAGGCCCGCAGCGATCAAGTCGGAGGTGCTCACCCCGAGGCTGCTGTATGCCGTAGCCAGTTGGCCCGCGGAGATGGGGCCGATGCAACTCCCCGGGGCCGGATTCGTGAGGTCAGCGGTTTCCACCAGATTCAGATTGGCGCCGCACAGCCAGAAGATGCGGCTGCTCTGCGCCAGGAATTGCTGGGTGATGTCGCTGACGTTCTCGGAATAGCTCGCATTCCAGCGCGACATCCGGGTTCGGTGCGTGGCCGCCAGGCTGAAGGTGCGGCCGAAGTAGCGCTCGCCGGCCGATGCCTCGATGCTGGTCCGCCGCGTCGGCGACCAGCCGACCCCCGCGCTGTAGAACGAGCCACTCGTGCCCGTCGTGCTGAGATAGTCGTTCCAGTCCTGCCCCACCATGCCGAACACGCGGAAATGGGAGCTCAGGGCGTAGCCCGCCGTCACGTTCGCACTCTCCAGCGTGGTGTCGGCGGCGTTGCGGTTCTGCGCCTTGCGCAGGGAATAGTTGAGGCCCCAGCTCAGGTCGTTGAAGCGGGTTCCGCTGAGCAGGCTCGCCGTAAAGGCATTGATGCTGGAATTGGCCGCCACATTGTTCTGGAACATCGCCCCGCTCGCCGTGTAGCGCGCCTGCGCGATGGCGAAGGTGCCGAGGCGGTGCTGGACATAGGGGCTGATCGAGTAGGTTCCGACGGTCGTACGGTTGCTGTTGTTGGTCGTGGCATCGGCAGGAGAACCGAGGATGGAAATGAGTTCCTGCGAAATGTGCGCGGCCCCGTCGACGTACAGGAAATCCTTGACCAGCTCGGCTTTGCCGAGCGCGTTCAGCATGTGATAGAGATTGTCGCTGCTGTCGCCGCCGAAGCGCGACACGCCGGTAAAGCCATACTGCAGGCTGGCCTGCAGCCGGCGCGATCCCTCGGAGCGCAGCATGACGCTCGGCGTCGCGCTGAGGATCAGCGCATCCTGGGTGTTGCTGGCGCTTTGCCTGACGTTGTCCGTATAGGTCGCCGTTGCGCGCACGGACGGCTCGACGCGCCACTCGATGGCATGCGCGGCAGGCGCGCCCGCAAGGCCCAGTACCAGGGCGAGCCGCGCTGCCCGCCAGGCACCCCGCGCGCTGGCGCCATCGGGCTTATTTGCCATAGCTGCCATAGTAGCCGTAGTAGTAGTCCGCGCCGGGGGTGGGCGTCGTCTTGTTCAGCAGCATCCCCACCACCTCGCACGACTGGATGTGGCCCAGCGCCTCGCGCACCGCTTCCTGCGACGTCTTTTCGGCCTCGACCACCATCACGATCTGCCCCATGTGCGTCGCCAGTACGCTGGATTCGCTCGTCGCCAGCAGCGGCGGCGAGTCGAACAGGATGATCCGGTCCGGGTAGCGGTTGCCGATGTCCTCGACCAGGCGGGTCATCGCGGCGCTCGCGAGGAGTTCGGTCGCGCGCTTGTAGGTGCGGCCGGCCGGCAGCACGGTAAGCTTGGCGATGTCGGTCCGGATCAGCACGTCGGACAGCTTCAGGTCCTTGTCCTGCAGCACGTCGAGCAGTCCCTTGTCGGCGTGGATGCCGAGGTATTCGGGTACGCGCGGCTTGGCGACGTCGGCATCGACCAGCAGCACGGTGCGGTCCATTTCCATCGCCATCGAGATCGCCAGGTTGATGGCGCAGAAGCTCTTGCCCTCGCCCGGCAGCGAACTGGTGACCATGATGAGGTTGCCGTTCTTGACGCGCGCCGCGCCCTGGCCGAAGGCGTTGGCGATGAGGGGGCGCTTGATGATGCGGAACTCCTCGGCGATCTGGCTCTTTTCCGCATCCGGCGCGACGACCCCCATGCGGTGCAGGCGCGCCAGGTTGATCGACTGCATCTGGCTTTCGCCTTCCATCGCCCGGGTGTCGGGCACCTTGTCCACCGGCCCCACCGGCCCCACCGGCTCCGCCGGCGCCGCCTGGCCGACGCGCTGCTTGTTGAGCGCGCTCTCGATCAGGCTGGCATCGTGCGCGCCATTATGGCCTTCGCCCTCGCGGGGCGCGGCGTGGGCGCCGCCCATGCCAAGCTTGCCCGCCGCTTTTTCAATGATGCTCATGTTCCCTCCTAGCCCGCGCGCGAGACGACCAGCTGCAGGATCATCACGGCCCCGTAGGCGGCGATCAGGCTGCCCAGCGCCGCCAGGTACGTCAGCAGGCCCTTGCGCTTGCGGCGGCGGGTCTCATCGGTCTCCACCCGCGATACGGCGCCCAGCAGCGGCAGCCCGGTGAGTTCGCGCAGCACGCGGCGGTCGGTCACGGTACGGCGAAGCTGGCTCAGCAGGAAGGCAAACGCCGTCCCGGCTGCGAGGCCGCCCAGCCCGACCAGCGACAGCAGCAGGGGCCGGTTCGGCCAGGCCGGCTTGCTCGGCACGAAGGGGGGATCGATCACCCGGAAATCGACAGTGTCGGTCTTGCTCTCGACCTCGCCCGACATGGTGACGGATTCGCGGCGCTTCAGGAGGTCGTCGTAGTTCTGCTTGTAGACGTCGTAGTTCCGCGTCAGCTGCGTGTATTCCTGCTCGACCTGCGGAATCATGTTGGAGGCGCTGCGCAGCTCACCGTAGCGACGCTGGTATTCCGAGACGCGCGCCTGCAGCGAAGCCACGGTGGCATCCGCCTCGGCAATCGACAGCGTGAGCTGCTGGTAGACCGGATTCTGTATCTTCGCGCCCGTCGGATCGGCCTTGCGCTTCGCCTGCTCGGCCTTCTTGTCGGCCTGCAGCTTCTCGATCAGGCGCTTGGTCGCCTGCACGTCGGGATGCAGGTCGGTATATTGAAGGCGCAGCTGGTCCATCTGCTTCTGCAGCGCCTGGATGCGGCCGTCGATTTCGCTGGTATCCGCGCTGGCTGCTGCGGCGGCGCTCAGCTCAGGTTCCTCGTCCGCCAGCTGGCGCTTGAGCTGGTTGCGACGGTTCACGGCCTCCTGCAGATCCAGTTGGGCCTGCCGCACCTGGCCGCTGACGTCGGCGAGCTTCGCGTAGTAGTCGCCCCCCTGCCCCGGCATCATGCCGATATGCTTCTGCTTGAAATCCTTGAGCGCGTTCTCCGCCTCGTTCAGCTTCTGCGCGTATTGCTGCAGCTGCTCCTCGATGAAGCGCTGCGAACTCGAGATGTCCAGGCGCGTCTTGCCCAGGCTGCTTTCGACGAAGATGGTCAACAGCGACTGCACGACCTTCTTCGCCAGGTCACCGCTGGCGTCCTGATAACTGATCGTATAGAGATTCTCGCGGCCGGCGTCCGCGATGGAGATCTTGCTCGCCAGCTCGTTCAGCATCGCCTCGGTCTGCTCGGGCGTCTTCGCCTTCACGTCGAGATCCGTCATCCGCGCCACCTTTTCCAGCGTCGGCCGGCTCACCAGCTGGCGCGTCATCAGCTTGATCTGCTGCTCGACGTTGGGCTCGACGGCGAGCCCGGCCAGCAAGGGCTTGAGCAGGGTCTGCGTGTCGACATACACGCGTGCCGACGCCTGATACCGGTCGGGCATCATCATCACCCAGGTCCAGCCGACGAGGCATACCAGCCACGCCACCGCCACGCCCCACCAGCGGCGCTGCCAGGCAGCCTTCGCATAGGCAAGAATTTGCTGCAACAGTTGTTCCATGAGGACGTTCCGCCATCAAGAAGCGCCGCTGAGGCGGCGCAGACCGGTTAGAACAGGCTTTCAGGCACCACCAGCACGTCGCCCGGCCGCATCTCGACGTTGGCCGAGGTGTCGCCGCCGCGCAGCAGGTCCTCGAGACGCACCCCAAGCCGCGCCTGCTTGCCGTCCACCGTGCGCAGGATGTAGGCCTTGTTGCCTGCCGCGAAATCGGTCAGCCCGCCGACCGCGATCATCAGGTCGATCAGGCTCATGTGCTCGCGATAGTTGAGCGCCTGGGGCTTGGCCGCCTCGCCGATCACGCGGATCTGCTGGTCGAACGGCCCGATGCCGCCGGCGACGATCACGGTGACGATGGGTTCCTGGATGTACTTGCCGAGCGCCTTCTCGATGTCACGCGCCAGCTGGGTCGGGGTCTTGCCGGACGCCTGGATGTCCTCGACCAGATTCATGGTCATCTTGCCGTCCGGACGCACCGGGAAGGTGCCGGACACGTCGGGGTTGCGCCACACGAACACCTGAACCGAGTCCCCCGGGCCGATCAGGTAGTTCCAGCTGTACTTGCCCGTCGAGGCAGGCGCGGGCGGGTAGGTCGGCGTACTGGAACAGCCCGCCATGGCGGCGACCGCCAGCACGACGGCAGCGCGTGCAAGATGCTTCTTGATCGTGAACATGTCCACCCTCCTCCTTATATGCATTGATTCGCCGGCATTATGCCAGAGCGGATTCAAAAACCCGTTTCACTGGCCAAGGGCACAAGCAAGCCCCAGGCCAGGCACCGAGCCGCGCCGGAAGCCGCCATTCGGCCCCACTTTCCGCACGCCCGACGGGCGGCCCGTCGGCAATCCGACAGCGATGTCGTAAGCCTGCCGCGCGCCGCGGTATCATGCGGGCCATGACCGCACACGACATCGACAGCCTCGACACGCTGCGCCGGCGCGTCCGCGAATTCGCCGAGGCGCGTGCATGGCAACGCTACCATACTCCTAAGAACCTGGTGATGGCCCTCGTTGTCGAAGCCGCCGAGCTGGTGGAGCCCTTCCAGTGGCTGACGCCGGAGGAAAGCAGTGGGCTGAGCCCTGCCCAGCACGAGGCGGTGCGCCAGGAGATCGCCGACGTGCTGATCTACCTGACGCGGCTGGCCGACCTGCTCGGCATCGACCTGCTGCAGGCGGCCGGCGACAAGCTCGCGATCAACGCGCGCAAGTATCCGGTCGACCAGGCGCACGGCAACGCGCGCAAATATTCGGAATTCCAGAATGACTGATCCCTATTACAAGCACCACGTCTTCTTCTGCACCAACCGGCGCGACGACGGCGCCAGGTGCTGCGGCGACGCCGGCGGCCAGCGCATGCGCGATTACCTCAAGAAGAAGGTCAAGCACGCCAACCTCAACGGCGAAGGCAAGTGCCGGATCAACAGCGCCGGCTGCCTCGACCGCTGCGACGAGGGTCCGGTCGTCGTGGTCTACCCGGAAGGCGTCTGGTACACCTACGTCGACGAGGCCGACATCGACGAGATCTTCGAGCAGCATCTGAAGCAGGGGCGTATCGTCGAGCGCTTGCGGTTGAAGTGAAACGCTACAAGCTGCGCATCCCGGTTTCCGTCGGCAAGCTGGAAACCGTGATCGACGACCCCGAGACCGACCGCCGCGGCCTGCTGCTGGTCGCCCATCCCCATCCGCTGCATGGCGGCAGCCTCGACAACAAGGTGGTGACGACGCTCGCCAAGGCGGCGACCGAACTCGGCTGGGTCAGCGTGCGGCCGAATTTCCGCGGCGTCGGCATGAGCGACGGCGAATTCGACGCCGGCGTCGGCGAGACCGACGACCTGCTCGCCGTCGCCCGCTTCGTCGAGGCGAGCTATCCCGGCCTGCCGTGGGCGCTGGCCGGTTTCTCGTTCGGCGCCTTCGTGCAGCACCGCCTGCGCCAGGAACTGCACGCCAGGCGCCTGATCCTGGTCGCCCCGGCCGTCACGATGTACGAATTCGACCCGGTGCCGCCCGACACGGTGGTGATCTTCGGCGATGCCGACGAACTGATTCCGCCCGCCGCGATCCGCCTGTGGGCCGAGCAGCAGGGGCTCGCCACCAGGATCATTCCCGCGGCGGGCCACTTCTTCCACGGCAAGCTGAAGGAACTGAAGCAGGCCTTCCTGGAGGCGTGCCCGTGCTGAAGGCGCGCGGCCTCACCAAGCGCTACGGCACGACCGAGGTCGTGCGCGGGCTCGACCTCGACGTCCGGCGCGGCGAATGCTTCGGCCTTCTCGGTCCCAACGGCGCCGGCAAGACCACCACGCTGCGCCTGCTGCTGGGCCTCACCGATCCCGACGCCGGCAGCATCGAGCTCGCCGGCCTGCCGGTGCCGCAGCGCGCCCGCGAGGCGCGCATGAAGGTCGGCGTGGTGCCGCAGATGGACAACCTCGATCCCGACTTCTCGGTGCGCGAGAACCTGCTCGCCTACGGTCGCTACTTCGGCATGGAGCGCGCGGCGATCGCCGCCCGGGTGCCCGAACTGCTCGACTTCGCCGGCCTCGCGACCAAGGCCGACGCGCAGATCGCGCAATTGTCGGGCGGGATGAAGCGGCGCCTGACGCTGGCGCGCGCGCTGGTGCACGATCCCGACATCCTGTTCCTCGACGAGCCGACCACCGGCCTCGATCCGCAGGCGCGCCACCTGATCTGGCAGGGCCTGCGCCGGCTGATCGCCGCCGGCAAGACGATCGTGCTCACCACCCACTTCATGGACGAGGCCGAGCGGCTCGCCGACCGCCTCGCCATCCTCGATCACGGCGCCATCGTCGCCGAGGGCGCGCCGCGCGCACTGATCGAGTCCCACATCGAGCCCGCGGTGGTCGAGGTCTTCGGCGAAGGACTCGGGGACTGGGCGCGCGCCCATGCATCGACGGCCTGCCAGCGCTTCGAGACCGTCGGCGAGACGCTGTTCTGCTACACGGACAATGCCGATCACGTGATCGGCGCGCTCAGGCACGCGAGCGGCCTGCGCTACGTGCACCGGCCGTCGAACCTCGAGGACGTGTTTCTCAAGCTGACCGGGAGGGACCTGCGTGACTAGCCCCCTGCGCATGCCGCGCCTGTCGTGGCGCTTCATTCCGGTCTGGCAGCGCAACTACCTGGTGTGGAGGAAGCTCGCCATTCCGTCGATCCTCGGCAACCTCGCGGACCCGATGCTCTACATGCTCGGCCTCGGCTTCGGCCTCGGCAGCCTGCTGCCCGACGTCGCGGGCATGCCCTACCTCACCTTCCTCGCCGCCGGCACCGTCGCCTACAGCACCATGAACGCCGCGACCTTCGAGGTGCTGTATTCCAGCTTCTCGCGCATGCACGTGCAGCGCACCTGGGACGCGATCCTGAACGCGCCGCTCACGCTCGACGACGTGATGCTGGGGGAACTGACCTGGGCCGCGTCGAAGAGCCTGCTGTCGGGGCTCGCGATCCTCGCGGTGATCTGGGGGCTGGGCCTGTACGGCAATTTCTGGATGACGCTGTGGATCATCCCGGTGGTGGCGCTGGTCGGGTTCTGCTTCGGCGGCATGGGCCTGGTGATGAATGCCGTGTCGCCGAGCTACGACTTCTTCCTCTACTACTTCACGCTGGTGATCACGCCGATGGTGCTGCTGTGCGGCGTGTTCTTCCCGGTGGCGCAGCTGCCCGGCCCCATGCAGGCGATATCGGCCTGGCTGCCGCTCACGCACGCGATCGACCTGGCGCGGCCGCTGGTCGTCGGCAGGGTCCCCGACGACATCGCGCTACACGTCTTCGGGCTGGCCGCCTATGGCAGCGTCGGCTACGTCATCGCGCTGGCGCTGACGCGCCGGCGACTGCTCAGGTAGGCGCTGCAAATTACTGCAATTGGGGCATTACGCGCTTCATATAGCCGTCAAACAAGGGAACGGTGAAACTGTTGTCGCCATGCGAAGGGCTATACACCATGCCTTTACCAATTAGGCTGGCCCTAATCGGCGCAACAGTCTGGACATCTCGTCCCAACAAATGGGCAATGTCACCTGAGCGGTGAGGTCCCTCACCCAATTCGGCCATGGCACGCAGATATTTTTTTTCGGCGGGCGTAAGCCGGTCGAAGCGTACACGGAAGAAACTCGCGTCCAGTTCCTGAATCGCGAGCTCGGTGGCCGCGGCAGCATCTGCCCTCGTGATGGGCGAAGAAGCGGCACAGTGCCAGCTGTGCTTGCCCCATTCCTGGAGAAAGTAAGGATAGGCTTTGGTCTGAGCGAGGATCTCTTCCAACGCCCCCTCCTCATACTCAACGCCCCGTTCCCGCGCAGGAATCACCAATGCTCGCCGTGCCTCATCTTCCTTGAGAGGCCCGATTTCGGGGTATTCGAACAGCCGTTCCGCGTAGGATTTAGCGCGTCCCGCCCGCCCTACCAGCTGGGGAAGCCCCGCCCCAATCAACGCAACCGGAAGTTGCAACTGAGCACATTTATGGAGCGCAGTAATAAGCGAGGCAAACTGGTCCTCCTCGACATACTGCAACTCATCGATAAAGAAGACGACGGCTGTTTTCTTTTCCCTCGCGGCATGACCAAGCTCAACAAAAAGATCGATCAGGTCGTGCTCAAGATCACCCGAGTCCGCAATACCCGGCTCATTGCCCAGATCCACCCCAAATTCGATGTCCTGATACTTTACCTTCATTGCACCGACGAAGCCGCCTAACGCCTTAAGTGCTTTTTTAGCCAGATCACCTGCCGCGGCAATGCGGTCGAGCTTGAGAATGGCCATCCTTATCGAAGGTATCAGCAACGCGGGTAATGATCGCTTCTCCGGCGATTCGATCGTCACCACGACAAAACCTCTCGCTTCCGTCTCCTGAGCGATCCGCGTGAGCAGAACAGTCTTCCCAACGCCCCGTAGTCCAACAAGCAGCAGGCTTCTAGCCGAAAGGCCATTCCGCAGCCGGTCCAGGGCAATGGCCGCTTTTTCGATGAGTTCGTCGCGGCCAGCCAGTTCGGGAGGCTGCGTACCCGCACCGGGAGCGTAAGGATTGATGCGCGGATCCATATATAAAGACCTTATCAAGGTTTATGTAAAAACAATAAACCATGATAACAACAATATAAACCGGCCGATAAAACCCGGCCGAATTTTAGACGCCCGCGGCCTGCTGGTCGGCGTGATAGCTCGAGCGCACCATCGGCCCGCAGGCGGCATGCCGGAAGCCCATCGCCAGCGCTTCCTGCTCGAACTGCGCGAAGCGCTCGGGCGTCACGAAGCGCAGTACCGGCAGGTGATGCTGCGACGGCTGCAGGTACTGTCCGAGCGTCAGCATGTCGACGTCGTGCGCGCGCAGGTCGCGCATCACCTCGAGGATCTCATCGTCCTCCTCGCCCAGGCCCAGCATCAGGCCGGACTTGGTCGGGATATCGGGGTGGCGCGCCTTGAAGTCCTTCAGCAGCTTCAGCGAATGGGCGTAGTCGGCACCCGGGCGCGCCGCCTTGTAGAGGCGCGGCACGGTCTCGAGGTTGTGGTTCATCACGTCCGGCGGCGCCGTACCGAGCATGTCGAGCGCTTTCTCGAGCCGACCGCGGAAGTCCGGCGTCAGGATCTCGATGCGGGTGGCCGGCGACTGCTCGCGCACCGCGGCGATGCACTGCGCGAAATGCCCGGCGCCGCCGTCGCGCAGATCGTCGCGGTCGACGCTGGTGATCACCACGTATTTCAGCGCCATCAGCGCGATGGTCTCGGCCAGATGGCGCGGCTCGTCGGCGTCCGGCGGCAGCGGCGTGCCGTGGCCGACGTCGCAGAACGGGCAGCGCCGCGTGCAGAGGTCGCCCAGGATCATGAAGGTCGCGGTGCCGTGGCCGAAGCATTCGCCGAGGTTGGGGCACGAGGCCTCCTCGCACACGGTGTGCAGCTTCGCCTCGCGCAGGATGCCCTTGAGCCGCGCGACGTTCGGCACGTTGGGCGACTTGGCGCGGATCCACGACGGCAGGCGCATGCGCGGCTGCGGCACGATCTTGATCGGAATGCGGGAGGTCTTCGACGCGCCCTTGTGTTGGATGGGATCAGCCATGGAGTGCCTCGCTAAAGACGCAATTTTACCCGAGATGACGGGGCGGCCCGCCCTCCCGGCGGCAGGGGGGATGGACGGCGGCGCGCTCAGCGCTAATATTCGGACATGGCACGCGCACGCATCCTCGCCCCCCTCGCCTTGCTGCTCGCACTGCCGGCCGCGGCAGCAAGCCCGGCCGCCGGCCAGACGGCAACCCGCGACCCCGACAGCGGGCTGTTTTCCTGGAAGAAGGAAGACCGCGGCTTCAGCCTCGAACTCATCCAGCTCTATCCGGATTTCGTCGCCGCGCTGTATTCGTCACGCGGCCTGCCGCCGGCGGTGGTCGACAGCATGAAGGACTACTGCGTATTCGGCACCGTCGCGCAGAACCAGTCGGGCGGCCTCCTCTCCTACCGGGTCGCGGACTGGCGCTACGTCACGCCCGACGGCCAGGCGCACCGCCTCAAGACCAAACCCGAATGGGTCGCCGAATGGAAGAAGCTGGGCGCGGATTTCGGCTGGTCGATCCTGCCCGCCGACGTCAGCTTCGACGCCGGCGACTGGGCCCAGGGCTTCACGACCGTTCGCCTGCCGCCCGGCGCCCGCTTCGACCTCGTCTATTCCTGGAGTCATCATGGCAAGCACTACACCGGCAAGCTCGAGAACCTCGCCTGCGCGCCCGCGCAGCCGCCGGCTGCGCACTAAGGCGCTCGGCCTCTGCGCGGCGCTGTGCCTGGCGCTGCCCGCCCGTGCCGCGCTGCCGCTGCCGGAGCTGAGCCACAGCCTGACGGCGCTCAAGCCCGCCCGGCCCGCGCCGGATTTCGCCCTGCCCGACCTCGACGGCAAGCTGCATCGGCTGTCCGACTATCGCGGCAAGGTCGTGCTGGTGAACTTCTGGGCGACCTGGTGTCCGCCCTGCCGCCGCGAGATGCCCTCGATGGAGCGGCTGCGGCAGC
This sequence comes from Thiobacillus sp. SCUT-2, assembly GCF_035621355.1. NCBI lineage: Bacteria > Pseudomonadati > Pseudomonadota > Betaproteobacteria > Nitrosomonadales > Thiobacillaceae > Thiobacillus > Thiobacillus sedimenti. Next base: position 356,666 of record NZ_CP141769.1, on the reverse strand, counting down.
AGCTGGACGGCGAGCCCTTCGCCATCCTGGCCATCGACCAGGAAGAGACGCCCGACAACGTGTTCGTGTTCACCGGGCAGCTCGATCCCGCGCCGGGCTTTCCCATCCTGATCGACCGCACGAGCGAAGTGGCGCCGGCCTGGGGCGTGCTGGGCCTGCCGACCAGCTTCCTCGTCGACCCGCGCGGGCGCATCGTGTACCGCGGCATGGGCGGGCGCGATTTCGACCATCCCGCGATGGTCGAGACGATCCGCCGCCTGCTGGAAAAGTAGTCAGACCTCGACCCACACCTGGCCGGCTTCGACCTTGACCGGATAGGTCCGGATCGGCGTGTCGGCCGGTTCGCAGGTGGGCCGGCCGGTCGCGAGATCGAAGTAGCTGCCGTGCAGCGAGCACTTGATCTTGCCGTCCTTGATGCAGCCCAGGTAGAGCGAATAATCCTCGTGGCTGCACATCTCGTCGACGACGTAGTGCGTGCCGTTGGCATTGCACAGCAGGAGGCGCCTGCCGTCGACGACGACGCGCTTCATTTCGGCCGGCTTGAGTTCGTCGGCTGCGGCGATCGCAACGTATCCGCTCATCACTTGATCCTTGCGACCGCCTTGCCGGAATCCAGCACGGTGCGGACCTGCGCCGCCGCATCCGCCACGCTGGCAGCCTTGCCGACGTGATGCAGGATGATCGAGCCGGCGAGCACGAGCGAATCGTAGGTCGGCCCCTTGTCGCCCTTCAGCGCCAGAATGCCGGCTTCCGCCGCCGCGCGCGCCGTCGCCGGGATGTCGATGGCCGCGACGATCTCGTCCTCGCCCGCCTCGCCGGCCACCGAGCCGGGCAGCGGCACCGCGCGCACCGGCTGATCGATGCCGAGCGCCACCGGGTCGATGTTGGCTTCGACTTCGGCGCCGCGGTCGTGGTAGTGGAAATACTTGCCGGTCTGGCGCAGCGAGGGGATCACGCCACCCTCGACGCCGCGCACGATGCAGGCCGTGTCGAAGCCGGCCTCGCGCGCGAGGTCGGCATACACGGGCGGATACGGCTTGTGCACGTAGCCGGTGACGAAATGCGTCTTCTTGCGGCCCTGGATGGGCTTGGAGAGGACCTCGACCGTCGTCAGCACCTGGCGCTTGATCATCTGCGCGCGCAGCGTGACGAGGTGGTGCAGGCCGGGGTTGGATTGCGCTTGGTCGACGTAGGTCCAGCCGATCGCCGGATCGGCCAGCCGGGCGGCCGCCGCCTCGGGCGTCAGGTCGACCGGGACGCCGGCGGCCTCGAGCACGTGACGTGCGGTCACGCCGTACTTGGGGCCGACCTTGTCGAGGCCGTGGCTGACGACGTGCAGGCCGCATTCGGCCAGCAGCGGGCCGAGGAAGGGGGCCGCCGGCAGGCAACGGTTGTAGCCGTCGTAGGGATCGCCGATATCGACCACCTCGTCGACCTCGGCCGTCACGCGGCGGGTGGTCTCGAGCACCGCGTCGAGCACGCCGCGGTTTTCGTCCATCGTCTCGCGCTTCATGCGCAGCGCGATGAAATAGATGCCGACCTGCACCGGATCGATCACGTTGTCGATGATGGCCTTGGTGCCGAGATGCGCCTCGGTACGGCTGATGTTCTTGGACAGGTCCGGTCCGGTGGCGATGCGCTGGATGATCGAGCGCATCAGGAGCCTGGGGTCGGACGGCAGGGAATCGGCGGGCATAAGCAGCTCCATTAGAAGTTGCAAGAATACTTATGTCCCGGCGAAGCGGTCAAGAATAGATCGTCTTCGCCAGGCTGGCGGCGAGGGCGCGCCCCGCCGCGGCCACCGGTTCGTCGATGCCGAGGTCGCGGCATTGCGTCACCGGCATCCCGGCGTAGCCGCAGGGATTGATGGCCGCGAACGGACCGAGGTCCATGTCGACGTTGAGCGCCAGGCCATGATACGTGCAGCCGTGCCTCACGCGCAGGCCGAGCGCGGCAATCTTCGCGCCATCGACGTAAACGCCGGGGGCGCCGGCTCGCCGCGCCGCGCTGGCACCGCGGGCCGCGAGGAAGTCGATCACCGCCTGCTCCATGCGCACCACGAGTTCGCGGATGCCGTAGCCGCGGCGGCGCAGGTCGACCAGCACGTAGACGACGGCCTGCCCGGGTCCGTGGTAGGTGATCTGCCCGCCGCGGTCGATCGGCACCAGCGGGATGTCGGTCGCGGCGATCAGGTGCTCGGCCTTGCCGGCCTGGCCCAGCGTGTAGACGGGCGGGTGCTCGAGTACCCAGAGTTCGTCGGGGGTGTCCGGCGTGCGGCGTGCGGTGAAGTCCTGCATCGCCCGCCAGGTCGGCACGTACTCCACCCGCCCCAGTTGCCGGACGATCGCCTCGCCGCCCGCCGCTTGCCGCTCACCGCCTGCCATCAGAGCGCCATCTTCACCCAGGGATGGGCGGTGATCTCGCGGTACAGCGCGTCGAGCTGCGCCTTCGAGGTCGCACGCACGACGACCGTCAGTGAAAGATAGTTGCCGCTGCGCGAGGCCCGCATCTCGACCGTTTCCGGCCGGAAGTCCGGCGCGTGCCGCAGCACCAGCTCGACCATGGTCTGCGCGAAGTCGTCGCGCCGCTCGCCCATGATCTTGATGGGAAAATCGGTCGGGAATGTCAGCAGGGTTTCGTCGCTCACGCCCGCATCACCTCGCGCTTGAAAGTCTGGTACAGGGCATCCATCCGTTGTGCCAGCGGTCCCGGCACGCCGGCGCCGACGGGCGCGCCGTCGAGCCGGACGATGGCCATGATCTCCTTGGTCGACGAGGTCATCCACAGCTCGTCGGCACCGCGCAGCTCGGCCTCGCCGACCGGGCGGACGACGTGGGGAATGCCGTGCGCGGCGGCGAGTTCCAGCACCACGTCGTAGGTGATGCCGGTGAGCATCAGGTTCGACGGCGGCGGCGCGAGCAGCACGCCGTCCTTCACCACGAAGATGTTGCTCGCCGCGCCCTCGGTCAGGTAGCCGTCGCGCAGCATGACCGTCTCGGCGCAACCGGCGTCGACCGACTGCTGGCGCAGCAGGATGTTCGCCAGCAGCGCGCTCGCCTTGATGTTGCAGCGCAGCCAGCGGTCGTCGGCGGCGGTGACGGCGCAGACGCCGGCGGCCTTCTGCGCGGGCGATGCCGTCACCAGCGGCTGCGCGAGCATGAAGACGGTCGGCACCGCGGCCTGCGGAAACGGGTGGTCGCGCAGCGGCTCGCCTTCGCCTGGCAGGCCGCGCGTCACCTGGACGTAGACCGACTGGTCTTCGCTTCCCTGCTGCGCGATCAACTGGCCAATGAGCGCACGCCACGCCGCCTCGTCGTGCGGATTGGCCAGGCGGATGCCGTCGAGGCTGGCCTGCAGGCGGCGCAGGTGCGATTCGAGCCGGAACGGTTTGCCCGAGTAGACCGGCACGACCTCGTACACGCCGTCGCCGAACAGGAAGCCGCGATCGAGCACCGAGATCTTCGCCTCGGCGAGCGGCAGGAACCGCCCGTTGAGGTAGACGTTCATTTCGCGAAGAGCAGCCGGATCGAGTCCCAGCCGCGCCCCAGCAGGCCGGCGACGCCGACATCCTGCAGCGCGACCAGCGGATAGTCGCCAAGCAGGTGGCCGTCGAGCGTGAGCCGCAAGGTCCCGATGCGCTGGCCACGGTTCAGCGGAGCCAGCATCGGCTGCCGCGTGATGACCTCGGCCTTGACCCGCGCCGCGCCGCCGTGCGGCACCAGCATATGGAAGTCCTGCGCGAAGCCCATGCTGACCGTGGGCTGCTCGCCGCGGTAGACCTTCATTTCCTTGACCGTCTGCCCGGCACGATACAGCAGCACGCTATCGAAATTTTCGAAGCCGTAGTTGAGCAGGCGCAGCGCATCCTGCGTCCGCTGGCCGTCCGAGCGCGCATTGAGCACCACGGCGATGCGCCCCTGGTCGCCGCGCTGGGCCGACGCCGCCAGGCAATAGCCTGCCTGGGGCGTGCGCCCGGCCTTCAGGCCGGTCACCGTGCTGTCGCGCCACAGCAGGCGGTTGCCGTTGAAATAGGTGACGCCCTTGAACGGCAGTTCGCGCTGCCCGAACAGCGCCAGCCGGTCGGGGAAATCGCGCGCCAGTACCCGGCCCAGCAGCGCCAGGTCGCGCGCGCTCGCTTCCTGTCCCGGCGCATCGAGGCCGGTGGCGTTCACGAAGCGGGTGCGGGTCATGCCGAGGCGCCGCGCTTCCTGATTCATCCGCGCGACGAACGCGGCCTCGCTGCCGGACGCCGCCGTCACCAGCGCCACCGTCGCGTCGCTCGCCGATTCCAGCAGCATCGCCTGCAGCAGGGTCTCGACGCTGAGCTTCTCGCCCGCCTGCAGGAAGACGCGCGAGCCGTCCATCTGCACGGCCGCCGCGGGTACCGTCACCATCTGGCCCAGGTTCAGCTTGTTCCGGCGGATGTCGTCGAGCAGGACGTAGGCGGTCATCATCTGCGTCAGCGACGCCGGCGCCAGCGGCAGGTCGGCCTGCTGGGAAGCCAGCTCGCGCCCGCTCGCCTGGTCGATCACGATCCACGCGCGCGCCGCGATGCCGGCAGGCCCCGCCCAGGCCGATACGGAAAAGGAAAAAAGGAGCGCCAGCCCCAGCCAGAAATGCTTCATGCTCGGCCTTTCAGTCAGTCGCGTTTGACCAGGACCGCATTCAGGTCGAGGCGTTCCCGTACCCGCGCACGATCGGTCTGGGCCGCATCGTCGCTGGCGTAGGGCCCGAGCTGCACGCGGTGCAGCCTGCCGTCGAGCACGACGCGGGTCTGGCTGGCGTCGATGTCGAGCAGGCGCTCGAGGCGGTCGCGCAGCGCGCGCGCATTGTCGGCGCGGGAAAAAGCGCCGACCTGGAGATAGATGCCGTCCTCGGAGTCCTTGCCTCCGGCGTCACCGCCATCGGGATCGATGCTCTCGACCCGCACCCGGCCGCTGCCGCGTGCCAGAAAGCCCAGCTTGTGGGCGGCCGTGTAGGACAGGTCGATGATGCGCCTGCTGTGGAACGGACCGCGGTCGTTGACGCGCACCACGACCGATTTTCCGGTATCGAGCGAGGTGACGCGCGCATAGCTCGGGATCGGCAGCGTCGGATGCGCCGCCGTCATCGCGTACATGTCGTAGCGTTCGCCGGACGCGGTCTTCTTGCCGTTGAAGCGGCGGCCGTACCACGAGGCCACGCCCTCCTCGACGTAAGGCTGGTACGTGGTCTGCGGCGTATAGGTCGTGCCGAGCGCGACGTAGGCGCGGTTCGCAAAGCGGTTCAGCGGCTCCTTGCGCGGCACGGCGTCGGGAACCGCATCGAGGTTCGCCGGCGGATTGGCCTCGGGGCCGTCGTCGAGGTAGTAGCCGCCCTTCGCGGGAGGGGGCGTGCGCGCCGCCTGCTTGGCCGGCGGCGCGGTGGCACAGCCGGCAAGCACCAATGCGAGAACGGCGACGCCCAGGAAGGATTTCGTGTTCATGGGGCGTATTTTAGCCGCTCACGACTTGTTGAGCTGCCGGTGCGTCGCCACGCTCATCAGAATGCCGATGCCGAGCAGCAGCGTGAGCAGGGCGGTGCCGCCGTAGCTCATCAGCGGCAGGGGCACGCCGACCACGGGGAGGATGCCGGACACCATGCCCATGTTGACGAACACGTAGGTGAAGAGATTGAGGCTCACGGTCGCCGCCATCAGGCGCCCGAACAGGGTCGGTGCCCGCGCCGCGATCAGCAGCCCGCGCGCGACGACGGCCAGGTAGAGCGCCACCAGCAGGACGGCGCCGACGTAGCCGAATTCCTCGCCGAACACCGCATAGATGAAGTCGGTGGTGCGCTCGGGAATGAAATCGAGCTGGTTCTGCGTTCCCTGCATCCAGCCCTTGCCGAACAGGCCGCCCGAGCCGATGGCGATGGTCGACTGGATGATGTGGTAGCCGGCACCGAGCGGATCGGACGAGGGATCGAGCAGGGTCAGGATGCGCTGCCGCTGATAGTCGTGCATCAACCCCCACACCACCGGCAGGCTCGCCGCCCCCAGCGCGCCGCCGCCGACGATGACCTTCCACGGCAGGCCGGCGAAGAACAGCAGGTAGAAGCCGGAGGCGCCGATCAGCAGCGCCGTGCCGAGGTCGGGCTGGCGCAGGATCAGCAGGAAGGGCATCGCCAGCAGGGCGCCGGCGACGAAGAAGTGCTTCGTGCGCAGCCCGCCCTCGTTGCGCTGGAAATACCAGGCCAGCATCAGCGGCAGCGCGAGCTTCAGCAGTTCAGACGGCTGGAACGCCATGAATCCCAGGTCCAGCCAGCGCCGCGCGCCATTGCGGATTTCGCCGAACAGCGCGACGCCGACCAGCAGCACGATCCCCACCGCATACAGGGGCGGCCCGACCTTGGACAGCAGGTGCGGCGGCACGTTGGCCATCACCACCATCACGCCGAGCGCGAGCGCGATATTGACCAGATGCCCGGTGATGCGGGCCGGGCTTTCGCCGGAGGCGCTCGTCACGACGGCCAGGCTGATGCCGAGCAGCAGCAGCACCAGCACCAGCAGGATGACGTCGACATGACTCAGGCTGCGGATGATCCAGTGGCTAGTCCGAGGCATCGTTCCCCTCCGCCTTCATGCTGCCGGGAAGCTTCCCGGTCAGGTAGTAGTCGAACACCGCGCGCGCGATCGGCGCCGCGGTCGAGCCGCCATGCCCGCCGTTCTCGACCAGCACCGCGATCGCGATCCTGGGATTCTCGGCCGGCGCGTAGGCGATGAACAGCGCATGGTCGCGGTATTGCCGGGCGAGGCGGCTGGCGTCGTAGCGCGCCCCCTGCTTGATGCCGACCACCTGTGCCGTGCCGGTCTTGCCGGCCATCGTGTAGGGCGCCCCGGCGCCGGCGACCGACGCCGTCCCGCCGGGGTGGACCACGTCCACCATCCCCTGCCGCACGACGGCCAGGTCCTCCGGCTTGATCGGCACCTGGTCGCGCACCACCGGCGCCAGCGGCTGCCAGACGTGGGTGAGCGGGTCGCGCATCGCCTCCACCAGGCGCGGCTCGATCCGCTTGCCGCCGTTGGCGATCATCGCCGTCGCGGTCGCCAGCTGCAGCGGCGTGGTCAGGTGATAGCCCTGGCCGATGCCGGCGATCACGGTCTCCCCCGGGTACCAGATCTTCTTCCAGCGGCGTTCCTTCCATTCGCGCGACGGCAGCAGGCCGGGCGATTCGCCGTCGAGGTCGATGCCGGTCTTCTCGCCAAAGCTGAATTTCTCCAGGAAGTCGTGCATGCGGTCGATCCCGAGGTCGACCGCCAGCTTGTAGAAATAGGTGTCGCAGGACTGCGCGATCGCCCGCCGCAGGTCGACGATGCCGTGGCCGCCGCGCTTCCAGTCGCGGTACTGGTGGCTGCTGTTCGGCAGCATGAAATAGCCGGGGTCGACGATGCTGTCGCTCGGCGTGCGCACGCCCGTCTCGAGCCCGGCCAGGCCCATGAACGGCTTGATCGTCGAGCCCGGCGGATAGATGCCGCGCAGGACGCGATTGACCATGGGGCGCTCGGGCGACTCGTTGAGCGTCTTCCAGGTCTCCGGATCGATGCCGTCGACGAACAGATTGGGGTCGAAGCCCGGCTTGCTCACCATCGCCAGCACGCCGCCGGTGTTGGGGTCGAGCGCGACCAGGCCGCCCGTGTAGTCGCCAAAGGCGTGTTCGGCGACGGCCTGCAACCCGGCGTCGAGATACAGCCGCAGGTCCTTGCCCGGCACCGGCGGAATCCGCGACAGCATGCGCACCGCGCGGCCGCTCGCGTCGGTCTCCATCTGGTCGAAGCCGGTGCGCCCGTGCAGCACCGCCTCGTAGCTCTGCTCGAGCCCGGTCTTGCCGATGTGAACCGTGCCGCGGTAGTTCTCCTCGCGACCGGACGCGCGCAGCGCCTTGAGGTCGCGGTCGTTGATCCGCCCGATGAAGCCGACCACGTGCGCCATGCCGGGGCCGGCCCGGTAGTTGCGGAACAGCCGCGCCTTCACCTGCGCGCCCGGCAGGCGGTAGTGATTGGCCGCCAGAATCGCGACCTCCTCGTCGGTCAGCTTGCTCTTCAGCGGAACGGTCTCGAACTCGTGGGATTCGGCGAGCAGCCGCCGGAAACGCCGCAGCTCGCCGGGCGTGATCTCGATCAGCTTGCCGACCTCGGCCAGCGTCGCCTCGAGGTCGCTCGCGCGCGTGCGCGTCAGTTCCAGCGTGTAGGCGGAATAGTTCTCCGCCAGGATGCGCCCCTTGCGGTCCAGGATGAGGCCGCGGTTGGGCGCCGTGGGCACCAGCGAAATGCGGTTCGATTCCGCGCGCTGAATGTAGTAATCGTGCTGCGTGACCTGCAGGTAATAGCCGCGCCCCAGCAGCGCAGCCGCCAGCAGCACCACGAAGACCGCCCCTGCTTTCAGTCGGCCGTGAAAGCGGGCCAGTTCGCGATCGAGATTCTTCAGCGGCGTCGCGAGCGGCATCTCAGCTCATGCGCGGTGGGGCGCGCCCTTGCCATGCCAGATGCGCCCGAACAGGGCCACCAGGTACCACAGCAGGGTGCTCGCCGGCACCGGAATCAGGATGTCCAGCCCCGCCGGCGGATTGACCGCCAGCCAGCCGACCAGCAGCACCACCAGCTGCGCGCCGAGCAGGATCGGGAACATCTGCGCGGCCTGGCGCAGCGGCTCGAACTGCAGCAGCCGCAGGCGCAGGAACTGCACCAGGTACGCGGCCATCACATAGGCGATCGCGTGCTGGCCGAACACGGGGCCGTCCTGGAAGTCGGTCAGCAAGCCGAGCAGGAAGGCGGTGGCGAAACCGACGCGCGCAGGCTGGTGCAGCGCCCAGAACAGCACCGCGACCAGCAGGAAATCGGGCCGCGCGACGAGCCCCCAGCCCGACCACGGCATCTGTTCGATCAAGACGGCCAGCGCCAGGGTGCCGAGGATGCGGCGCCAGCCGCCGGCGTGCTGCAGGGAATCGTTCATCGCGGACGCTCCTGCGGTTCCGCCATCAGCACCAGCACGCCGCGTGCACGATCGAGGCCGGCGAGCGGCTGGCACTCCACGCGCAGGTAGGGGCTGGACTGCGAGCGCGACACCCGCCGCACGGCGGCGACCGGGATCCCCGCCGGGTAGACGCGGTCGATGCCCGAGGTGAGCAGGCGATCCCCCGCACGGATATCCGTCTGCGCCGGCATGTAGCGCAACTCCATCTGGCCGTGCCCGGTCCCGGCGGCCAGGCCGCGCTGGCCGGTGCGTTCGACGAACACCGGGGTCAATTGCTCCGGGCTGCTCACCAGCGTCGCCTCGCTCGACCCCGGATAGACCCGGGTCACCTGCCCGACGAGGCCATAGGCATCGACCACGGGCAGGCCGCTGCGTACCCCCGCGCTGCCGCCCTCGTCGAGCGTGACGCGCTGGGCGAACCAGTCATGGCCCTGGAACAGGAAGGCGGCGTGCACCACCTTCTGGCCCGGGCGCTGCTGCAGCTGCAGCAGCGCCCGCAGTTCGGCATTTTCCCGCGCGAGTTCCCGCCCCTCGTTCACGCCGACGAGCAGGCGGGCCCGCTCGGCCAGCAGGGCATCGCGCTCGCGCTGCAGGGTGCGGTGGCGAACGAAGAAGCCGCCGATTTCGCCGGCGAGGTCGCCGGGAACGCGCAGCACCTCGCGCACCGGCTGCAGGAAGAGGGACAGCCCGCTGCGCAGGGTGTCGAGCGCGTGGTAGCGGGCATCGATCACGACGCAGGACAAGCCGATCAGGAGCCAGATGGCCAGGCGTGCCGTCGGCCCCAGCCGGCGGGCGAACATGAGCTGGCCTGGCATCGCCGTCAGCAGCCCCGGTCAACCGCGCGCGCGTTCACTCGTTGGTGAACACCGACGCCAGCTTGTCCATCTCCTCAAGCGCGCGGCCCGAGCCGCGCACCACGCAGGTCAGCGGATCGTCGGCGACGATCACCGGCAGGCCGGTCTCTTCCATCAGCAGCCGGTCGAGATCGCGCAGCAGCGCGCCGCCGCCGGTCAGGACCATGCCCTTCTCGGCGATGTCGGCGCCCAGCTCGGGGGGCGTCTGCTCCAGCGCCTGCTTCACCGCGCTCACGATGGCATTCAGCGGCTCGGTCAGCGCCTCGAGGATTTCGTTGGACGACACGTTGAAGCTGCGCGGCACGCCCTCGGCGAGGCTGCGGCCCTTGACTTCCATCTCCATGACCTCGGCACCCGGGAAGGCCGACCCCATCCGCTTCTTGATCTCCTCGGCGGTGGCCTCGCCGATCAGCATGCCGTAGTTGCGGCGGATGTAGTTGATGATGGCCTCGTCCATGCGGTCGCCGCCGACACGCACCGAGTTCGCGTACACCACGCCGCCAAGCGAGATCACGCCGACCTCGGTGGTGCCGCCGCCGATGTCGACGACCATCGAGCCGGTCGCCTCGGCCACCGGCAGGCCGGCGCCGATCGCCGCCGCCATCGGCTCCTCGATCAGGTAGACCTGGCGCGCGCCGGCGCCGATCGCCGATTCGCGGATCGCGCGCCGCTCCACCTGGGTCGAGCCGCACGGCACACAGATGATGATGCGCGGGCTGGGCCGCAGCATGCGTGTGTCGTGCACCTTCTTGATGAAATACTTGAGCATCTGCTCGGTGACGGTGAAGTCGGCGATCACGCCGTCCTTCATCGGCCGGATCGCCTGCAGGTTGCCCGGCGTGCGCCCCAGCATCAGCTTGGCTTCCGCGCCCACGGCCTGCACCGTGCGCTTGCCGCCTGCCGCCGAGTCGGTGCGGATCGACACGACCGAAGGCTCGTCGAGAACGATGCCGCGGTCGCGCACGTAAATCAGCGTGTTGGCGGTACCGAGGTCGATCGCGAGATCGGTCGAGAAATAGCTGGTCAGAAACTTGAACATGGCGGCATCGACACCCGCGCCGGGCGGGCGAAAGGGCAGAAAAAACAAGGGGCCTATGATACCCTAACGGGCTTCGTTCCCGTAAGTCACCAGGTGGTTCCACCATGTCCCTCAGCCAGGACGACGTCAAGCGCATCGCCCGCCTTGCGCGCATCGAAATCGACGATGCCCAGGCGCAGGCGACGCAGACCCAGCTCAACACGATTTTCGACCTCATCGCCGCCATGCAGGCGGTGGACACGTCCGGCATCGAGCCGATGGCGCACGCGCAGGAAGTCTCCCAGCGCCTGCGCGAGGACCGCGTCACCGAAACCGACCGCCATGCCGCGTTCCAGGCCATCGCCCCGGCGGTGGAGAACGGCCTCTACCTCGTCCCCAGGGTGATCGAATGAACCCGTTCGACGCCTCCGTTTCCGCGCTCGCCGCGCAGCTGGCGACGAAGCAGGTGTCCAGCCGCGAGCTCGCGCAGGCCTACCTCGACCGCATCGCCGCGCTGAATCCGGCGATCAATGCCTTCATCACGGTCGACCCCGCGAAAACGCTGGCGGAGGCCGCCGCCGCCGATGCGCTGATCGCCGCCCGGAAGAACGGCCCGCTCACCGGCGTGCCGATCGCGCACAAGGACATCTTCTGCACCGACGGCTGGCTCACGACCTGCGGCTCGAAGATGCTGCACAACTTCGTCGCCCCCTACGACGCGACCGTGGTCGCGCGCTTCAAGGCGGCCGGCATGCCGAGCCTCGGCAAGACCAACATGGACGAGTTCGCCATGGGCTCGTCGAACGAGACCAGCCATTTCGGCGCGGTGAAGAACCCCTGGGATACCGCCCGCGTGCCGGGCGGCTCGTCGGGCGGCGCCGCCGCCTGCGTCGCCGCGCGCATGGCGCCGGCCGCCACCGGCACCGACACCGGCGGCTCGATCCGCCAGCCCGCCGCGTTCGCCGGCATCACCGGCCTCAAGCCGACCTACGGCCTGGTGTCGCGCTACGGCATGATCGCCTTCGCCTCCAGTCTCGACCAGGCCGGGCCGATGGCGCCGTCGGCCGAGGACTGCGCACTGCTTCTGAACGTGATGACCGGCTTCGACTCGAAGGACTCGACCAGCCTGGAGCGCGACAAGGAAGACTACGCGCGCGACCTCGACCAGCCGCTCGCCGGCCTGCGCGTCGGCCTGCCGAAGGAGTTCTTCGCCGAGGGCCTCAACAGCGAGGTCGCCGCGGCAGTGGAGGCGGCCGTCAATGAATTGAAGGAGCTCGGTGCGACGACGGTCGAGATCTCGCTCGCCAATTCCAAATTGGCCATCCCCGTCTATTACGTGCTGGCCCCGGCCGAAGCCTCGTCCAACCTGTCGCGCTTCGACGGCGTGCGCTACGGCCACCGCGCCCCCGAGTACGCCGATCTCAACGACATGTACGCCAAGACCCGCGCGCAGGGTTTCGGCGCCGAAGTGAAGCGGCGCATCCTGATCGGCACCTACGTCCTCAGCCACGGCTACTACGACGCCTACTATCTCCAGGCCCAGAAGATCCGCCGCCTGATCGCGCACGACTTCGCCGAGGCGTTCAAGGCCTGCGACGTCATCCTCGGTCCCACTGCGCCCGGCACCGCGTTCAAACTGGGCGAAAAGTCGGACGACCCGGTCGAGATGTACCTCAACGACCTCTACACGATCCCCGCCAACCTCGCCGGCCTGCCGGGCATGTCGCTGCCGTGCGGCTTCGACTCGAAGGGCCTGCCGATCGGCCTGCAGCTCGTCGGCGACTATTTCAGCGAGGCGAAGATGCTCAACGTCGCCCATCAGTACCAGCGCGTCACCGACTGGCACGCCCGTCGTCCGGAGGGCCTGCAATGAAGTGGGAGACCGTCATCGGGCTGGAAGTCCACACCCAGCTCGCCACCCAGTCCAAGATCTTCTCCGGCAGCAGCACCGCCTTCGGCGCCGCGCCCAACACCCAGGCGAGCGCGGTCGACATCGCGCTGCCCGGCGTGCTGCCCGTGCTGAACAAGGCTGCGGTCGAGTGCGCGATCAAGTTCGGCCTCGCCATCGGCGCCACGCTCAACCGCGTCAACGTGTTCGACCGCAAGAACTACTTCTATCCTGATCTCCCCAAGGGCTACCAGATCAGCCAGCTCGCCAAGCCCATCGTCGAGGGCGGCGCGCTGACGATCGTGGTCCCTTCGACAAGCTCAGGGCAGTCGGAAGAGCGCGTCATCCACCTGACCCGCGCCCACCTGGAAGAGGATGCCGGCAAGTCGCTGCACGAAGACTTCCACGGCATGACCGGCATCGATTTGAACCGCGCCGGCACGCCACTGCTGGAGATTGTCTCCGAGCCGGAGATGCGCTCCAGCGCCGAGGCGGTCGCCTATGCGAAAGCGCTGCACACGCTGGTGACCTGGATCGGCATCTGCGACGGCAACATGCAGGAAGGCAGCTTCCGCGTCGACGCCAACGTCTCCGTGCGCCCGGTCGGGCAGAAGGAATTCGGCACCCGCCGCGAGATCAAGAACCTCAACTCCTTTCGCTTCCTGCAGCAGGCGATCGACTACGAAGTGCGCTGGCAGATCGAGACGCTCGAGGACGGCGGCCGCATCGAGCAGGCCACCGTGCTGTTCGACCCCGACACCGGCGAGACGCGCATGATGCGCAGCAAGGAAGAGGCGCACGACTATCGCTACTTCCCCGACCCCGACCTGCTGCCGGTCAGGCTGACCGAAGAATGGATCGAGCGGGTGCGTGCCGAAATGCCGGAGCTGCCGCAGGTCAAACTCGCGAAATACCGCATGGATGGCCTATCGGCTTATGACGCGACGGCGCTGACCTCATCGCGCGCCACGGCGGAATATTTCGAGGCGGTGCTGGCTTCCCTCTCCCCCAGTCCCTCTCCCGGAGGGAGAGGGGAGCATGCGAAGCTCGCCGCCAACTGGGTGATGGGCGAACTCGCCGCCGCACTCAACAAGGCCGAACTCGACATCGCGCAGAGCCCGGTGTCCGCCGCCCAGCTCGGTGCGCTGATCGCGCGCATCCAGGATGGCACCCTTTCCGGCAAGCTCGCCAAGCAGGTGTTCGAAGGCCTGTGGGAAGGCGCCGGCGAGGTCGACGCGATCATCGAGGCGCGCGGACTCAAGCAGATGTCGGACAGCGGCGAACTGGAAAAGATCGTCGACGAGGTGCTCGCCGCCAACCAGAAGTCGGTCGACGAATTCCGCGCCGGCAAGGAAAAGGCCTTCAACGCCCTGGTCGGCCAGGTGATGAAGGCCAGCCGCGGCAAGGCCAATCCGGCGCAGGTCAACGAACTGCTGAAGGCCAGGCTGCAGTGAAGAAAAAGGGGCGCCGATTGCGCCCCTTGTCGTCTGCGTCCTCGCCGCGGTGACCGCTACTTGCTGCTGCCCGTCAGTTCGCGGAAGCGCGCCTTGTCGGCGGCGTACTTCTGGCGCACCTGCTCCATCGCCTCCTGGTTGCCCTGGATGGTGCGCGTGAGGTCCTCGCGCTCGCGGACCGCCTGATCGAGCTGCGCCCGCAGGTTGGGGCTGACCGGGCGCCCGGCCTTCTCGATCGCCGCAATCCGCCCGCGCAGTTCGGCCAGGTTGGCATCGACCGCGCGGGCGCGTATTTCGGCCCCCCGGTTCATCAGCTTGTAGTTCTCCAGCGCCCGGTCGCGTGCGAGGTCGATTTCCGCTTCGGTGGTATAGGTCTGGGTCAGCGCGCGATCGAGTTGTGCCTGCTTCTGCTGCTCGTCCTGGATGCGCTTCTCCTCCGCCTGGCGCGCGGCCTCGGCGCGGCGTTCGGCCTCGGACTGCGTGCGCTTGACGACGCCGCCCTGCTTGTTCATCTCGACGCCGCCGCTCTGGTTGTAGGTGGCCGGCGGCGTGTCGCTGTAGTGCACGCGGCCGTTGCCGTCGACCCAGCGGTACATCCCGGCCTGCGCCGCGCTCGCTGTCAGCAGCAAGCCCAGGGCCAGTAGACTAGACGCCGTATTGCGCCCGGTAGGCCGCCACGGCTTGCAGTTCGGTTTGTCGCTTTGCATCACGTTCCAGAAACTCCACCAGGTTGTCCAGGGTGACCACCGCCGCCACCGGAATGCCATACTGCTCGCGCACTTCCTGCACCGCGGATTTCGCTCCGGTGCCGCGCTCCATGCGGTCCAGCGCGATCACCACGCCCGCCGGCTCGGCGCCCGCCGCGCGGATCAGGTCGACCGACTCGCGCACCGAGGTACCCGCCGAGATCACATCGTCGACGATCAGCACCTTGCCTTTGAGCGCGGCGCCGACCACCGTGCCGCCCTCGCCGTGGTCCTTCGCCTCCTTGCGGTTGAAGGCGAACGGCACGTTGCGGCCCATCGCGGACAGCGCGATCGCGATGCTCGCCGCCAGCGGGATGCCCTTGTAGGCTGGTCCGAACAGCACGTCGAACGCGATCCCCGAGCCGACGATGGCTTTCGCGTAAAATTCGCCCAGCCGCTTCAGCTTGTCGCCGTCGTTGAACAGCCCCGCGTTGAAAAAATAGGGGCTCATGCGCCCCGCCTTGGTCTTGAACTCGCCAAAACACAACACGTTCGAATCAATGGCGAACTTCACAAACTCGGCTCTGTAATCGGACATTTCCTGACTTTTCTTGAATGCGAAACTGATGCGAATTATATCGGCCAACCTCAACGGCATCCGGTCCGCCGCCACCAAGGGTTTCTTCGACTGGCTGCCCGCACAGCATGCCGACGTCGTCTGCGTGCAGGAACTGAAGGCGCAGGCCGCCGACCTGAAGCCCGAACTCGTCGCCTGCGACGGCCTTGCCGGCGCCTTCCACCACGCCGAGAAGAAGGGCTACAGCGGCGTCGGCATCTACACACGCCAACAACCCCAGCAGATAGTCGAAGGCTTCGGCATTCCCGAATTCGACGCCGAGGGCCGCTACATCGAAGCCGACTACGGCCATCTCGCCGTGATCTCGCTCTACCAGCCTTCCGGCTCCAGCAGCGAGGAGCGCCAGCAGGCCAAGTTCCGCTTCATGGAACAGTTTTTCCCCCACCTCGAGGCGCTGATCAAGTCTGGCCGCGAGATCGTCATCTGCGGCGACTGGAACATCGCCCACCGCGAGATCGACCTCAGGAACTGGAAATCCAACCAGAAGAACTCCGGCTTCCTGCCCGAGGAACGCGCCTGGATGACGCGCCTGTTCGACGAACTCGGCTGGGTCGACGTCTACCGCAGCCTTTATCCCGAACACACCGGCGAGGCCTACACCTGGTGGAGCAACCGCGGCCAGGCCTGGGCCAAGAACGTCGGCTGGCGCATCGACTATCAGATCGCCACCCCCGGCATCGCGGCCAGGGCGAAGTCCGCCAGCGTCTACAAGGACCAGCGCTTTTCCGACCACGCGCCGCTGATCGTCGACTACGACTACACTCCGTAGCCATGCCGCTTTCCTGGAACGAGATCAAGTCCCGCGCCCTCGCCTTCTCCCGCGAGTGGGCAGACGCCTCCAGCGAGGACAGCGAGGCCAAGCCGTTCTGGATCGCCTTCTTCGAAATCTTCGGCATCACCAACAAGCGCGTCGCCACCTTCGAACACGCCGTCAAGAAATTCGGCGGCGACCAGGGCTACGTCGATCTGTTCTGGCCCGGCATGCTGCTGGTGGAGCAGAAGTCGCGCGGCAAGAACCTCGACCGTGCCTTTAATCAGGCGCTCGATTATTTCCCCGGCATCAAGGAACGCGACCTGCCGCGCCACATCGTCGTGTGCGACTTCGCCCGCTTCCGCCTCTACGATCTGGAAAGCGGCGATACCCGTGAATTCGCGCTGAAAGATCTGCACAAGTACATCCGCCACTTCGGCTTCGTCGCCGGCTACGAAACGCAGGACATCAAGCCGCAGAACCCGGTCAACATCCGGGCCGCCGAACATATGGGGCGGCTGCACGACGCGCTCAAGGCGTCCGGCTATGACGGCCACGCGCTTGAAGTGCTGCTGGTGCGCCTGCTGTTCTGTCTGTTCGCCGACGACACCGGCATCTTCCAGCCGGCGCAAGCCTTACACACCTACATCGAGGAGCGCACCCGCGAGGACGGTTCCGACCTCGGCCCGCTGCTCGCCCAGCTGTTCCAGGTTCTGAACACGCCGGAGCCGAAGCGTAGCCCCGCGCTCGACGAACAGCTCGCCGCCTTCCCCTACGTCAACGGCCGCCTGTTCGAGGAAGCCATTCCCATCGCCGATTTCGACTCGGCCATGCGCGAGGCCCTGCTCGACGCCTGCGCGCTCGACTGGAGCGCGATTTCTCCGGCCATCTTCGGCGCGCTGTTTCAGTCCATCATGGACAAGACCGCGCGGCGCAATCTTGGCGCGCACTACACCAGCGAGGAAAACATCCTCAAGCTCATCAAGCCGCTGTTCCTCGACGTCCTGTGGGACGAGTTCCACAAGGTGAAGAAGAACCGCAACCGGCTGTTCGAGTTCCATAAGAAACTGCGTTCGCTCACCTTCTTCGACCCCGCTTGCGGCTGCGGTAACTTCCTCGTCATCGCCTACCGCGAGCTGCGCCTGCTGGAACTCGAAATCCTGCGCGCGTCCAACGAAGGCCCCGGCTCGCGCTTCCTCGACATCCACCAGGCCATCCAGCTCGACGTCGACCAGTTCCACGGCATCGAGATCGAGGAATTCCCCGCGCAGATCGCCCAGGTCGCGCTGTGGCTCGTCGATCACCAGATGAACCTCCGGGTCGGCGAGGAATTCGGCATGTACTTCGCCCGCATTCCACTCAAGACCAGCCCGCACATCGTCCACGGCAACGCGCTCACGCTAGACTGGAACAACGTGCTGCCGGCCGAGCGCGCGAGCTACGTCATGAGTAACCCGCCGTTTATTGGCAAGCAGCATCAATCTGCACAGCAAAAGTCTGATGCTGCACCGTTGTTTGCACGGCTTGAAGGCGGTGGTGTGCTGGATTTCGTCGCGGCGTGGTACATCAAGGCCGCGGCTTACTCCAAGTCGAATCCGGGCGTGGTCGCAGGCTTTGTCTCCACCAACAGCATTGTCCAGGGCGAGCAAGTTGGCAGTTTGTGGGGATGGATGCTGGCACAGGGAATGCACATCCATTTCGCCCATCGAACCTTCCGCTGGAGTAACGAGGCACGCGGCAAGGCTGCCGTGCATTGCGTCATTATTGGCTTTGCTCGGTCTCTGCCTACGCGCCGTGTGATTTACGAATACGACGACTTGGATGGCGAGCCACATGCCACGATTGCCACCAACATCAACCCCTATCTGGTCGATGCCCCGGATGTAGCGTTGCCATCACGGCGCACAGTTATTTGTGACGTACCACCCATCGTCTTTGGCTCCATGGCCAACGACGGCGGCCATCTATTTCTAAATGATGCAGAGAAAGAGGCACTGCTGAGCGTATGCCCCGCCGCCACCCAGTGGATCAGACCTTTTCTCGGTGCAGACGAATTCATAAACAACATCCCGCGTTGGTGCTTATGGCTGGAGGACTGTCCACCTGCAGAACTGCGTGCCATGCCAGCTGTCATGGAGCGCGTTCAGAAGGTCAAAGCCCATCGGGAAGCGAGTAGTCGAGAGGCTACGCGGGCACTCGCCGCGACACCCGCGCTGTTCGGCGAAATCCGTCAACCCACGACCCGCTATTTGCTGGTGCCATGCCATTCGTCCGAACGGCGCGAGTTTATTCCGATTGGCTTTCTGTCGCCCCAAGTAATTGTTGGAAATGCCAATCTATGCATTCCTGATGCCACGCTGTTTCACTTTGGCGTCATGACTTCCCGCATGCATATGGCCTGGGTGAAATATGTTTGTGGTCGCTTGGAAAGCCGCTATCGCTATACCGGTCAGATCGTCTACAACAACTTCCCCTGGCCCGACGCCCCCGACGACAAGACGAAGCTGGCCATCGAGACCGCCGCCCAGGCCGTGCTCGACGCACGTGCCGCTTTTCCCGGCGCCTCGCTCGCCGACCTCTACGACCCGCTGACCATGCCGCCCGCGCTTTTGCGCGCGCACCAGAAGCTCGACGCGGCGGTGGACAAGGCCTACGGCAAATCTGGCTTCAAGTCCGACGCCGAGCGGGTGGCGTTCCTGTTTCAGCGCTACCAGGTGCTGACTTCGCTGCTGCCTGCTGTCCCCGTTAAGCGCGGGAAGAAGACTACCGTTACTTGAACTTCATCGGCTTGCCCATCCCAGAGCGGGTTACGCTGTACATGACGGGCGGCTCGGTTTGAGTAGCGAGTTTCTGGATTTTTCCATACAGGCGTGTGATGAGATCGGCCGTTTCAGCGGCCGAAGCATTGCCGGCGGCCAACACAAACACGATGACCTTGTGCTCGCGAAACGCTTCGAGTTCGGCTGGGCGTCTGCGGATGTGCTTGTCACGAGTGAGCACCACCCAGCCTTCCCGGCCCGCAACGGCCAGCCATTCTTCGTCCGGTGCATCGGGTGAAAAATACTGATGGTGGGCAATATAGGTTGCGTCAAGCGCATCCAGCGCCTCGCCCAATAAACGGCTCCAGGCGCAACGATCGACAAACAGGGTGATCGGTTCAGGCGGCGCGGCGCTGTTCGAAGCGGAGCGCTTCTTCGATTTCTTTTTCGTCAACGTTGTAATCGAGCGACATGTCTTCCAGCGAATCGCCGGCCTGGAAGCGGTCGAAAATCACTTCGGTGGGTACAGCGGATCGAGTCAAAACAGGACGTCCAAAAGACAGACGCGGATCGATGACCACGGATTTCGGCTGCTGCGCCGTATGTTCGGAGGTTCGACTGAACGGGAACAGTTTGATCGGATTGCCCTGGTTGTCACGCTCAATGCGCGCGAGTGCGAGTTCGAATTCGCCGCGCAGCGCCTCTTGTCCCTGACGCGACACGTTAAGCAACTTGCTGGCGTGCTCGACGAAAAGATCGATACCGTTGGTTTTGAACTGTCGATCGATCAGCGGCCTGTCAGCACCCAACTGGCTACGCAGGAATTCGACGCTATCACGTACTTTGGGCAGGCTAACCCGATGCACACGCCGGATCGCAGCCAGAACATGCAATTCGCAAAGATTGGCAAATGACAGCAATCTATTACGCGGATCGGCCGCGCGAATAACTGCTTTGAAACGCACGCTGCCATCGTCCCGACGTGTCTGCCCAAAACTCCAGGCTTTCACTGTTGCAGGGGGGAGATTGAGGATGTACGCGGCTTCGCTTGCCGGATAGGCTGGCTGATCGAAAATGGCGGCCTTTTCTATGCGCTGAGTCATGGCGCCATCTTATCCTAACGACTCATTTGAATCGACCATGGCCACAGAAGCCCTTCGAATGTCAGAAATTACTCGGCTTGGGTGAATGCCGATCGGATAAAGTAGCGGCTTGCAGCCGTGTACAGACGAAAGCTTTCACCTTGAGGGAAACCAGCAGAAAAGGCCATGGAGCAAGCCACCCAGAAAGTCGAAGGACTCCCGGGTAGTCCCAGAAGCCCAACGCCGACCGCATAGCCCCAATCCACTTTTTTTTAATATAAACAACCTGTTCACCGAAAGCCAATCGAGAATATGCCCACCCCTGCCTTGAGCCATCCCTGGCTCAACGCCCTCAAGGTCTACGCCCACCCGCGCGTCGTCGGCATGCTGTTCCTCGGCTTCTCCGCCGGGCTGCCCTTGCTGCTGGTGCTCGGCACGCTGTCGTTCTGGCTGTCGGAGGCGGGCATCGCGCGGGCGACGATCGGGCATCTCTCGTGGGTGGGGCTGGCGTACGGCTTCAAGTTCCTGTGGTCGCCGCTGGTCGACCGGCTGCCCCTGCCGCTGCTGACGCGCCTGCTGGGGCGGCGGCGGGCCTGGCTGCTGCTCTCGCAGGTGTGCATCGCGCTGGCGCTCTTCGGCATGGCGAACACCGACCCGGTGGTGAACCTGGCGCACACGGTCTATTTCGCGCTGGCGGTGGCCTTCGCCTCGGCGACGCAGGACATCGCGCTCGACGCCTACCGCATCGAGGCGGTCGAGGTCGAAAAACAGGGCGCGATGGCGGCGACCTACCAGGCGGGCTACCGCATCGCGATGATCACCGCGGGCGCGGGTGCGCTGTGGATCGCGGCGAGCGCCGACAGCAGCCCGGCGGCCTATGATTTCCCCCCGTGGCAGGTGGCGTACACGGCGATGGCGGCGCTGATGGTCGTGGGCATCTTCACCACGCTGACGATCCGCGAGCCCGAGAGGAGGATTCCCGCCGCGACGAACGAGCGCGAGGCGCATGCGCGCGAGAAGTTCGCGCATTTGGGATTGTCGGACGGACCGCTGAACGCGATCGCGTGGTTCTACGATGCGGTGCTGTCGCCGTTCATCGACTTCGTCCAGCGCTACAAGTGGCAGGCCGTGCTGATGCTGGCACTGATCGCGCTGTACCGGATTTCCGACGTGGTGATGGGGGTGATGAGCAATCCCTTCTACCAGGAGATGGGCTTCACCAAGGACGAGGTCGCCACCGTGTCCAAGGTGTTCGGCGTGATCATGACCATCGCCGGCGCCGGGCTCGGCGGCGTGCTGACGATGCGGCTCGGCGTGATGCGCACGCTGTTCCTCGGCGCGCTGCTGTCGGCGGCGACCAATCTTCTTTTCGTGTGGCTGGCGGGGCGCGGGCACGACATGGGGGCGCTGGTGTTCACGGTGTCGGCCGACAACCTTTCCGCCGGCATCGCCTCGTCGGCCTTCGTCGCCTACCTGTCCAGCCTGGTGAACCAGGCGTATTCGGCCACGCAGTATGCGCTGTTCACCTCGGTGATGCTGCTGCTGCCCAAGTTCATAGCCGGCTTCTCCGGAGAATTCGTCGATGCCTACGGCTGGGCGAATTTCTTCACCGGCACGGCGCTGATCGGGGTGCCGGTGCTGTTGCTGGTGTGGCTGGTTGCGCGACAGGCGAAGAAGCCATGATCGAATTCTCGCTGCTGACCGCCCTGCTCGCCGGCCTGCTCGGCGGCGTGCACTGCGTCGGCATGTGCGGCGGCATCGTGGCGGCGTTCTCGTTCCGCGCCGACGGCAGCACGCCGCCGTTCCGCCTGCATCTCGCCTACAACCTCGGGCGGGTATCGTCGTACACGCTCTTCGGCGCGCTGGCGGGCGCGCTCGGCGGCTCGCTCAAGCTGGCCGGCTTCCTGCCGGTGCAGACGCTGCTATACCTGCTGGCGCAGGCGGTGATGATCCTCCTGGGACTGTATCTGGCCGGCTTCAATCGCTGGGTGCTGGTGTTCGAGCGTGCCGGCGGCGCGCTGTGGGAGCGGGTGAAGCCGCTGTTCCAGAAGCTGCTGCCGGTGAGGTCGCTGCCGCAGGCGCTGCTGGCGGGCATGGCGTGGGGCTGGCTGCCGTGCGGGCTGGTGTACTCGGTGCTGGTGTCGGCGCTGGCGGCCGGCAGCGCGACGTCGGGCGCCGCGCTGATGCTGGCGTTCGGCCTCGGCACCCTGCCCAACCTGCTGGGCATGGGGCTGTTCGCGCGCCAGATCCAGCCCTTCATGCAGCGGCTGTGGGTGCGCCGCGCCGCCGGGCTGGCGGTCGCCGGCTTCGGCGTGTGGGGGCTGCTGCGGCTGGCCTATTCCGCCTGGTCCGGCGCCTGATCGCCCTGTGCGGCGGAGGGCGCGGATGCCTTACTTGTAGAACTTCTGGTCGAAGTTCATGACGTGCGCCGGTTCGCCGGGCACTTCGACGGTCGCCTTGAACTTGAGGGTGTCCGGCGGGGCGACGCGGAATTCGCCGAGATAGTAGATCGCGGCCCCCTCCTTCACCTCCCGCATCGGCACGCTCGCGAGCTGCTCGCTGAGGTTCGTGACGTAGACCGTGAGCTTCGCCGGGATCGGCACGCCCACGCCGACCTTGTTCTGCCGCAGGACCGACATCGTCAGGAGGCCGCGCGTCTTGCTGCGCTCGATCTTGTACGTGCGCGCGACCTCGGGCAGCAGTTCGTCGGTCGTCATGGCGTTGTAGTGGACTTCGAGGGTGCCGAACTTCTGCGAGATCTCGGCATGGGCGACGGCGGCGACGGAGCACAGGCACAGTACGGCAAGCAGGCGCTTCATGGTCTCTCTCCTTTTGTTGTGGGCGCTAACCGAATTGTAGGTGCTTATCGGAGGCGCGCGAGCCAGGCGTCGAGGTCGTCGAGGAGACGGCCGGCCGCGACGCTGGACGCCGCGGCCGCGCCGGCGGCATCGTAGGTCTGGACGGGAACCTGCTCCTCGAACGTGCGGCGGCCAAGCAGGGTGCGCGTGTCGAGGTCGATCAGCTCGGCGCGAAGCGCCAGGCGGACCTTGCCCGGCTGGCTGGCGGCATCGTGATAGAACTCGAGCAGGCGCGTATCGAGCGCGAACCTGGCGCGCACGTAGCCGCCGCCCGGCACGACCCGATAGCGACCGGTGCGTTCGAGGCGGGCGCGCAGCAGTTCGGAGAGGCGGCGGCCGGGACGCTCGGTCCAGCGCGCGAACTGGTACTGGCCGCGCGTGTCGGCGCTGCGGGCGAAGACGATTGCGTCGCCGTCGTAGAACCCGCTCGTCCGCGTGTCGAGCACCGCGAGCGTCGGCACTCCGGCCTGCGGCGGCGCGTCCGGCGGCGGCACGGCGTCGCCCGGCTGCGCCGAAGCGGCCGCCCGGACGCCGTCTTCCAGCACGTAGTACACCACGCCCGGTCCCGATTCCTGGCCGAGATTGACGCAGCCTCCCAGCGCGAATGCAAGGGCGATCAGGGCGAGACGGATGGTCATGGCAGGGTTTCTCCGGGACCGAGCTGGCCCTTGGCGGGGCCGAACAGGATGCTGCGCGGATTGGACAGGCGCTGGCCCGCGGTGGTGAGCACGTCGGCGCCGGCGCGCACGTCGCGGCCGACGTTGTTCAGTTGCAGGGTCCCCGATTCGCTGAGCTGCTGCACCTGGCGGGAGATCAGGCCGGCGTCGCGCTGCAGCTGTTCCATGGCGACGGCGGCCTGCTTCAACGCGGCATCGGCGTTCTGCCCCACGCTGGCGAGGGTGCCGTCGGCGCGCGTGGCGGCCTGGTCGATGCTGGCGCCGGCGCGGCGGAATTCGTCCGACGCCGCGCGGATGCTCTGCACCGCCTCGGTGAGCGTCTGCCGGTTGGCGGCCAAATGTCCGGACAGTGCGTTGAGATTGGCGAGCGTCTCGCTGAACGCACGCTGGTTGTCGTCGGACAGCAGCGTGTTCATCTTCTCGAGCACCTGCGCGCCGCTCACCGCGAGCCGCGACACGGCGGTGGCAACCTTGTCGATGTCGGAACTGCCTTCGGCGATGACGGGATAACGTTCGCCCTCGGGCGGGCGGCTCAGCAGCGGCGCTTCGCTCGGGCCGTTGGCGATCTCGACGGCGGCGATGCCGGTGACGAGGTTGCGCTTGATGAAGGCGACGGCGCCGGCATGCACCGGCACGCCCTCGTCGACCCGGGCGCTCACCGCGACCGCCTCGTCCTCCTTGCTGGAAAAGCGGTAGCCGTCGACGACGCCGATCTTGATTCCGCGCATCTTCACCGGGCTGCCGACCGCGAGCCCGTCGAGCGACTGCTGCCGGAAATAGATCGTGTACGTCTGGTAGGCGATGGTGTCGGCCGCCCCGGTCAGCCAGGCGATCGCGAGCGTCATCAGCGCCACCACCAGCAGCACCAGCGCGCCGACCAGGGTGTAGCGGCCTTCAGTTTCCATGGCTGGGTTCTCCCTCGTGCGCCCGCGCGGCGAAATACGCCTGGAGCCACGGGTCGTCGATGTGTTTGAGTTCGGCCACCGTGCCGCTGCCGAGCACGCGGCCGTCCGACAGCACGATCACGCGGTCGATGATGGAGAAGAGTGTATCCAAGTCGTGGGTGACGAGGAATACGGTGAGCCCCAGGCTGTCGGCCAGCAGCCGGATCAGCGCGTCGAAGGCGCGCGCCGAGATCGGATCGAGGCCGGACGTCGGCTCGTCGAGAAACAGCAGTTCCGGATCCAGCGCGAGCGCGCGCGCCAGCGCCACGCGCTTGCGCATGCCGCCGGAGAGCTCGCTCGGGCGCTTCGTGGCGGCGTCGGGCGGCAACCCGGCCAGGGCGAGCTTGAGGCGGGCCAGCCGGCGGCAGGTGGCGCGCGGCAGCGCGGTATGCTCGAACAGCGGGGTGGCGACGTTGTCCTCCACCGACAGCGAGGAGAACAGCGCGCCATCCTGGAACAGCACGCCGAAGCGGCGGCGCAGCACGTTCATCTGGTCCGCCGTCGCGTCCCACACCGACTGGCCGAACAGCTCGACGCGGCCCGCCTGCGGCTTGAGCAGGCCGATGATCTCGCGCAGCAGCACTGATTTTCCGGTGCCGCTGCCGCCGATCAGCGCGATGACTTCGCCGCGCCCGACCGAAAGGCTGAGCCCGCGGTGAATGCCGTGCCCGCCGAGCGTGGTGACGACGTCGCGGACCTCGATCACCGTTTCCATCAGATGCCCAGCCTGACGAAGGTGACGGCGAAGATCGCATTGAGGAGAATGATCGCGACCAGGCTCTGCACCACGGTCGACGTGGTGTTGGCGCCGACGCTGCGCGCGTCGCGCGTCACCGACAAGCCCATGCGGCAGGCGATCATGGCGATGAAGATGGCGAACACGGGCGCCTTGCCGAGCCCGACCATCAGCGTCTTCAGCTGGATCACGTCGACCATCCGGTCGATGAACATGTGGGCCGAGATGTCGAGCTGCTGCTGCGCCACCAGCATGCCGCCCGCAATGCCGGCGATGTCGCCGATAAAGACCAGCATCGGCATCGCGAGCAGCAGCGCCATCATGCGCGGGATCACCAGCACCGCCAGTGGCGACAGGCCGAGCGTGGCGATGGCGTCGATCTCTTCGGTGACCTTCATGGTGCCGAGCTGCGCGGTGATCGCGGCGCCCGTGCGCCCGGCCAGCAGGACCGCGACGATGACGGGCGAGATTTCGCGCAGAATCGCAAGCAGCATGCCGTCGACGACGAAGATGTTGGCACCGTACTGCTGCGCCTGGTCGCCGAGCAGATAGGCGAACACGACGCCGAGCAGGAACAGCATGCCGGCGACGATGGGGATCGCGCCGGCGAACACCGCGCTCATCTGCGCGCCGAACTCGCGCCAGCGCCACTGCCCGGGCTGGCCCGCCAGCCCGATCAGCTCGATGACGAGCCGGCCGACGAAGTCGAGCAGGCCGAGGACGTGCGCCCACATCGACACGGCGCTGCGCCCCATCGTCTCGAGCACGCCTTCCTGGCGCGGCCCGCTCCGTGCGCCCGTATCCCCGCGATGCTGCGCGACCAGCTCCAGGATGGCCTGGTGCTGCGCCTGGAAGCCGCGCAATTCCGGCAGGGCCGCGCCGGGCTGCGGGCGCGCCGCGGCCAGCAGCAGCCACGCGCCGTTGGTGTCGAGCCGGGTGACGCCGCTGCCGTCGAGGATGCGCACCTCCTTGCCGCCGAGATCGGGCAGGGCCGCGGCGGCATCCGCCTGCCAGGCGCCGCTGGCGACCAGCGCGCCCCGGGTGTCGTCGAAGTGTGCGCGCGCCTGCGTCACGCGAGGCCCAGCGGGTTGTCGGGATCGATGCCGGGCATGAAGGGCAGGCCGCGCTCGCGATGGGTGACCTGGTAGACGCAGCCGATCCAGTTGCCGACGACGGCCTCGGCGGTGTCGTGCCAGGTGTTGTCGAGCCGCGGCAGCACCTGCGCCTCGGGGAACGCCAGCGCCTCGCCCGCCTGCAGGCGCCGGCCGAATTCCGCCAGCAGCGCCTGCGCCTGGCAGTCGAAGTAGCGCACCGGGAACGGCGGAAACGCAGGCAGCTTGCCCTCGGCGGCGAGCAGCAGGTCGCGCTTGTACTCCTTCAGCAGCGACACCGTGTCGTATTCGGGATGCCCCTGGAAGAACACCGTGCGCAGGCCGTCGCGCGAGACCGCGAGGTGCACGCCGGCCTCGGCGCTCTCGACCAGCACCTTGACGCCGGCCGTCTCGAACTGCGCGCGCGAAACGTCGTTCCAGCGCGAATGCGGCACGTCGAAGCGGGTGTTGACGTCGGCCACCAGCGGATGGCGGCCGTCGGTGACGCGGTGCTCGAACACGCCCCAGATCTTGGCGGGCTGCTTCACCCGCGTCTGGCCATGGCGGAACTGCATCACCGCGTGGGTGGCGAGGCACGAGCACAGCGTCGAGGTGACGTTGTCCCAGGCCCAGTCGATGACCTCGATCAGCGGCTGCCAGAAGGGCTCGTCGGCGAGGTTGGGGTGGCTGACGTTGGCGCCGGTGATGATGAGCGCGTCGAGCCCCTTCTCGCGGATCGCCTCGAAGCTTTCGTAGTACTGCGCGATGTGCGCCTGCGCCTTGTCGCCGCGCGGCAGCGTCGGCAGCGTGAAGGGGTGCATGTAGAACTGCGCGATCGGGTTGGATTCGCCGACCAGCCGGTAGAACTGCCGCTCGGTCGCCTCCAGCGCCGCGTCCGGCATCATGTTCAGGAGGCCGACGTGCAGTTCGCGGATCTCCTGCCTGGCCGCGCGCTCGGTCGACAGCACCGTGATGCCGTCCCGGCGCAGGCGCTCGAAGGTGGGCAGGGCATTGTGCGCGACCAGCGGCATGTCAGCTTCCCTTGCGCGCGATCGCCGTTTCCAGCAGCGCGAGGAAATCGTGCTCGTCGCGCACCTGCGCCACTTCGTGCGAGGTCACCGTGTAGCCGTGCGGCCCGGCGATCGCCTCGTAGCGCGGGATGCGGGAGTGGAACAGGTGCGGGAACACCCAGCGCGCGAAGTCGTCCGGCTCGATCTGCGCGATGAATTCGAGGCCCTTCTCCTGCAGGTAGCGCGGCAGGTGCTCGGCGAGGAAAGCCGGCCGGAAGTAGAGCGGCTTGGGGTCGGACTGCGCGCGGCGGATCAGCGTCTCCTCCTCCTCGCGCGTGGTCGTCTGGATGTAGAGGATCAGCGTGTGCTCGGCGAGCAGCTCGATCACCCCGGGTTCGTCGAGTTCGCACAGGCTGCCGCCAACGTCGTTGACGAAATGCGGGTAGCCGTAGATCTCCTGTCCCTTGCGGATGAAGCCCGGGACGTCGCGCATGGCGGCGATCTCGGCCTCGCGGTAGGCCGCCTGGCGGCGCGAGAACTCGTCGAGGGAGAGGCCGCCCCACTCCGGTCCGCCGAGCTTGCCGACGAAGGTCAGCACCGGGCCCAGGTCGTGGATCTTGATGTTGTTCTTGATGTCGATCCAGTCGCGCCGCAAGAGGTCGCGCAGGAACGGCACCTGCATCGCCTGCTGCTTGATGAGATCCAGGATCGGCTCGTCGAGGTAGCGGGTGCCGATGCGGTAGTCGCCGGAAAAATGGAACCAGTCGTGGCCGCGCAGCATCGACGAGATGTGCGTCTTGCCGACGCCGGACATGCCGAGCAGGGTGACGCGCTTGTTGGGCCAGGCGCGGAAGGTTGCGGGCGTGAAATGCATGAAGTCGGGTTCCGGATGACCAGCCCGAAGCCTACCGAAATCCCGGCCAATACAAAAGCGCCTGCGGACCGGCGTCCGCGCCGGTCAGTCCGCGCGACCGGCCATCGACACCGCGTGCGGGAACTCCGGATGGACCGCCGCGCCGGCATGCGACACGCGCACCAGCAGCCGGTACAGCGTCGCCCGCGAGATGCCCAGCTGGCGTGCGGCCGCCGCGACGTTGTTCTGGTTGCGCCGCAGCGCGCGGCGGATCGTGTCGTGCTCCGCGCGCGAGCGCGCCTCCTCGAGGGTCATGAACCCCTCGCTCGAGACGCGCTTTTCCAGCCCGAGGTCGCGTGGCGTGAGCAGCCGGTTCTCGCTCAGCACGACGGCCTGCCGCACGCGATTGATGAGTTCGCGAACGTTGCCCGGCCACTCGTAATTGGCCATCACCGTCAGCGCCTGGCGGCTGAAGCCGCGCACCCCCCCGCGCGACTCCGGCAGGAAGCGCTCGAGATAGGCGCGGGCGAGCCGTTCCACGTCCTCCTCGCGATCGCGCAGCGCCGGGGTGCGGAGCCGGATGACGTTGATGCGGTAGTAGAGGTCGGCCCGGAAGTGGGCGTCGGCGACGGCCTGCTCGAGTTCCACATGGCTCGCGGCGATCACCCGCACGTCGAGGCGGATCTCGCGGTTGGAGCCGAGTCGTTCGATCACCTTGTCCTGCAGCACGTGCAGCAGCGTGACCTGCATCTCCAGCGGCAGGTCGCCGATCTCGTCGAGAAAGATCGTGCCGCCTGCCGCCGCCTCGAGGCGGCCGATCTTGCGCTGGTAGGCGCCGGTGAACGCGCCCTTTTCGTGGCCGAACAGTTCGGCCTGGATCAGGTTCGCCGGCAGCGCCGCGCAGTTCACGGCGATGAACGGGCCGTCCCGCCGCGGCGAAAGCTGGTGGATCGCGCGCGCGACCAGTTCCTTCCCGGTACCGCTTTCGCCGCTGATCATCACCGGCGCCTCGACGGCGCTCGCCTTCCGGATCGCCGCATACAGGTCTCGCATCGCCGGGCTGTGCCCGATCATCCCGCAGCAACCCTCGGCCTCGCAACCCGCCGCGCCGCCGCTCGGCAGCCGGGCCTTGCCCTCGGCATGGCCGAGCGTGGCGAGAAAGTGGGGGGTGTCGATCGGCAGGGTGTGGAAGTCGAAGCAGCGGTGGCGCAGGAAGCGGCCGACGCGGGGATTCGGCAGCGCGGCCGTCGGCACCAGCGCGACCCACTCGATTTCCGGCCGGCTCGCCATCAGTTCGTCCAGGGCGTCGATCTCGGCATCGTCGGCGCGGCCCAGCCTCACCACCCCGACATGCACGTCCTGCCGTCGCTCGCCCGGCAGGTCGGTGAACTCGCCCAGCGCCAGCGGCCGCCATCCCGCTTCCGCCAGCACGCCCATGAGTTGCGTCCGCCAGGGCGCGGCGGCGTGCACGATTACATCCCGTCTCGACATCACTCCTCCTGCTCGTCACGCGGCCTCGACACGAAGGCATGACCGTCGCCGCCGGGACGTCGCCATCCCGTACTGCAGCGCCTTGGCGTGGCACCCGCTGGATCAACTGCTGCGAAGCAATGCGTCACTATAGGAAAGTTTTGCGAGCGTGCACGTCTCTTGCTTTTTTGCGGCCGACCGCGATCCCGCGGGACGACCGGGTGTCGCAGGAATTGAACACTTCGACGCCGCGCCTGCCGGATGCGTCCAAGCACCTGATCCCGCGAGAAAAAAACCGCGCCCAAGCGCGCCTGCCGCCCGCGGCTGTCTCGCAGATGAGTCACCCGCCTGCGGGCGATTCCTGCGTCGCCCGCAGGCGGCCGCACCAATCTCCTTGTCGATCAATGCGTTGCGTAGCTGGCACGGAAGGTGCAGTCAGGCACATCGAGCCCGGCTGCAACGGCTCAGGACGAAGCCAGTTTCAACACCAGCTTAAGGAGCAAGAACATGAACAAAACCCTCTTGGCGAGTGCGATCGCCATGGCCCTGGGGATGGGAAGCCAGGCCTGGGCCAACCCCACCAACACGAACAGTTCACCGACGTCGCAAGACGGCACGGTCAGCCAGTCCGCAACCGCGTCCTCCACCCAGGAGAAGCTTTCCGGCGCGGCGGCCAACGAGAATTCGACGGCCACGCAGGACTCGCACAACTCGGATAGCAGCACCAACACCAAGACCGTCAACGTCACCAAGGATTCGAACAACTCGGACAGCAGTACGCACAACAAGACCATCAGCAAGGTCGAGGATTCGTACAACACCCACACCGACACCCACTACAGCGACTCCTTCAACACCCAGTCGCAGAATCGGGATTCGTTCAACTCGACGGTGAACGCCACCGCGACGACGACCCTGAATGGCGAGGTACATGACAACGTCGTCTTCCCCAGCGGCAACACCGCCTACGGCGGCGGCCGCGCCGGCGATGGCGGCATGGGCGGCAATTCCGGCGACGCCAACCAGGACGCGCACAGCAAGTCCTACGGCGCCAACGGCGGTGACGGTGCCAGCGGCTATGCCAAGGCGATCGGCGGCGACACCATGGCCGGCAGCGCCGGCAACGGCGGCAACGGCGGCAACGGCGGCGGCGCCATCGGCGGCATCGGCGGCAAGGGCTACGGTGGCGACGGCGGTTCGGGCGGCAGCCCCGGCAACGCCATGGGTGGCGCCGGCGGCTCGGGCGGCAACGGCGGCAAAGGTGTCGGCGGTGCCGGCGGCTCGGGCGGCAGCTCCGGCGACGCCCTCGGTGGCCTGGGCATCGGCGGCAAGGGCTACGGCGGTGACGGCGGTTCGGGCGGCAGCTCCGGCAACGCGTCGGGCGGCAGCGGCTTAGGCGGCTTCGGCGTCGGCGGCAAGGGCATCGGCGGCGACGGCGGCAGCGGCGCGAGCGGCGGCAAGGGCATCGGCGGCGACAGCGCGGCCATGACCGGCAGCATGGGCGGCAAGGGCATCGGCGGCGACAGCGGCAGCAGCAGTTCCGGCGGCTCTTCCAGCGCCAATGGCGGTGGCGCGCTGGGCGTCAGTGCCGGCGTGCCGGTCTCCACGGCGAATGACAACACCGGCGGCGCG
The DNA here is from genome assembly GCF_035621355.1 of Thiobacillus sp. SCUT-2. Lineage (NCBI taxonomy): Bacteria > Pseudomonadati > Pseudomonadota > Betaproteobacteria > Nitrosomonadales > Thiobacillaceae > Thiobacillus > Thiobacillus sedimenti. Next base: position 325,276 of record NZ_CP141769.1, on the reverse strand, counting down.
GGTGGCGGCGGCGGCGGCGGAACCGGCGGCGGGGCGGGCACGTCCAGCAACGGCGCCAACGGGCCCACCAACAACACGTCGACCGCCGGCAGCGGCGGCACCTCCACCGGCGGCAGCACCACCAGCACCGATACGGCGGGCGCCGGCTCCGGCGGTGCGGGCACCGCGACCGGCACCAGCACCGCGGCGGCCGGCATGGGCGGCGCGGGCGGCTCGGGTGCCGCAGGCGCCACCGGCACCGGTGCGGCCGGCACCGGCGCGGCGGGGACCGGCGCGACCGGAACCAGCACCGCCGGCAACGGCGCAACCGGCGCGACCGGCACCGGCGCGGCGGGAACCGGCGCGGCCGGCACCAGCACCGGCGGTGCGGGCGCGGTCGGCGCGACCGGCACCGGCGGCGCGGGCGGTGCCGGCGCAGTCGGCGCAGCCGGGACGAGCATGGGCGGCGCAGGTGCGGCAGGCGCGACGGGCACCGGCGGTACCGGTGAGGGCGGCGTCGCCGGCGCAGGCGCGGCCGGCGGCGCAGGCGGCACCGGTGGTACCGGTGGTACCGGCGGCACCGCCACGGCCAACGGCTCCGGCGGCAGCGGCGGCATGGGCGGCAGCGCCAGCAGCAGCGCGATGGCCTCGGCCACCACGGGCAACGGCGGCGTCGGCGGCAACGGCGGCAATTCGACCGGCGGCAACGCCGGCTCCTACGATGCCTCCAACACCATCGGCAGCAGCCTGACCAACGGTGCCGGCATCATCTCCGTGTCGCAAAACACCGGCGCCAATGCGCTGACCCAGATTGGCGTGACCGTACAAGCCAACCTGTCGGTGCATTGACCCCGTGTGCCCCGGGATCGCGCGGCGGTCCCGGGGGTTTCCTGGAGGGACGTCACGATGAGCCATGTCACCCTGCTCCTGCTGGCTGCAGCGGCCCTGCTCGCTGCGACGGCGGCGCGCTCCGACCCGCTCCCTGCGCCGGGCGCGTCGCCCCCCGCGGCGTTCTCCGCGGCCGTGCCCGATTCCGAACTGGCGGGCAACCGCGGCGGGACGACGACGATTTCCAACCTCAACGACCTGAACGCCTCGGTCTACAACAACACCGCGCTCGACAGCGTGACCGGGAGCAATTACGTCACCGACGGCGCCCTGACCGGCAATTCCGGCTTCTCCACCGTGATCCAGAATTCCGGCAACAACGTGCTGATCCAGAATGCAACGATTCTCAACCTGCAGGTGCAGTGAGATGCCTGCCCGGTTTCTGCTTGCGCTCGTCCTGCTGCTGGCACCTCCGGCATGGGCCGGCTCGGCGCTGGTGCCCGGCGTGGACGGCGGCAGCTTCAACGTCAGGGTCCAGAGCCTCAAGGAACGCCAGTTCCGGCAGACGGTGCGGCAGGAGCTGGATTTCAGCTGCGGTTCCGCGGCGCTGTCCACCCTGCTCACCTACCACTATGGCGACCCGGTCGACGAGCCCACGATCTTCAAGGCGATGTGGGAGGACGGCGACCACCAGAAGATTCGCCGCGAAGGCTTCTCGCTGCTCGACCTCAAGCACTTCCTGCAAAGCCGCGGCTACTCGGCCGACGGCTACGTCGCCCCGCTCAGCCGCCTGGCCAGCGTGGGCATCCCGGCCATCGTGCTGATCCGCGAAAACGGCTACAACCACTTCGTCGTGGTCAAGGGCATCCGCGACGGCCTGGTCGCCGTCGGCGACCCTTCGCTCGGCGGGCACATCTATCCGTTGCCCGAGTTCGAGAAGATGATGGCGAGCAGGATTCTCTTCGTCATCAACGGCCTCGACCGGAAGGCGGTGTTCAACGCCGCACGGGACTGGCGGGTGAAGGAGAAGGCGCCGCTGAGCCTCGCGAGCGGGCCCGACGGCCTCGCCAACGCGACCCTGCTGCGCAGGCAGCCCGGCGATTACTGAGTGACCATCATGAACACAAATTTCACACCCCACGGCCTGGCGGTGGCGGCGCTGCTCGCCTGCGGAACGGCGCACGCCGGCCTGTCGGGCTTCGACGGCTATGCGGCGGCGACCGACGCCGAGCTCGACGCCATGCGCGGCGGCTTCGAATTCAACCTCAACGGCATGCAGGTGACGCTGGCCTTTTCGCTGGAGCAACTGACCTACGTCAATGGCCAGCTCGTCTCGTCGATGAAGCTCACACCGCTGCAGTTCGGCCCTGTCGCATCGCCGGTGGCCGGAGGGGTCGCCAGCGTGCCCCCGCCTGCACCCGCAAGCCCCGTGACCAACGCGCCCTCGCCTCCGTCCGGTGGCAGCCCGCCGCCGCAGCTTGCGTCAGGCGGATCGCCCCCGACGACCGTCACCACCCAGATTCTCAACAACCAGGGTGTGCTGACGCTGGTCCAGAACGGCACGGGCAACAACTTCACGCTGCCGGAGTCGCTGTCGGCCCTGAACACGGTGATCCAGAACACGGTGGACAACCAGGTCATCCGCAACCTCACGGTGCTGAACGCCACGCTCTCGATGCAGCAGGCCGCCGCCGCGATGCGGCTGGGCGCCGCGCTCAACCAGCTGAGCGCGGCCGGCCTGCGCTGAACGAAGCAGGCCAGGCGTCGCCTTGCCCGCCGGCTAGAAGCGCATCGGGACGCGCAGCGTGATCTGCGTGTCCGGCGTGTCGTTGGTCAGCCCGGCGCCGATCGACAGGTTGAGGCTGGTGGTCTGGTTGAGCCGGTAGGAATAGCCGACCAGCAGGCTGGCCAGCTGCGTCGTCAGCTCGGTCGGCGGCGTGACGCCGTTCAGCGTGCTCTTGCCGATCCAGGTATGCTCGTAGCCGACGCTGAACGAACTTCTTTCGTTCAGCGCGAGCCCCATGCCCACGTTGAAATCGACGCCGTCCCCCGGGTCTACCTGCCCGATCTGGACGCCACCGACGTTCTTGTTGATGTCACGCTTGATGTTCCAGAGGTAACTGATGCCGCCGTAGAACACGGCCGGATCGGCCGGCATGACCATGCTCAGGCTGGGCTGCAAGGTATAGAAACCCGAGCCGGTCGGCAGTTCGGTCTGCAGTGAGCCGGCGGTAATGAGCGTACTGCCGGGGGCATAGCTGACTTCGAACGGGTCCTTGCCGGTTCGCGTCTTCAACCGCAGCCCTGCGATATAGAAGGGATCGTTTCCCTTCGGCAGATTCAGCTGGTAGCGCGCGGCCAGTTCGATATCGCCGATGCCGTTTCCGCTGGCGTTGAACATTTGCTCAGTCGCCCCTCCGCTCAGGTCGAGCGGCCGGCTGAAGGTATCGTCATAGCGATAGACGTACGGCACCTTGGCCTCGAGTTCGAGGCGGTTTGTCAGCCCGTAGCGCACGTCCGCTGCCGCGATCCAGGTGCTGCGGCTGACCGTGCGCACGTCGATCAGGCCGATCACCAGCGCGGGCAGGATGCTGTAGCCGACGATCGAGACGCGATCGGAATTGCTGAACGAGTACTGCAGCGACGGCTCGAAGACGACCGCGCCCTTCGGCGTCAGGATGGTCGGCTGGGCGAAGAGCGTGCCGACGTCGACGGGCGGATTCTCGGGTACGCTGCCGCCGCCCTGTCCGCCCGAGACGAGCAGGTCATCGTCGCCCGCCCTCGGCTCGTCCGGCGCCATCCCGAGCTGTTTCTGCAGCGCGGCCAGCCGGCGCCGGCTGTCGTCCAGCGCCTGCCGGTGCGCGTCCAGCTTCTTCTGCTCGATCGCCAACTCGCGCTGCTGCTCCGCCAGGGCCCTGGCCTGCTTCGCAAGCTCCTGCTTGATCGCGGCCAGATCGCCCGGCGCGGGCGACGGCGGCTCGTCCGCCCGCGCAACCGGCGCGGCGCACGCCAGCGCCGTGATCAGCCCCGCTTGCGCAAGAGAAACGCCGAGCCGCGTGGGGAAGCGACCCATGTGAACGCCCTGCATGCCTTTCTTGAAGTTGCCCAAGATCGCCTCCTCGCACACGTTTTTGGTCTGACCGCCCGAATACGACACTTTTGTATAGCCTCTTTTTGGCCCGGCGCACGCGTTCGTCAAGCCGCGTTCCGTCACGCCCGCTCCCGCCTGGCAGCGCCTGCGCGGCACCCATCCTGCAACATGCGAAGGCAGCCGCGCCGGAGGAACACACGGCCGGAGCAGCCTTGCGAGCGCTTGGGGGCACTCCAAATTGGCCGCGCTGCCCGCTCGGCAGGAACACATTCAATTCCGAAGGAGAACGATGAGAAACCACGTACTGCCCGTCACATGCCGTCTGGTGCTGGCCAGCCTGTCAGGCTGCGCGCTAACGTCCGAACAGATTGCACTCGGCCACACGCCGCAGCCAAGGATGTCGCAGTGACGGTACGCAAGGCCATCGAGCCAAAACGGCCGACAGATGGCGTTTGGCCGACGGCCCAAAGACGGGCGTCATGATTCTTTCAGTACCTACGCTTGGCAAGAAAACAGCATATTGACCGCCGCTGCAGCCGCGTCCCTTACTCTGTCAAACGCAAGTATTGAAAAAAATCCCTGGGGAATCCCCGCGACGTGGCGCAGAAACATCGCGTCGTTCAGAAGCGGACTCGGCTTTTTTTTACGCACCAAGACGAGTAGACTCGCAATTAAAATAATCAATAAGGTGCGAAATCATGAAAACAACCAAACTAGCCTTGACCATGCTAGGGATCTTATCCTTAGCGGGCTGCATGACTGTTGCGGATCACCGCCGGGAACTTGGCGATTCGAGTGAGGCAAAAATCACTCTGGGCGTAGCTCAGCGGGAAATCAAAACCGGCATGTCTCAAGCAGATGTGGCTAAAGTTTTGGGCGCCCCAAACATGGTTACCAAAGATCGAGATGGAATTGAGACGTGGATTTACGACAAGGTGAGCACGGATACGGCATACTCAACAAGTCAAAACGGCATTGCCGGGTTGATTTTGGGGGGGACAGGCAATGTCGGCGCGGCTGGAATAGGCTCGACAACCCGGGCAAGTGGAGCAACGTCTCGAACGCAACGAACGCTCACCATAATTATTAAATTTAAAGACTCCGCTGTCACTGACTTTACGTATAACGCGACCTCCTTCTAAGCCATGAGAAAATATCTAGCATTTCCGTTGATCGCGTCGCTTCTGTTTACGGGCGGCTGCGCAATGGCGCCGCAAACAACGAAATCTCCGCTTGAGCTACAGGCCATCCAAGCGAAAGAATTCGAAACGACGAAGAAAGTGGCTTTCGCATCAACGCTATCCGTGTTCCAAGACTTGGGCTACGTGGTGGGAAATGCCAATCTCGAAACCGGCCTCATTAGTGCCAAAAGCCCGACTCAACAAAGCTTCGTTCCATTTGTCGGCCAAGTAATGAAGGACGTACAGGCAACGGCCTTTGTAGAAGAAATCGTCCCGGGGCGCACAAAGGTTCGCCTAAATTTCGTGAACTCTACCCAGACATCTAGTGGTTATGGCATGCGCGGCGCGCATGATCAACCGATTGAAGACCCACAAGTGTATCAAGACGTTTTTAGCAAGGTTCAGCAGGCGATCTTTATTCGTCAAAATGTGAACTGAGATATAAAGCTTGATGCCGAGCCACCCACCAGGTGGCTTTTTTTTGTGCTTCGAACGTAAATACGATCAGAACTTGTCGAACGAAATATTCCGTAGATGGGGGTGCGGAAGAGGCAAATCTGACAGCGTATGACGGTAGAAAATGTATGTTGGGGGTATGCCTCTTTTTTGCCCGATCAAACCCTATAGTGAAGGGCGAATGGAGCCATTCACGATGCAGAAAGCGACACGCGCACGGGCTGCGCTGAGCCTCGCCCTGGCAGCCGGCCTCGCGTGCGCCACGGACAGGAGCCCCGCGATGGAACTCAGCTCGAGCGCCTTCGGCCATCATGCCGACATCCCCGCCCTGAACACCTGCGACGGGCGCGACCAGTCGCCGCCGCTGGCGTGGTCGGGCCTGCCTGCAGGCACGAAGAGCCTGGCGCTGATCGTCGACGATCCCGATGCGCCCGACCCGGCCGCGCCGAAAATCACCTGGGTGCACTGGGTGCTCTACAACCTCCCGCCTGACGCCATGGGGCTCCCGGCGGGCGTCTCCGAATTGCCGCCCGGAACGCGCGAAGGCCTCAACGACTGGAAGCGCACCGGCTACGGCGGCCCCTGCCCGCCGATCGGCCGGCACCGTTACGTGCACAAGCTCTACGCACTCGACACGGTGCTGCCGGCGCTGCAGCCGCCGACCAAGGCCGCGCTGGAACGGGCGATGCACGGCCACGTCCTCGGCCACGCGGAACTCGTCGGCTATTACAGGAAGCAACGCTAGCCGGGATCGCGCCCGGTTCCGGCATGGAAAAAAAAGGCGCCCTGCAGGGCGCCCCGGCTTCCAAGGAGAACGGAAGACTTACATCGAGTAGGCGCGCTCGCCGTGCTGGTTGGTGTCCAGCCCTTCGCGTTCCTGCTCTTCGCTGACGCGCAGGCCGATCGTGAGGTCGACCACCTTGTAGCAGACGAAGGCCACGACGCCCGACCAGACCAGCGCGGTCAACACCGCCTGCGCCTGGATCCACACCTGCGACGCGATCTGCGTGTCGACGATCGTGTTGTTGACGTAGTCGACGATGCCGGTGCCGCCCAGCTTCCAGGTGTTGAACACGCCGGTCAGCAGCGCGCCGAGGATGCCGCCGATGCCGTGCACGCCGAAGACGTCCAGCGCGTCGTCCGCGCCCAGCAGCTTCTTCAGGCCGGTCACGCCCCACAGGCAGACCACGCCCGCCAGCGCACCGATGGCCAGCGCACCGCCCACGCCGACCCAGCCGCAGGCCGGGGTGATGGCGACGAGGCCCGCCACCGCACCGGAAGCCGCACCCAGCATCGAGGGCTTGCCCTTCAGCAGCCACTCGGCAAAGGTCCACGTCAGCGCCGCGGCCGCCGTCGCGTTGAGGGTGTTGATGAAGGCCAGCGCCGCGGTGCCGCCCGCTTCCAGCGCGGAGCCGGCGTTGAAGCCGAACCAGCCCACCCACAGCAGCGAGGCGCCGATCATGGTCATGGTCAGGCTGTGCGGCGTCATCGCTTCCTTGCCGTAGCCGACGCGCTTGCCGATCACGAGGGCGCCGACCAGGCCGGCGATCGCGGCGTTGATGTGCACGACCGTGCCGCCGGCGAAGTCGAGCGCACCTTTCTGGAACAGCCAGCCGGCCGTCGCGGTGGCCGCCTCGGCCGCCTTGGCGTCGGTGTAGGCGTCCGGACCCGGCCAGAACCAGACCATGTGCGCCATCGGAATGTAGGCGAAGGTGAACCACAGGACGGAGAACAGCATCACCGCGGAGAACTTCATCCGCTCGGCGAACGAACCGACGATCAGCGCGACGGTGATGGCCGCGAAGGTCGCCTGGAACGCGACGAAGGCGAATTCCGGGATCACCACGCCCTTGCTGAAGGTCGCGGCGTTCGCGACGCTGCCGTCCACCGGGTTGAAGATTCCCTTCAGGAACAGCCGGTCGAAGCCGCCGAAGAACGCGTTGCCCTGGGTGAAGGCCAGCGAGTAGCCGTAGACCGCCCACAGCACCGTGATCAGCGCGAAGATCGAGAACACCTGCATCAGCACCGACAGCATGTTCTTGCTGCGCACCAGGCCGCCGTAGAACAGCGCGAGCCCGGGAATCGACATCATGATGACGAGGATCGTCGCCAGCAGCATCCAGGCCGTGTCGCCCTTGTTGGGGGTGGGGGCCGGCGCGGCGACGACCGCAGCAGCGGGGGCTGCAGCCGCAGCGGGTGAGACGGCCGCTGCAGGCGCAGCCTGCTCGGCCGGCGCCGAAACGGATGCGGCGGGCGCCGGCGCCGCAGCGTCGTCCGCCAGCGCGAACTGGGGTGACAGCAGGGCCAACATCAAGCCCAGCGAAGCAAATAGCTTTTTCATGTTCAGGCTCCTCAGAGGGCGTCGGGGCCGGATTCGCCCGTGCGGATGCGCACGACCTGTTCCAGGCTGCTGACAAAAATCTTGCCGTCGCCGATCTTGCCGGTGTTGGCCGCCTTCTCGATCGCCTCGATCACGCGCTCCAGCAACTCGGCCTTGATGGCCACTTCGATCTTCACTTTGGGCAGGAAGTCGACCACGTATTCCGCGCCGCGATACAGCTCGGTGTGGCCCTTCTGCCGCCCGAATCCCTTCACTTCCGTGACCGTCAGGCCGGTGACGCCGATGGCCGACAAGGCCTCGCGCACTTCGTCCAGCTTGAACGGCTTGATGATTGCCGTTACGAATTTCATGTCAGCTCCCAGAACTTGGACAAGGGAAAAAGGAGCGGGCGTTTGCACCGCTCCGATCGGTCAGTTGATCAAAACGTCTTGGAAATCCAGACGGTGGTGGTGGCCTTGCCCAGATAACGGCCACTCGCGTCGTGCCAGAATGCCTTCTCGGCGTCGGTGTCGCTGTACGCGACGCCCAGGTTCATGCCGGACGTCTGCTTCGCCAGCTTGCCCAGGTCATAGGTCGCGCTGACCTTCCAGTCCTTGTAGTCCGGTGTAACGGCAGGCGAATACGTCGTGTCGTTCTTGAAGTTGAAAGAACCCCAATGCGCGCCCAGGGTCAGGCCGGTGTCGGCGACGGGCAGGCTGGCGGAAAGATCGAGGTAGCCGGAGCCATTGGCATTCGGCCCGACGCCGAACACCGAATCGCTCAGGTAGTAGGAATACTTGGCGGTGAACCACTTCCAGCCCACGGAAGCATAAGCTTCCGAAGTCCAGGCACCGGGGAGCGTGGTGTTTGCCGGATCGGTATTGTTCTTGCTGCCCGGGTACATGTAGCGGATCGCGCCAACGTCATAGCTGACGGGGCCGATGGCGTTGCGGTAGCCGCCGTAGATGTCGAGCTCCATGCTGCCGCTCTTGTAGCCCTGGAAGTCGGTCAGCCAGCCGACATTGGAGCCCCAGGTACCGAGGTAGAAGCCGCTCGCGTGGGAATAGTCGAGCCCGCCCTGAATGGCCGGTTCGCCCTGGGTCTGCGAGATACCGCGGAACACGTAGTTGCTGGTGAGGCCGACGTTGGCGGTCAGGGTGTGCGGCGAAGCCGGCTCGTCCGCGATCGCGAAGGTGGGCATGCCCACCAGACCGGCCAGAACCCAAGCGTGTGCAGTTTTTTTCATGAATTTCTCCTGAGCGAATGAGGGTGCGCAAAATCGCACCCGTCGTTCAGCACGTGGCATGCCAGCTCACTTTGTCACTATAAAACATGGGGTTACAAATCTCATGCGCAGCGATCGGCCGGCGTTCGCACCCTGCTGGTGCGTTGCGGAATCCGCATGCACGGTCTTTGTGCCCGGCGCGTCCGTCGCGGGCCCCTCCATCGCGCCGTGGCTTGCTACACTCCGCTCTCAATGGAGGCCGTCATGAACCCGAACACGAAATTTCCCACGCCCGCATTCGTCAATGAACTCGTCGGCAAGCTGGGCGAGGTGCTGAAGCAGTCGCCCGCCCGCGACATCGAACAGAACCTCAAGGCCGGCCTCACCTCGATGCTCGGCAAGCTCGACCTGGTGAACCGCGAGGAATTCGACGTACAGACCGAGGTCCTTGCGCGCACGCGCGAGAAGCTCGCGCAGCTGGAAGCGCGCGTCGCCGAACTGGAAAAGCAGCAGCGCGACGCCGAATAGGTCCGTGGCCGTCGCCGTCGTCACCAGCCGGGCCCTGAACGGCATGCATGCGCCCGAGGTCGTCGTCGAGGCGCACCTCGCCAACGGCCTGCCTGCCTTCACCTTGGTCGGCCTGCCGGAAACCGAAGTGAAGGAGGCGCGCGACCGCGTCCGCGCAGCGATCCAGAACGCCCGCTTCGAGTTCCCGGCGCGCCGCATCACGGTCAACCTGGCACCGGCCGATCTGCCGAAGGAATCCGGCCGCTTCGATCTTCCCATCGCCCTGGCGATCCTGGCCGCGTCGGGCCAGATCCCGGCCGATCGTTTCAAGCAGGCGGAATTCGCGGGCGAACTCGCGCTGACCGGCGGACTGCGCCCGGTGCGCGGCGCGCTGGCGATGGCCCTGGCCACCCGCGCCGCGGGCCGCCAGCTGGTGCTGCCGGTCGAATCGGCCGGCGAAGCCGTCCTGGCGAGCGGCGTCGACGTGTTCGGCGCGACCAGCCTGCTCGAGGTGTGCGGCTGGCTCGCGGGCCAGGCGCCGCTTGCCGCACCCACGGCGCGCGCAGCGGATCCCGTGCCCGACTACCCGGACTTCGCCGACGTCAAGGGCCAGAGCGCCACCAAGCGCGCGCTCGAGGTCGCCGCGGCGGGTGGTCATTCGGTGCTGCTGGCGGGCCCGCCCGGCACCGGCAAGTCGATGCTCGCCGCGCGCTTCCCCGGCATCCTCCCGGAGATGGATGAGGCCGAAGCGCTGGAGGCGGCGGCGGTCGCCTCGCTCAACGGCGGCTTCCGCCAGGAGCACTGGCGCCGCCGTCCGTTTCGCGCCCCGCATCACACCGCCTCGGCCGTGGCGCTGGTCGGCGGCGGCAACACGCCGCGCCCCGGCGAGATCTCGCTCGCGCACCATGGCGTGCTGTTCCTCGACGAGCTGCCCGAATTCCCGCGGCAGGTACTGGAGGTGCTGCGCGAGCCGCTCGAGACGGGCCACATCACGATCTCGCGCGCGGCCCGGCAGGCCGACTTCCCGGCGCGCTTCCAGCTCGTCGCAGCGATGAACCCCTGCCCCTGCGGCTATCTCGGCCACCCCACCCAGGCCTGCCGCGACACGCCGGACCAGATCGCGCGCTACCGCGCGCGCATTTCGGGACCGCTGCTCGACCGCATCGACATCCAGGTCGGCGTGCCGGCGCTGACCGAGGACGAACTGCTGCAGGCGGCGCCGGGCGAGCCCAGCGCCGCCATCCGTGCCCGCGTGCAGGCGGCGCGCGACCGGCAGATCCAGCGGCAGGGCAAGCCGAATGCCGCGCTCGGCACCCGTGACATCGAACGCTTCTGCGGCCTCGATGCCGCCGGCGAAGCGCTGCTCAAGCAGGCGATCGCGCGGCTGAACCTGTCGGCTCGCGCCTATCACCGCGTGCTCCGGCTCGCGCGCACGGTCGCCGACCTCGCGGCCAGCGATGCCATCGCGCCGGTCCATCTTGCCGAGGCCATCCAGTACCGGAGGCAGGCATGAGTTCGGCTTACGCATCCTGGCAGGAAGAAAAGCGTTCGGCCTGGCTCTACCGCGTGGTGGCGGACTGCGAGCGCGGCACCGCGCGCGAAGCGCTGTTCACCGAGCTCGCGCAGGCGGCCGACGCGCAGGCGGAAATCTGGCTCGGCACGATCCGCCAGGGCGGCGGACCGCTGCCTGGGACCTACCGCCCCGACCTGCGGACGCGCATCGTCGGCAGGCTGACCCGGCTGTTCAAGCCGCGCGCGATGCGCGGTGTCTTGGCGGCCATGAAGGTACGCGGCATGGTGCTCTACACGCAGAATCCGCCGCATCCGATGCCGACCCGCGTCGACCAGATCGGCAAGCGCCATCAGAGCGGCACCGCGGGCAACGCGCTGCGCGCCGGCGTGTTCGGCATCAACGACGGCCTGGTCTCGAACGCCGCGCTGATCTACGGCGTCGCCGGCGCGGCGCCCGAGCCCTCGGTCATCCTCCTGACCGGCGTCGCCGGCCTGCTGGCGGGCGCCTTCTCGATGGCCTCGGGCGAATACGTGTCGGTGCGCTCGCAGCGCGAGATGTTCGAATACCAGATCGGCCTCGAGCGCGACGAGCTCGCCGAGTACCCGCAGGAAGAGGCGGCCGAACTGGCGCTGATCTACGCTGCCAAGGGCATGGACCCGGCGGAGGCGCGGCGCCTCGCCGATACCCTGATGCAGGACCCGGAGCGCGCGCTCGACACGCTGGCACGCGAGGAGCTCGGCCTCAACCCCGACGAACTCGGCTCGCCCTGGGTGGCGGCGATCTCGTCCTTCTCGGCCTTCACCGCCGGCGCCGCCCTGCCGCTGCTGCCTTTCCTGGTCGAGTCCGCCCACGCGCTCGCCGCATCGATCGTGCTGACCGCGCTCGGGCTCTTCATCGTCGGCGCGAGCATGAGCCTGTTCACCGGGCGCCACGCGCTCCTCTCCGGGCTGCGCATGCTCGGCATCGGCGGCGCGGCCGGACTCGCGACCTACTTCATCGGCGCCTGGCTCGGCGTCACCCTGGGCTAGGTCTGCTCCCAAGGCAGGCCGTCGAAACGCCAGCCGTTCCGGGTGCTGCGATGGCGCTGCTCGTCCATGTCGCCCTCGAAGCCGTGGGCAACGTTGTAAACCTCGGGAAAGCCGTGCTTCTCGAGGTAGCGGCCGGCATCGGCCGAGCGCCGGCCCGAGCGGCAGATCAGCACCACCGGTCGGTTGACCGAGGCCGCCTTGCGGGCGTGGCCGAGGAAGTCCGGGTTGACGTCCCAGTCCGGCCCGTCCTGCCAGGCGATGTGAATCGCCCCGACCGGATGGCCGACGAACAGGTATTCGATTTCCGAGCGGCAGTCGATGAAGACGGCCTCCGGATGCGACTGCAAATAGGTGTGGGTTTCCTTCGGGGTGATCTGCTTCATCTCATGCTCCGCGGCCTATCCGTTCGTCACCCTAGCAGAGCCGCGCGCATTCCCAAACGGCAAGAGGCCCCGAAGGGCCTCTCGATCTGTCGCCGGGGCGTTCAGGCGGCCAGCGAAACGCCGCGCACCCGGCGCCGTGCGTTGAAACGCGTGAGACCGAACAGCCCCGCTCCCATCAGGAACAGGGTTCCCGGCTCCGGCACGCCGCCGCCATTGCCGTTGCCCCCGCATCCCGGGGTTCCAGGCGGCGCATTGTCGCAGGTGCAGCCGGCGAGCGAAATCAGCTTGAAGTAGTCGTTCCCCGCCTTGGTCGGATCGCCGCCCACAAAGGTGTTGAGCGCGCCGATCAGCCAGTAGCTGGAATAGACGCTGTTGGCAAAATCGTGAGCGCCGGTGCTCGAACCTGCGAGGAAGTTGCCGATCAGGGACCAGCCGTTCGACAGGAGTCCCGCATACGACTGGCCCGCGAGGCTCGCCGGATTCCCGGAGCCCGTATATGCCATGATCGTGAAATCCGAGTCGGTCTGCACCCACCCCGCCGCGAAGGACGTGAGGTTGATCTTGTCGGTAAAGGAAAAGAGGATCGAATCGACCCGCTCGTTGTTGTCGATGGCATGCTCGGGGCTGTTTCCCTCATTGGCATCGCGCCCCGACGTGCCGCCGGTGCAGTTGGAAAAGCCGGAGCAGTCGTTGTTGCGCACGCCGAGACCGCTGCTGCCGTTCAGCGTGATATAGGCGCTGTCGAGAAGCACGTTCGCGGAACCGACGGTGTTCGACCAGCCCGACGCGGTGGCCGTGATGCCGTTCTGGGTGTTGGTTTTCGTGTTGTTGAAGGTCCACGTGTCGCAGTTCGGGTTGGTCGTCCCGCCGCCGCACGATGTGCCCTGCCCCGATGAGTAGGTCGCATGCGCGGCGCCCGCCAGCCCGAGCCCCACGAGCAGTGCGCCCATTCCCCTTGTAATCTGCCGGAGTGTCCGTGTCATTTTGCTTGTCCTTATGTTTGCTGCAGTGATCGCTCGAGTGAAGCGAAGCAATCGGTGTACCAAGAATTTTTATTTATTGTTTATCAAGGCGTTGCATCACATCTTCGGGGCAACAGCATGAGCGGCTCGCGATAACTGTAAAGAAACCCGACGCATCGTCCGCCCACAGCCCGCGCGGTCAGCGGCCTGGCGCGCCCCGGCGCCTGAGGGCTTCTGCGAGATGCGCGCGGATCTCGGGATGATCGGGAGCCCGCACCTGGGCTTCGCGCAAATAACGCAGCCCCTTGTCGACCTGCCCCGCCTCGACCAGCACCCAGCCGAGCGTATCGGCCACGTTGGCGTCGCGCGGCGCCAGCTGATACGCCTTTTGCGCGACCGCCAGCGCACCGGGCTGGCCGCGCTTGAGCATGACGTAGGCCAGGTCGTTGTAGAGGCTGCCGTCGTTGGGCGACAGCCGGACCAGCGTTTCATAATGCCGCTGCGCGAGATCGAGTTGTCCCGACCCGATATAGGCGCCTGCCAGGGCGCGACGGCCGGCGATGTCACCGGGGCTGGCCGCGACCCACGACTGGATGAACGACAACGCCCTGGCCGTTTCCCCTGAACGGCCATAAGCGTCGAACAGACCGATCGCGCGCGCGGGCGTCTTCTCGAGCCGGTAGGCCGCTTCGTACGCGGACACGGCGTCGCGATAGCGCTCGCGCTGCATGGCGACATCGCCAAGCAGTTGCTGGGTCGCGGCCGATCGCGGGTACTGGGCCGCCAGCGTACGCGCCTGTTTTTCAGCCGCGTCCAGGTTGCCGGCACGGCTCTCCAGGCGCGCCTTGGCCAGCAGCGCAGGAAGCAACCCGGGCTTGCTCAGCAATGCCTTGTCCGCCGCGTAGCGTGCGCCGTCGAGATCGCCGGCACCCATCTGCCAATCCGCTGCACGCAATTGCCAGTCGGCGTCGAAGCCCGCCGCCTGGCTCAGGTGCTTGAAATTCTCGCGTGCCAGGCCGACATTCCCGATGGCCAGATAGCAGCGGCCGAGCGCTTCCAGGGCCTGCAGGTCGTCCGGATTCCCCGCCTGGGCTGACTTGGCGATATCCAGCGCTTTCTGGACGTCGCCGGCTCCGAGGTAAACCTCGATCAGCGCAAGGCTGGCGCGAAGCGCCTGCCGATCGAACGCGCGCGCCTTTTCCAGCCAGCGGACAGCCTCGGACGTACGCCCGGCAGCCGACTCGAGCTGCGCGAGTTCGTACATGGCGTCACCGTTCCTGGGTTGCGTCTTGAGGATTGCAAGCAGGCGCCGGCGTGCGTCGTCCGGCTTGCCCTCGTAGCGATCCAGGCGCGCCAGATTGAGCCGGGCAGGCGTGAAGTTCGGGTTGAGCGCGAGGATGCGTTCATACGTCTTGCGCGCCCCCAGCCGGTCGTTCGCCATCCCGCGCGCAACTGCCAGGACGTTCATCGCGGTCAGATTCTGCGGTTCATTCCGCGTCACGGCCTGCAGGATCTGGATCGCCGGCTGGGGCTGATCCAGCCTGAGGTACAGGATGGCCAATGGAACGCCGGCGTGGGCCCGGCCGGGATTCTCCGAGTAGGCTTTTTGAAGTTGCGCCATCCCCTGCGCTTCCTGGCCGCTCCCGATGAGGCTCAGGCCGAAATTCGCGGTAACGTCCGGCGCGCGGCTTCCCCCCAGACTGGCCGCGTCCGCCAGCAGGGACACCGCCTCGGCGTGCCGCCCCAGGGCCATGTAGGCCGTCGCCAGCATCGACAACGCCTGGGGATCGCTCGGCCGTGCCCGGACCTCCCCTTCCAGGACCGTGATCGCCTTGCTGTAGTCCCGTTCCCGCAGCAGGATGGCGGCCATGAGCTTGCGCGCCCCGAGATGCTGGGGATATTTCCGCAGATACGCGCCAAGATACGTCTTGGCCTTTTCATCCTCGCCAAGGCTGAAATGCGCGATCCCGCCGAGCAACACCAGCTGGGGACGCGTCTGCACCGCCTCGAAGGGAAGGGCATCGAGCGCGGCCGCGGCGGCGACGAGCGCATCGCGCGCTTCCTTGCCCTTTCCCTGGCGGCCCGCGAGAAGCGCCTGCAGATAGGCGCTCCGCGGGTCCCCGGGGAACCTCTGCTTGAGGACGGCGACATCCCGGGCCGCCTCGCGGTCGCGGTTGAGGTCGAACAGCAGCGAAGCCCGCGCAATCAGCGTATCCAGATAATCGGGCTTCAGGCTCAAGGCCTTGTCGTAGGCTGCCAGCGCTTCCCTGACGTTCCCCTGGGCATGGGCGACCGAGCCTTTCATGTTCCAGCCGGACGGATCGGTCGGCGCCTTCGCGATCGCACGTTGTGCCATGTCGGCGGCATTGGCATGGTCGCCGCCCCGCAGATAGGCCATCGCCTGCCCGACCAGCGCAATGGGGTCGTCGGGGAAGAGCTGCCGTGCCTGCTCGAAGGACTGAAGTGCCGCACGCGTCTGTCCGAGACCGATCTGCGCGTAGCCACGCCCAACCAGAACCTTGTACTTGACGCGCGCGGGAAGTCCGTCCGGGGAGAACCGCTCCAGCAAGGCCTGGTTGCGTCCGAGCAACCCGTAAGCCTCCACCTGCATGGCGATGATCTGCGACCGGTCCGCGCCCAGCCGCTCGGCATCGGCCAGCACCCGCTCGGCGCCCAGCGGCGCGCCGCTCGCCAAGTAGGCTTCGCCGAGCAGCACCAGCGCTGGCAGCATCTTGCCGTCCTGCTGCAGCGCATTTTTCAGCTGGACGATGGCGCCCTGGACATCCTTGCGGTCCATGCGCACGAGCGCGTCCTCGTAATAGCCGGAGGCCTTCTCGACCCGGTCGGCGGCCAGAGCAGGCACGGGCGCCAGCGCGCCGATGCAGAGCACCATCAGCATGCGCTTGAGAAAATAGTGTCGTATCGCCATTCGTTCGCTCGCCGTATCTTGTCGTCGCCTGGGCCAGACGCTCCCCTGGCAAGGGGCGTCTGCAATTATCAGGCCATGCCCGTCCACCTTTTTCTTGCGGGGTTTCGGCCCCTTTCCCCACGCCCGCCGTGTGGCGAAGCCGATAGGAGCGTCGACAAGTCGGCAGCGGAACCCCGCGGAGACGGGTGTTACCATTCAAGTTTGCCCCGGAATCGCCCTGCATCATGGCCAACCGCACCGACCCGCTCCGCTCCCTGCTCGCCCAGCGCATCCTCGTCCTCGACGGCGCGATGGGCACGATGATCCAGTCCTACAAGCTGACCGAGGCCGATTACCGCGGCGACCGCTTCGCCGACTTCCCGCACGACCTCAAGGGCAACAACGACCTGCTGTGCCTGACGCAGCCGCAGGTCATCAAGGAGATCCACGCCAAGTACCTCGCCGCCGGCGCCGACATCCTCGAGACCAACAGCTTCAACGCGACCTCGATCTCGATGGCGGACTACCGCATGGAGCATCTGGTGCCGGAGCTGAACTTCGCCGCCGCCAGGCTCGCGCGCGAGGCGGCCGACGAAGCGACCGCGGCCAACCCGGCGAAGCCCCGCTTCGTCGCCGGCGTGCTTGGCCCCACCTCACGCACCGCCACCATTTCCCCCGACGTCAACGACCCCGGCTACCGCAACGTCACCTTCGATCAGTTGCGCGAGGCCTACCTGGAAGCGATCGACGGGCTGGTCAAGGGCGGCGCCGACATCCTGATGGTCGAGACGATCTTCGACACGCTCAACGCCAAGGCCGCGCTGTTCGCGATCGAGGAATACTTCGAAGCCAACAAGCTGCGCCTGCCGGTGATGATCTCCGGCACGATCACCGATGCCTCGGGCCGCACGCTTTCCGGGCAGACCACCGAGGCGTTCTGGAACTCGGTGCGCCACGCCCGGCCCTTATCCATCGGTCTCAACTGCGCGCTCGGGCCGGATCTGCTGCGCCAGTACGTCGAGGAGCTCGCCACCAAGGCCGACGCCTTCGTCTCGGCCCACCCCAACGCCGGCCTGCCCAACGCCTTCGGCGAGTACGACATGGACGGCGCCGAGATGGCGACGCACATCGGCGAATGGGCGCGCTCGGGCCTGCTCAACATCGTCGGCGGCTGCTGCGGCACCACGCCCGCGCACATCGCCGCCATCGCCCAGGCGGTCGAGGGTGTCGCGCCGCGCACGCCGCAGGTGCTGGAGCCGGCGATGCGCCTGTCGGGGCTGGAACCCTTCAACGTCGGCAAGGACAGCCTCTTCGTCAACGTCGGCGAGCGGACCAACGTCACCGGGTCGAAAGCCTTCGCCCGCATGATCCTCGAGGGCCGCTACGACGACGCGCTGTCGGTGGCCCGGCAGCAGGTGGAGAACGGCGCCCAGGTCATCGACATCAACATGGACGAGGGCATGCTCGACGCCGAGGCGGCGATGGTGCGCTTCCTCCACCTGATCGCCTCGGAGCCCGACATCGCGCGGGTGCCGATCATGCTCGACTCGTCGAAGTGGAACGTGATCGAGGCCGGACTCAAGTGCATCCAGGGCAAGGGTATCGTCAACTCGATCTCGATGAAGGAAGGCGAGGCCGAGTTCATCGAGCGGGCGAAGCTGTGCCTGCGCTATGGCGCGGCGGTCATCGTGATGGCCTTCGACGAAACCGGCCAGGCCGACACCTATGCGCGCAAGACCGAAATCTGCGCGCGCGCCTACAAGCTGCTGACGGAAACCGTCGGCTTCCCGCCCGAGGACATCATCTTCGACCCCAACATCTTCGCGGTCGCCACCGGCATCGAGGAGCATGCCAACTACGCGGTCGATTTCATCGAGGCCACGCGCTGGATCCGCCAGAACCTGCCGCACGCCCATGTCTCCGGCGGCGTGTCGAACGTGAGCTTCTCGTTCCGCGGCAACGACGCGGTGCGCGAGGCGATCCACACGGCCTTCCTCTACCACGCGATCCAGGCCGGCATGGACATGGGCATCGTCAATGCCGGCCAGCTCGGCGTCTACGAGGCGCTCGATCCCGAACTCAAGGCGCGCGTCGAGGACGTGCTGCTGAACCGGCGCGCCGACGCGACCGAGCGGCTGGTGAGCTTCGCCGAGGGCGTGAAGGGCGGCGCCAAGGAGAAGGTCGAGGACCTCGCCTGGCGCAGCCTGCCGGTGAACGAGCGGCTGTCGCATGCGCTGGTGCAGGGCATCACGCAGTACATCGTCGAGGACACCGAGGAGGCCCGCCTCGCGGCCGAGCGCCCGCTGCACGTGATCGAAGGCCCGCTGATGGCCGGCATGAACGTCGTGGGCGACCTCTTCGGTGCCGGCAAGATGTTCCTGCCGCAGGTGGTGAAGTCCGCCCGCGTGATGAAGCAGGCGGTGGCCCACCTCATTCCCTTCATCGAGGCCGACAAGCGTGCGGGAGACGCCCAGAGCGCCGGCAAGATCGTGATGGCAACGGTCAAGGGCGACGTCCACGACATCGGCAAGAACATCGTCGGCGTCGTGCTCGGCTGCAACGGCTACGACATCGTGGATCTTGGCGTGATGGTGCCGGCGCAGAAGATCCTCGACGCCGCGAAGGAGCACCAAGCCGACATCATCGGCCTGTCTGGCCTGATCACGCCCTCGCTGGAGGAAATGGCACACGTGGCGCGCGAGATGCAGCGCCAGGGCTACACGATTCCACTGCTGATCGGCGGCGCGACGACCTCGCTGGCGCACACCGCGGTCAAGATCGCGCCGAATTACGAGTCGCCGGTCGTCTACGTGAAGGACGCCTCGCGCGCGGTCGGCGTCTGTACCCACTTGCTGTCGAAGGACCTGCGCGACGCCTACGCCGCCGACATCAAGGCTGAATACGCCAAGACGCGCGAGCGGCATCTGAAGCACAAGTCCGATACCGCGCGCGTATCGCTGGCGGAGGCGCGCGCCAACAAATTCCCGATCGACTGGACAGCCTACGCGCCGCCCGTGCCGAAGCAGCCCGGCGTCCACGTGCTGCGCGCCTACGATCTCTCCCGCATCGCGGCGACGATCGACTGGACGCCCTTCTTCGCGTCATGGGAACTGCACGGCAAGTTTCCGAAGATCCTCGACGACGAGGTGGTCGGCACCGAGGCGAAGAAGCTCTATGCCGACGCCCAGGCGATGCTGAAGCAGATGATCGCGGAGAACTGGGTCGAGGCGCGCGCCGTATTCGGGCTTTTCCCCGCCAATTGCGTGGGCGACGACGACATCGAGATCTATGCGGACGAGTCGCGCGCAGCGGTGCGCGAGACCTGGCACAACCTGCGCCAGCAGATGAAGAAGCCCGAGGGACGCGCGAACCTGTGCCTCGCCGATTTCGTCGCCCCCCGGTCGAGCGGGCAGAAGGATTATGTCGGCGCTTTCGTCGTCACCGCCGGCATCGGCGAGGACGAGCGCGCAAAGGCGTTCGAGGCGGCCCACGACGACTACTCGGCGATCCTGTTCAAGGCGCTGTGCGACCGCCTGGCGGAAGCCTTCGCGGAGCACCTCCATTTGCGCGTGCGCAAGGAATTCTGGGGCTACGCAAGCGAGGAAGCGCTCACAAATGACGAGCTGATCGCAGAACAGTATCAAGGCATCCGCCCGGCGCCGGGCTATCCGGCCTGCCCGGAGCACAGCGAAAAGGCGGCCCTGTTCGGCCTCCTCGACGCGACGAACGCAATCGGCGTCCAGCTCACCGAGAACTTTGCGATGTGGCCGGGCGCCGCGGTGTCGGGCTTCTACCTGTCGCACCGCGACAGCCAGTACTTCGCCGTCGCCAAGATCGAGCGCGACCAGGTCGAGGACTATGCCCGCCGCAAGGGCTGGTCGATGGCTGAAGCGGAGCGCTGGCTGGCGCCGAACCTGGCCTACCAGCCCGGCTGACCCTCCGCGCCGCACGCCGTCCGCGTGCGGCGCGGACGGGCCTACCCGCCCGCCTGCTCGAATCGCGAAGGCTTACCAGCCTTGTTCGAGCATCTTCTCAAGCCAGAACAGGCCGATCACGGTCTTGGTCTCGCAGATGCGGCCGTCCCGCACCCACTGCATCGCCTCGGCGAACGGCAGGCGGAAGATTTCCAGGAATTCGTCGTGGTCGCGCGCGTGCGTGCCGTCCGCCAGGCCGCGCGCCAGGTAGAACGCCAGGCGTTCGTCCGAATAGCCAATGCAGGGATAGATCGTCGTGACCGCGCGCCACTCGGTCGCGGTGTAGCCCGTTTCCTCCTCGAGCTCGCGCCTGGCGCAGGTGAGGTCGTCCTCGCCCGGGTCGATCTTGCCGGCGGGCAGCTCGATGAAGTCACGGTGCAGCGGGTAGCGGTGCTGCCGCTCCAGCAGCAGGTCGCCGTTGTCGAACACCGGAATGACGACAACGGCGCCGGGATGAACGATGTATTCGCGCGTCGACTCGCGGCCGTCGGGCAGCCGCACGCGATCGCGCTTGACGTGCATGAGCCGGCCCTTGAAGACGGTTTCGGATGCGAGCGGGGTTTCGGTGAGCGTGCTTGTTGGCGCCATATCCGAAAGGGGATCCCTCGGGGCAGCGGCTTGACGATCACGGCCTGCCCCCTGCGGGTGGCGGTTCGGGTTGTCGGGTTCCATGCCGCCATGATAGCCGGGGCAGGCAAAAAAAAGCCGGGTTCGGACGAACCCGGCGGAGATGAGGAGACACGTTCCTCATTGCGGAGAACTTCTGCTTGCCGCGGAACAGCAAGCGGCTTCATCCTACGAAGCGGCGCGCGATCCGGCTATACAACTTTAGTTGTAGGAACATGATAAGACGCTGATATTGCTGGAGTTTATTTTTATTGGCACGCCCGATGCGGGCCATCAGAACGCCTTGAGCGCCTCGCGCAGCGCCGAATACTGGCGCCGGCTCACCATCAGCCGCTCGTCGAGGCCGTCCAGCCGCAGGAAATGCCCCTCGTCGTCGCCGGGCTGCTTGCCGACCTCGCGGATCCGCGCCCGGGCAACCAGGCAATTGCGGTGGATGCGCAGGAAAGTGCCCCCGAACTCGTCTTCCAGCCGGGTAAGCGACTCCTCGATGAGGAACTCGCGCGCAGCCGTCCGCACGGTGACATATTTCAGTTCCGCCTTCAGGTACAGGATGTCCCCGATCGGAATCAGCACGATGCGGCCTTTCTCGTTGACCGAGAGGTGGGTGCGCGCCTTCGGGTGGGCCTCGCGCAAATGCTCCAGCGTCGTCGCGTTAAGCCGGTGCGCACGCGACAGGGCCTGCATCAGGCGCTCGGCGCGGACCGGCTTCAGCAGGTAATCGACGGCGTTGAGGTCGAAGGCCTGACAGGCGTAGGCGTCGTAGGCCGTGCTGAATATGATCGCGGGCGGCGTTGCCAGGCGGTTGAGATGGGCCGCGCACTCGAGGCCGTCCATGCCGGGCATCCTGATATCGAGCAGGACGGCGTCGACCGGCTGCCGCTGCACCTGGGTCAAGGCGTCGATCCCGTTGTCCGCTTCGCCGACCACGTCGACCGGCAGCGCGCCGGCGCAGTCCGCCAGCACGTCGCGCAGGCGGTGGCGCGCGGGCGCCTCGTCATCGACGATGAGGACGCGCAGGGGCGGGCTGGGTGCGTTCACGGGTATAGGGCAGGACGATGTGCACCTGATAAACGGCCCCCAGCGGTTCCAACTTGAGCTGGGCATCGAGGTCGAAGTGCAGCAGCAGGCGCTCGCGGATGTTGGCCAACGCGATCCGGTTGCCCTTGTGGTGGCCGGTGGCGGCGGCGATCGGGTTGCGCACGACGATGTGCACCTTGTCGCCGCTGCGATAGAGATTCAGGCTGATCTCGCCGCCTGCGGGCTGCGGCTCGATGCCATGGTATACGGCGTTCTCCACCAGCGGCTGGATCACCAGCGGCGGAACCAGCGCGTCGCCCGGCATCTTCCGGACGTGCCAGGCGACCTGCAGACGCTCGCCCAGGCGCAATTGCTCGAGCTCCAGATAGGCGCGGGTCAGCGCAACCTCGTCCTCCAGCGGAACCAGCTGGTTGGCCTGGCTCATCAGCGCGCGGAACAGGTCGGCCATATTCTCGAGCGCGTGCTCGGCGCGGCGCGGATCGCTGCGCACGAGCGACAGCACGGCATTGAGGCTGTTGAACAGGAAATGCGGGCGGATGCGCGCCTGCAGGGCCTGCAGCCGCGCCTCGGTGATGGCGGGAGACAGCGCGCGGGCGCGCAGGTTGAAATAGCCCAGGAGTCCCGCGCCGACCGCCAGCGCGAACAGGGCCACCGCGACGACCGGATCGTCATCCGGCCCCGCCAGCTGCGGCCCCATCCAGAGCCGGAACAGCGTCGGCACTGCCACGCCCAGTGCCAGCGTCAGCGCCACGCCACGCCGGTAGGGCTGGCTGCGCAGCCAGCGCCCGCCCGCGCAGAGCGCGAGCAGCGTCAACAGCAGCGCCGGCTGCGCCAGCGCCGACAGTGCGATGAACGCCCGCCAGAACGCCTGTGCATCCGCCACGCGCGCAACCACGCCCGCCATCAGCGCAGCCTCGACGGTCAACACGATGCGCAGGCTGACCCCCATGTGGCAGAAGTTCGGCAATTCGACCTGCCGGTTGTTATGATTCTTCCTTTTCATTCCCCCGTTCCTGCCCCATGAGCACGTCCTCGACGCCGCCGGAAGGCGCCTGGTCCGGCCGCTTTTCCGAGCCGGTCTCCGAAATCGTCAAGCGCTACACCGCGTCGATTCCCTTCGATTATCGGCTGGCCGCGTTCGACATTCAGGGTTCGCTGGCGCACGCCGCCATGTTGCACCACGTCGGCGTGCTGACCAAGGACGACCTGGACGCGATCCGGCGCGGCATGGCCGAGCTGCTGGACGAGATCCGCGCCGGCCGTTTCGCCTGGTCGCTCGACAGGGAGGACGTCCACCTCAACATCGAGGCCGCGCTGACCGCGAAGATCGGCGATGCCGGCAAGCGCCTGCACACCGGCCGCAGCCGCAACGACCAGGTCGCGACCGACATCCGCCTCTACCTGCGCGACGCGATCGACCGCATCATCGCAGGCATCAAGGCCTGCCAGACCTCGCTCGTCGACCTCGCCGAGGCACACGCCGACACGGTGATGCCGGGCTTCACCCACCTGCAGGTTGCGCAGCCGGTCACCTTCGGGCATCACCTGCTGGCCTACTTCGAAATGCTGGCGCGCGACGCCGAGCGAATGGCCGACTGCCGCCGCCGCGTCAATCGCCTGCCTTTGGGCGCCGCGGCGCTCGCCGGCACCAGCTACCCGATCGACCGGGAATTCGTCGCCCGCGCGCTCGGCTTCGAGGCCGTGTGCGAAAACTCGCTCGACGCCGTGTCGGATCGCGACTTCGCCATCGAATTCACCGCCGCTGCCGCCTTGGTGATGACCCACCTGTCGCGCCTGTCCGAGGAACTGATCCTGTGGATGAGCCCGAGCTTCGGCTTCATCGACCTCGCCGACCGCTTCTGCACCGGCTCCTCGATCATGCCGCAGAAGAAGAACCCGGACGTACCCGAACTGGTGCGCGGCAAGACCGGCCGCGTCAACGGCCACCTCGTCGCCCTGCTGACGCTGATGAAGGGGCAACCGCTGGCCTACAACAAGGACAACCAGGAAGACAAGGAACCGCTGTTCGACACCGTCGACACGCTGGCCGACACCCTGGCGATCTACGCGGACATGCTGCGCGGGGTGACGGTGAAGCCCGAGGCGATGCGCGCCGCCGTCATGCAGGGCTTCGCCACCGCCACCGATCTGGCCGATT